>NZ_CP114887.1:3745000-4107949 GCF_028747805.1 Solibacillus daqui
GCACTTAATTCTGATAAACTCAATTCGCTAATCGCTTGTTCTGCCTTTGGTGTACCAACGTCTTTTTTTGTTAATGCAGCCGCTTCTAAAATTGCTTCAGCCAGCTTATAACTTTCTGGGTGAATGCCTGTAGTATCGAGTGGATTTTTTGCCTCTGGGATACGTAAGAAACCGATTGCTTGCTCATAAGTTTTTGCACCTAAACGTGGAATTTTTTTTAGTTGCGCACGTGATGTGAATTTTCCGTTTTCACCGCGCATTATTACGATATTTTCTGCTACCGTTTTCGATAAGCCCGAAACATATTGTAACAGTGACGCTGACGCTGTATTTACATCAACACCTACTTGGTTTACCGCTGTCTCTACGATAAATGTTAGTGATTCAGCTAGCTGTTTTTGAGAGACGTCATGCTGATATTGTCCGACACCAACTGCTTTTGGTTCAATTTTTACTAATTCAGATAAGGGATCTTGTAAGCGACGTGCAATCGATACTGCGCTACGCTGCTCTACTTGTAAATCCGGGAACTCAGCACGTGCTACATCTGAAGCTGAATAAACGGAAGCTCCCGCCTCATTGACGATTACATATGCAACCTGCTCATCTACTTCTTTTAACACTTCCGCAATAAATTGCTCTGTCTCACGTGAAGCAGTCCCATTTCCAATTGCAATAATGCTTATTGGATACTTTTTCAATAATTTTATAATCGTTGCTTTTGATTTCGTTGTATCTGATGTCGTATGCGGATAAATTACACCGATTTCAATCATTTTCCCTGTTTCATCAACTACAGCTAATTTACAGCCTGTACGATAAGCCGGGTCAACACCTAATACCATTTTACCGCGCATTGGTGGTTGTAGTAATAAATTACGTAAGTTTTCCGAGAAAATATGAATCGCCTGTGTTTCACCTTTTTCGGTTAACTCTGAGCGCAATTCGTTTTCAATGGACGGTTTAATCAGGCGTTTATAGCTATCTAATATCGCTAATGTCACTTGTTCGACAGATGGACCAACAAAGTTTTTCGGAATGAAGTGCAATTCCATTTGTGTTGTTGCCTTCTCAATAGGTACGTCAATTGTTACGCGCAATATGTCTTCCTTTTCCCCACGATTTACTGCTAATGTACGGTGAGGTGCTATACGAGAAACCGGCTCTTCGTATTCATAATACATTTCGAATACTTGTTTTTCGTCTTTTTCTGCATTTTTTACAGCTGTTACAAGCTTCCCTTCACGCCAAGATAATTTACGCAGCTTTTCTCGAATTGTGGCATCATCTGCAAAATATTCCGCTAAAATATCACGCGCACCTGCTAATGCATCTTCTATAGATGTAACACCTTTTTCTTCGTTTATATAACTAGCAGCAAGTTGCTCTACTGATTGCTTTGTAAATTTTAATATGTGCTCAGCTAGTGGTTCTAACCCCCGTTCTTTGGCAATCGTTGCTTTCGTACGTCGTTTTTGCTTATATGGTCGATATAAATCTTCAACACGTTGTAATACTGTTGCCGCTTGGATGGCTTGTTGTAATTCTGCTGTCAACTTGCCTTGCTCAGCAATTAAGCGTACTACTTCTTCTTTTCTCGTTTCTAATTGTTGTATGTAATGATAGCGATCTTCAATGGCTTTTATTTGTACTTCATCTAGAGAACCTGTAACTTCTTTACGATAACGCGCAATAAACGGTACGGTATTCCCTTCTTCTAATAAGTCAATAACTGCTTGTGCTTGTTTCGGTTGTACATTTGCATCTTGTGCAATCATTTGTAGCATTTTCTTCTGTTCCATCGTGCCACTCCTTTACGTTTGAACTCCTTTTAGTTTACCACTAACAATCCTTTGTTACTCTTGAAAATTCGCAATTTCACCCACAAAAAAAGAGTCCACTTGTGCAAAAAATCAGTAGACTCTAAACGGTTATGATGATATTCCGCCACTTGAAACAATAGCATCTTGTAATTTTTTTATCGCCTTGCGCTGAATACGCGAAACATGCATTTGTGATATGCCAAGTCGTTCACCAGCTTCTTTCTGGCTTAGCTGATCTAAATAGGTAAATTGGATAATTTGACGCTCGCGATCATTTAACACATTCATTACATCCGTTACGATCATACGACGATTCGTTATTTCATAACCGTCATCCTCTTTACCAACGACATCGAATAAGGAAACGGTACTACCATCTGAATCGGATTCAATCGAATGATCCATCGATAACGCTTGATAACTACGCCCCATCTCCATCGCTTCAAGCACGTCTTCTTCTTGCACTTCTAAATAAGTTGCAATCTCACTGATCGAAGGTGAACGCTGCAACTCTGTAGTTAGTGCTTCTACTGCTGATTTAATGCGTGGTCCAAGCTCTTTAATTCGCCTTGGTACATGTACATCCCATGTTTTATCTCGTAAAAACCGTTTAATTTCACCAACAATTGTTGGCACAGCAAATGCTTCAAAGCTTCTGCCAAAGGAAGGATCAAATCGTCGAATCGCACCTAATAAGCCAAGCATACCAACTTGTACAATATCATCATAATAAGATTTACCATGAGAATATTTACGAGCAATTGACTCTACTAATTGTTGATAATGAAGTACTAAGTTTGTCTGTGATTCCTCGCTGGTATGCTCTTGATATTCTGCAATCCAATTTAGTACTTCTTCTCTTGATGAATTTCTAGGTAGTGATTCTTTCGACATTCCCCTTCACCTGCTCTCTCGAGACATACTTTGTCATGAAAACCGTTACGCCGCCTTCATTATTAATTTTCACTTCATCCATTAAAGATTCCATTAAGTAAATTCCTAATCCACCCTCACGTAAAAGTGCTACGTTTTCATCCTCATGATATGGACCGATTTTAGATTTTACTTCTTCAAAGTTAAAGCTTACGCCGTAATCTGCTACCATAATTTCAATTTTGTCACTGTAAAGTGCACAGCCAAGTACTACTTCTCCACTTTCGCCTTTATAAGCATGATGAACAACATTTGTTACCGCTTCACTTGTTGCAATTTTTAAATCTTCTATTTCGTCATAAGTGAATCCAACACGCACAGCTAAACCAGAAATCGTTAAACGAATGACACTAACATATTGCGATTTAGCCGGCACTCTGATTTCGATATAATCAAATGCTTTCATCATTTCATCTCCAACTCCTCGTCGGTTTCAATACTCATTAATTCACTTAATCCTGTAATCTCAAATAATCGTACTAAACGACTAGATAAATTCACTAATTTTAACGATGCGTTTTCACGTGTTATCTTTTTGTAAAATGCCACGAAAATTCCTAAACCCGTACTATCCATATAATTCACTTTCGATAAATCTAACTCAATTTTTCGTCCTTCTACAACTCTAACTGTTTCTAACTCTTCACGTAATACAGGGACTGTAAACGTGTCGATTTCCCCTTCAATATAACCTCGTAGCACGTTGCCATCTTCTCTAAACTGAACATTGACATTCATTATTAGACACCTCCATCTACTGAATTATATTAAAATTCCCTTTTTCTGTGTAATTAAACCCATTTTCTTAGATTATTTTTTTATAAAAACCACAGTAAAATCATCTTCTAAATCAAATTCTGGCATAGCTTTTAAATAAGCGTATATTTGCTCACACATTTCTTGTGCCGTAAGATGGTTATAACTCAACGCCAATTTTTTTATGACATCACGCGGATCTATATCTCCCCGTTTGCGGAAATCGGTCACGCCATCTGTAATCATTAAAATAAAATCGTTGTCCCCCATTTCAATCTCATATTGAGGGTAGTTAACTTCAGGCATTACGCCTAATAACAAACCTTTAGACTCTAAATCATAGAAAGTTTGTTCACTCGCGCAATAGTAAATTGCCGGTTCATGACCAGCAGAACCATATGTAAACAGACTGTTTTCAACATCATATGTGCCATAAAACATCGAGACAAACATACTATCATCAACACTTTTTTCAATGATGCGATTTAAAACGCCTAAAATATGCGATGGCTCATTCGTTGCATATTCTAACGTATCCAAACCATACTTAACCATTGACATACATAGTGCTGCTGGTACACCTTTGCCTACTACATCCGTCACAGCCACGCTAACATAATGTTCATCATCACTTAAAAAATGTACATAATCGCCATTCATTTTACGAATGGGAATGGATACCATACCAATATCAATGGCTTCAATTTTCGGAATTGTTGTCCGAAGAATCATATCTTGAATTTTCGTTGCTACATTCATCTCAATACGTAATTCTTCTTGTTGTTCTAGTAAACTTTGATGTTCTTTTAATGTCAGCCCAAAATGCACCATGATTTCGATTAAAAAATCAAAGCTATGTGAAACATCCTCCGACACATTCGGATAAATATGTTCAATCGCATATTTATGAATATTAATCACTTCTTCAGGCGTTACCTTTTTCTGAATCAATTGTCGAATAAAATTTTGGCCGATATACAAATTTCGTTCAGTTTGATTCTCTAAGTAATCAGATAATATTTTCTGATATTGAATTTGTAATTCTTTCAATTATCATCACTTCCTACTACACCCATTTTTCAATTATAACGATTGTCCCTTTACCGGTAGTTGACTGAATATCCATCGAATCCATCAGTCTTTTAACGCCTGGTAAACCCGCACCAAGACCGCCCGAGGTAGAATAGCCATCTTCCATCACTTTTTTTAAATTATTTATACCGGGGCCTTTGTCAGCAGCGATAATACGTATTCCCATTTTGTCCCCTTCATTAATCCGTTCCATTGTTACTTCTCCTGCACGAGCATATAAATAAATGTTTCGAGCAAGTTCACTAATTGCAGTTGTAATTCGAGCTTGATCTACCGCACCAAAACCTATCGCCTTTGCTTCGTTCCTTCCAAGTTGGCGTGCAGCTACAATATCCCATTCTGTTATAATCTCTACGGTAGCTTTTGAATCCATCATAGCGCCTCCAATTCCTTAAGTTTTCTTTAGGGGAATTAACGCGTAACATAAAAATTTTAAATAGTCAATTTATTATAACAAACTTCGTCACTCTCTGTGTAATTTATGGTAATAGTCTAAATTTTACAAAAATATACAGATGGTTATTTTCCATTTTACTGCATAATTCTACTTTTTACACTATTTAAAACTTGTTAATTCATAATATATTTTAAGATTCTTCCCTAAAATATGCTTCGACTAACTATTTTGCAAATTATTGATTTTTTATGTGGATATACTGCGTAATAGATTGATTTTCGATTTATAGTATCCATTCTTTTAATTAAAAATCATAAAAGTCCTCAGCATTGTATTGATTTTAGCCTATTAAAAAAACACCGAAACGATTATGTTCCGATGTTTTTTTTATGTATTAAAATTTTACAAGTCCTAAACTAATACCAAGTGCCATGTCCACTTCATGCATTAATTTGGCATCCAGCTGTGTAATTCGATCTGTTAATCGAGATTTATCAATAGTACGCAATTGCTCAAGCAAAATTACCGAATCACGTTCAAAACCATACTTTTTAGCATCGATTTCAACATGGGTAGGTAATTTTGCTTTTTGAATTTGCGCAGTAATTGCAGCGATAATGACTGTTGGACTAAAACGATTACCTATATCATTTTGAATAATAAGAACAGGTCTTGTACCACCCTGCTCTGAACCTATAACTGGTGATAGGTCAGCAAAAAAAACGTCTCCACGTTTTACAATCAAATTGTCATCCCCCGCTTACGAGACGCTCCACCATATGTTCCGCTTCATATTCTGCATGTAAGCACTCACTGCAAATCGTCAGATTAATTTGCGACATTTCCACATAGCCTTTCATTAAAGCTTCCCGTATTTGATTTGGTTGCATATGCTTTGTATATTCCTTAGCCGCTAAATACGTAATCATACCACCATTATTCGTACCACGACCAAACTTTCTTTCAAATTGTACAATTAACTCATTAGGAATATTAATTACTACTTCTTCTACATCAATAATTTCTTTTGCGTACAAAACAAGCACCTCCACCGAACATTCCATTTCCATACCATTCTAGCATTGAATGGCTACAAAGAAAAGACAAGAAAGTAAAAAAACTGACAATTCTCGCAGTGGGAAATGACAAATAAGTGAAAGTACTTATTTTAATCCGCATTTTTTCGACAAAACTCACATTACAATTACTTATATACTCTAGGAACCCGGGCTGTAATTACACAAGGTACTTCATAGTTAATTGTTTCTAACTTATTGGCCCAGTCATCTAATGTAATTCTCTCTTGCCCTTGATGACCGATTAAAACAACAGGTTCTCCAACATTATATGCTTTTGGTAGTAAAATCATACTTTGATCCATACAAATTCGTCCAATTATTTTAGATCGCTCGCCACCTACAAGTACCTCTTGCCCACTGAGCTTGCGAATCATCCCATCTGCATAACCGATTGGAATTGTACCAACATAAATATCTTCCTCTGCTGTAAATGTCGCACCGTACCCTACTGACTGTCCTGCTTTAAGCTGCTTTACATGAACTAACTCCGTTTGTAACGAAAAAGCAGGTTGAATCGGGAAAGGTAAAATTTCTCCAACATATGATGAAGGAAGTAAACCGTACATTGAAATCCCAAAACGTACTGCGTCATATTGTAAAGATGTATCTTTTACTAACGCGGTTGCTGTATTTGCAACATGTACTAGTCTTGGCTTCGATGGCAATGCCATTAACAACTCCTTAAATAAGGATACTTGGTTGTCAAAGTACAAAGAATCTTCCTCATCAGCCGTTGCAAAATGTGTAAAAATCCCATCTAAAATAAAATGCGGTGAAGCTATGATCGATTCGTATAAAGGTATTAGCTCTTCTCTCGAATCCACACCGATACGCCCCATACCTGAATCAATTTTAATGTGCAACTTCACTGGCTGTGACTGCGGAAAATATGCAGCTGCACGCTCTAACCAGTCTGTTGAAAAAACAGTGAGGGTAATATTTTCCTTTGCCGCATATGGAATAAAGTTAGGTGGTGTTGCACCTAGTATTAGCATATCAGTTTTTGGGAAATGTGCTCTCATATGTACTGCTTCATCCGGTGTTGCAACTGCGAGCATTGTCGCCCCTGCTTTGATTGCTGCTTTTGCTACTTCAACGTCACCGTGCCCATATGCGTTCGCCTTTACGACGGCAATAATTTGCACATCTTGTTGGAGGTACTGTCGCAATGACGTAACATTTTGTTCAATTGCTTGTAAATCGATTACTGCTTTTGTAGGTCGAAAGTTAGTTTGAATATCCATAATAATTTTACCCTCTTTTTGTAAATTTAAACATAATTTTGAAAACTATTTTTGACTACCTTCTTGAACACTTGCCGCTACTTCTAATAATTCTTCTTTCGAAAGTTTCGTGGATGCAATGAAGAATGACATGCCATCTTTGTCCCATTGAATCGAATGCTCTGTAATAGCGCCAATTGTATCCCCTAAATCAGCTGGATCTCCTGTAGAAAACACAGGTAATATACTTTCATTATAATTTATTGGCTGTTGCATCATCGTAAATGGCTTTTCCCCTTCAAACGTTAAAATGACACGTGAATTTCCATCTTCCTGCACTTCAAGCTCATCTGTTAATTTTGTATGAGCCCAATTCACAGTTGGATAATATACTTTGAACTCAGTGTTAACTATATCGGCACTAGCTGCCTTTTTTTCCTCATCATCTGAAAATTTTTCTACTGCATATTCTTCTGCCTTATGTTGTACACCTAATTTAATATCTTTAAATTGAATAACAACTTGCTCTTGTAACTCCCCGTCTAATACACTCACTTTTGTTGGCAGCATCGTTTTTTTGTTTATTGAAATTTGTTGAACCGGTAATGCAGTACGGTCTACATTTCGCGTTTCAAGCTCAAATACAAAGTTTTCTTCATCTTCTGTCATTACTAAATTTTTATCCGCTATTAAATCTTCTGCTAACGCACCAATTAAATATCCCTGGCCATTTTGCTTCGGCCATTCACTTTGAAACTTATGTGTTTTACGTAATGCCGGTGTAACAACAAAAACCCCTTCTTCATTGCGAACAATTAGTTGCTGCTCTGTTTCACCTTGTGGATTAACCGATACACGGTAAAAATCTGGTTTCGTATGCCATACATTTACATCATAAATCCTCGGTTCGCTTCCTGTTTTTACTTCCATAGATGCCGTTAATTCGTAGCCTTTTGCTTCACTCCACTTTTTATTGACATCTTCAATCACTTCTTCCTGCGTCACCTTGCCACAAGCCGCTAGAAAAATACAAAATGCGACAACTACGAGCAATCGAATGTTCACTGCTCCACCCTTTCCTTCATCTGTTCTCGATAAAACAACATATGAAAGAAAGAAGGCATGTATGTATTATTGCATTAAGATTACTTGTGCAGCAGCTGTCGTTTTCGTATGTGTAATGGAAATAAAACCATTCACCAGATCTCCGTCAAAGTAAAGCACGGGCTTCCCTATCTCATCTTTTAATATTTCAATTTGCATCAGTTCGCAGTCTTTCCCTATCCCTGTTCCATTTGCTTTAGAGTACGCTTCTTTCGCTGCAAATCGCCCCGCTAAAAACTCAACCTTTCGTGCGTGCGAAAGCGGTTCAAAAATTTTTAACTCTCTTACGGTTAATATACGTTCGACAAACTTTTTTGAGCGCAACATCATTTTTTCGATACGCTCTAATTCAATTAAATCTAATCCTATTCCTTTAATCATTTGAAGGCTCTCCCTTTCTTTTACGTAATATTCCAATGTATAATAAAAATAATTCGTTGTTTGTAGGACATTATCGAGGTGGAATATGTTTATTCGTAGAGAAAATTTTAAACAATACATTACGTTATATCCAGTTGTGTCGTCAATTATTGCCATCAATTTCATCGTTTATTTACTAACATTAGTTCCCGGCTTTGGTGAGCGACTTTTATATACTGGCATGAGCGTAAATGGTTTGATCGCTCAAGGTGAATGGTGGCGCATCATTACATCAATGTTTTTACACGTAGGCTTTACCCATGTGCTTTTTAATATGTTTTCATTATTTTTATTTGGTCCTGAGCTCGAAAAAATTGCAGGCAAGATGCGCTTTTTAACCATCTACTTTTTAGCAGGCATTTTTGGTATTGCAGCAACTTATTTAACGCAAGAACCGACCTATGCAAGTGTTGGTGCTAGTGGTGCGCTTTATGGGATTTTCGGCGCATTTGCCGCTCTTGTCTATTACACAAGGCATTTATTCCCTCAGCTAAAGCAAATCATCTTACCGTTAATCGTCATTAGTGTTATTATGACATTTTTAACGCCAAATATTAATATCGCTGCCCATCTTGGAGGGCTTATTGCCGGCTTTATTTTAGGAATTGTTTATTTCAACCCGAAAAATATGGTACGTTGGCGCGAAAAAAATATTCGACGTGTAAAATAGAAAGCAAATGAGACCGCCCCAAAACGAGAGCGGTCTTTTTTATTTTTCATACCAACATAATATCGTTTCCACTTCTTGCTGGTCAATGTGACGTACTATAGCCGATGCTCCTGTCATCCCAGACATCACTACAATTTTCGCCGAACCAATATCGCGTCGTTTTTGGAAATAGGTTTGACGGCCTTGCGTCACTTGAATGCGCTTTTTCACCGCAAAAAAGGTAACGCGACTAATCACACGAGACACAATCGTAATTTGGTTTTCGTAAAGTGTGTAGCCTGTTGTTTTGAACTGCCATCTACCTAATAAAATTATCGGCACTATTAGTAATAACGACAATAAGCCATACGGATAAAAGAAATACGATATAAGTCCAACGAGCGGAACAAACCAGATAAAATCAATTCGATAAAAAAATGGAAGTGCTTTTTTTGGCGGCTTCACATGTGAGGATAATGAAAAATCATAATCCGGGAACAGTTCCTCAAGCGGCGTAAGTAGCTCTTTCTTTGCAATTAACGGCAACAAAATGATTTTTTTATTTGCTTCTCCGCTAAAACCACCACCAGCACTTTCTACAGCTACTGAAGCAAGACCTAGTAATTGTTGAAATGGATTTTCAACAATTTTAATTGCTTGCACCCGGTTCAACGGAATAGTCACACGCTTTTTTTCAATTAAGCCACGAGTAATAATTAATCGTTCTTGCTCTTTTGACACCGTGAAATTATAGTAATTTAAACATGTAAAACCAACCGAAATAATCCACGTTAAAAGTAGTACGAGCGCAATTATAATCGCCACCGCAATAAAACTATATTTCATCAAAAATGCAACTTCATCATAGATCGCATCAAACGGTATAAACTCCGCAAATTGCGAAACAGCTGCAAACACCCCCGCTAGCACTACTCCCATACCACTTGATGTCGTCGCAAGTAACAATAACTCCGGAATTTGCATTTTATGTACAACCGTTGATGGAACTTTTTCAATAATCGGCTGTTCGTTTTCTTCTATTATAGCTTGTTGGTTTTTCGCATACTTCATTCGAATTTCAATTTCATCGGCTGCTGCACGTGTTACAGCTGTTAATTCCGCTTCTGGTTTCCCATTTTTGCTACCAGCTGTTTCAATTTGTACTTCAACAAGCTTAAAAATTCGGTGAAATATACCTTCTTTATAATTTAAGTTTTGAATTCTTTCAAATGGAATATATCGCTTCTTTTTTACAAATAGACCGTATTCAACGCGGAGTTCACTATCCTCAAACCAATAAACGAAAGTCCACCATTTAATTCCCCCATTAATGATCGTCCAAAGTAAAACAACAGATAGAATCATTAATGGTACCATTTCTCCAAAAAAGTCTTTACTACGGTAATCAAAATTAAAGTTAAATCCATTCGCCACTATAATGATAGCAATTGGCACTAATAGGTCCTTCAGTGCCTTCACAACATTAATTAAAACTGCCGCAGGATGAAGTTTAAACTTTTCATTAGACATCATCTTCCGCCACCCTTGCTAATTCCGAAATTTTCATACGTAACATATCCGCGTATTCTAACTCTAGCATCGGAATAGTATGAACTGTTGCCGCTGACGATATTGAAATGTTTGCTAAATTGTATTTTTTTAATATCGGACCTTGCTCTGTATCAACATGCTGTACACGCACCATCGGAATTAAAGTACGTGTCACAATAAATAAGCCGCTTTGAATTTCAATTTCTTGTTCACGTACTTCATAGCGCCAAATTTTCCAACGAATATTCGGGAAAATTATGATTGAGCAAATGATTGATAATACAACAATTACAATCATCAGCCATTGAATCCATACTGGCCAACTGAATTTAATTGTTAGAAATACGGCACCAGCTGCAAGTAATGCTAAAATCATCGTTTGAAAAAATCCATACAAACGCCAAACAGTTACCGCTTTTTTAGGTAATTGGTTTTGTGGTTGTGCTCTCATTTTATTTACACCTCGTTTTCTCTATCTAGATATACGATTTAAATGATATTTCGTTTCACTTTTATCATACTATAACACTTCCATGTTCTTGAAACTTTACATTGATTTTATTTTTAAACTAAAAAACACATCCGCGAATTAACGCAGATGTGCTTTGGATTGTATAAATTAGTCTTCGCGACGTTGACGAGGACGACGGTCACGAGAAGATGAACCTTCGCGGCGTCCGCTTCCTTCACGACGACCGCCATCACGACGTTCGCCACCGCGGCCACCTTCACGACGACGATCTCCACCGCCATTACCACCACGACGGTCTCCACCACGGCTACCTCCACCACGGTTGCGGTCATTACCACCACGACCACGGTTTCCACCACCATTAGAACGTTCACGACGCATTGGTAATGGACGCTCTTCTGTTAACGTAACAGGCGTTGCATCTGGCTCTTTTGTAATAGACTTAAGTGCAGCTGCCACTAAATCTAACGCTTCGTTATTTGCTAATAACTGAGCTGCTAATTCACGGTAGTTGCCTAAATCATTGTTTTGCACTAATTCCACCAACGATTGCATTGCATCTTCTTGTAAGCCTACTAAAGCTTCTTCAGATGTTGGTGGACGTAAAGGATTCATACGTTTTTTCGTAGTTTCTTCTACGATACGTAAGTAACCCATTTCACGAGGTGTTACAAATGTTACAGAAGTACCTTGTTTACCAGCACGGCCAGTACGACCAATACGGTGAACGTAAGATTCTGGATCTTGTGGAATATCAAAGTTGTAAACATGTGTTACACCAGAAATATCTAAACCACGAGCAGCTACGTCTGTTGCGATTAAGATGTCAATTTTACTTTCTTTAAATTGACGTAATACAGAAAGACGTTTTGCTTGTGATAAGTCACCGTGAATTCCTTCTGCTAAGAAACCACGTAAACCTAATGCTTGAGATAACTCATCAACACGACGTTTTGTACGACCAAAGATAATCGCTAACTCTGGTTTTTGAGAATCTAATAAACGAGAAAGTGCATCGAACTTCTCACGCTCAGTAGCTTTTACAAAGAACTGCTCAATGTTTTCCATTGTTAATTCTTTTGCTTTGATTTTAACGATTTCTGGGTTTTTCATAAATGTTTCAGCAATTTTGCGGATTGCAGGTGGCATTGTTGCTGAGAATAATAACGTTTGACGATCAGATGGAACAGACTCTAAAATCGCGTTAATGTCATCAATGAAGCCCATGTTTAACATTTCATCTGCTTCGTCTAATACTAATGTTTGTACTTCGTCTAATTTCATAGTACGACGGTTAATATGGTCTTGAATACGACCAGGTGTACCTACGATAATTTGTGGTTTATTTTTAAGCGCACGGATTTGACGACTAATTTCTTGTCCACCGTAAACTGATAATAATTTTACGCGCTTATCATAACCTAATTTATAAAGTTCTTCTGAAACTTGGATTGCTAATTCACGAGTTGGAGCAATTACTAAAGCTTGGATATTCGGATTTTTAGGGTCGATTTTCTCGATTAATGGAATACCGAATGCAGCTGTTTTACCAGTACCTGTTTGCGCTTGACCTAATACGTCGCGGCCAGCCATGGCAAAATTAACTGTTCCTTCTTGGATTGGTGTTGCTTCTTCAAACCCCATACGCTTAATTGAACGTAATGTAGATTCACTAATGTTTAATTCTGAAAAATTTGTCAAACTCTTCAATCTCCTTTTTCCTATTAAGTTGACAAATGGTTACATTTTCAGATAAAATGGCGGCAAATTTCGAGCCATTGTAATTGGAACGTTTCCGTTACTAAAAAATTCTCTCTACTTACAAAATGTAGAGTCTCTTATATGAAAGGAAAGCCCGGTCATTGCCGAGCGGTTCGATTCTACAGTTTCTTAATTGCAATGCATTTTTAAAAAATAGAATAAAACCGTTATCAAAAAAAAGCACTCTTCACCTAAAACGCTTGAAGAGTCTTTGCACAAAATGTATCCATTGCTTTACATAGTCTAACACGGGAGTTCTCGGTATGCAACGTTTATGCTTATGTGAATTGTTATATACTATGCATCATTTAAAAATTGAAAGACCTTTTGAAACCAGCTTTCGCAGTCATCACTATAGCAAATGTGATGTTTTCCCTGCTCAGAAATATACAGTCTTTTTTCTGAAGATTGAAGTAAATTTTGCAAATAAGCTGCTGTAGAAAATGGGACAATCCCATCCAATCTCCCTTGTACAATAAATGTCGGACACTTTATATTTTGAATATACGGTGCTGTTTTTTGCACAACACGTGTAAATTCTACCGTGGCAGATAACGGAACATGCTTAAACTTAAATTTGTAGCGTGCAAATAATTCATTATCCCCCAATTGATGATGTATGAAATCTTCGGCCATTAAACGAATATCTTTTATAAGTTGTGTCGGACTAATATATTTTGCGGCCGCACTAAGTAAGACTAACTTTTTCACCTTATAACGAATTGCTAAATACATCGCGATAACCCCTCCCATTGAAAATCCAACTACGATAACTTCATCAACCTTTTTCTTTAAATTTCGATAGGCAACTTCCGCTTCCATCATCCAATGTTCCGCTTTATAACCTTTCATCGCCAACTCTTCTGCCTCACCATGTCCTGAAAAAGTTAGGATACTTACTTCCCACGTTGTCCGCTGCTGAAGAAAATCTACTAAAGGTTGTACCTCATAAGGGCCACCTGAAAATCCATGTAAAAAAAGTATACCTGTCGACACAACATCACCTGAATTCATAATTTTTTGTTTATTTTTCCCGATAAAATTTTATACATTTAAGAAGAAAGGAATGGAATATGAAATCTTTGAAAAGAATTTATTGAATTTATCGTATAGTAACAATCAATATTTAGATACATTATTCAAGGAAGATTGGCATGTTGAAAATGGGTCGCTATTTAAAGGCGAGGAAAATGTTGAAAACATGAACGATGAGCTTGATCTCATTTTATCGGATATGGGCATTGTAGCAACCATTTTCTTAAATGATACTCGTATCGCGACGAATGTCAAAATTGATGGTAGACGCGCTGTCGGTACATTATCTAAACTCATTCATAGATTCAAATTTTAACAAACAAAAAGACGTAGAATCATAGCTTAAATGCTGATGACTCCACGCCTTTTGTTGATCAATTATTGCGCTACGTTTTGTATAATCGTTTCAAGTTTCATGCCGCGTGAACCTTTTACTAAAATGAGTGTATCTTCCGTTGCGTGCTGTTTGATCGTTTCAATAATCGGCGCATAATCCGTTTCTGAATAAACAAGAAGTTCCGAATTAAATTGACCTTGTAGCTTTTCATATAACCATTTCATGCGTGGGCCATATAAGCATACATAGCTCACAACGTCCGCATCGATATGTTGGGCGATTTCTTCATGCATTTGTTGCTCGTCATCACCTAGCTCCAACATATCTCCTAGTACCAACCATTTATCGCCGCGAATCGATGTTTGATTTACAAATTGAACTGCTGCATGCATGCTTGTCGGTGCTGCGTTGTAAGCGTCATTAATGAATAACACATCGCCAACAGGAATCAGCTGCATACGCATATCTGTTAACACGACTTGCTTTAATGCCGCGCGAATTTGCTCGTCTGTCAAACCGAGTGCTTTACTTACAAGCATCGCGTTTAGCGTATTTTTCACTTGGTGCTCACCTAATACCGAAATGAAGAAATCTCCGTCGATTGCACCTTCAACGTGGAATCTGCTCCCTTCAGCGTTTGCTACAATATTAGATGCAACTAAATCTAAGCCTTGTGTAAAGCCAACTGATTGGGTTCTTAAAGTCGGCTGTTTTTTAATAAGGTTTTGTAATAATGGCTCATCACCATCAAAGAATAATACACCATTGTCATCTAAACCTTGAATGATTTCAAACTTTGCCTGTGCAATGCCTTCACGAGAGCCTAAATCTTGCATATGTGCTTCACCGATGTTTGTAATAATCGCATAGTGAGGGCGCGCTAACTTCGTTAAAAATTCAATTTCACCAAAGCCGCTCATACCCATTTCAAGCACTGAAATCTCTGTGTCTTCATCTAGCTGTAAAATCGTAATTGGTAAGCCTAATTGGTTGTTAAAGTTCCCAATTGTTTTTTGTACTTTATAATATGGTGCTAATGCGCTCGCTAAAATATCTTTCGAAGATGTTTTACCGTTCGAACCTGTAATGCCAATAAATGTTGCTCGATGCTCATTACGGTAGCCCTTCGCCATTTCTTGTAGCGCAATTTCTGGATTATCGACAAAAATTAGCGGTAAGTGCTGCGGTGGGTTTGGTTCATCATTCATCCATAAAGCTGCCGCTGCCCCTTTTTCAAACGCTTGCTCAACAAAGCGGTGACCATTTACAGCCTCTCCTCGAAACGGAATGAATAAATCTCCTTGCTCGATTGTACGTGTATCAATAGAAACACCTGTTACAACGGTTTCTGGAAATGCTTGATTTTCAATGTTTAGCCAATTTGCTAGTTGTTGTAAATTCTTCTTCACGGTTTCCCCCACTTAGTCTCTGTTGTATTGAAGTTGTTGTTTCTCGGTATGGCGCTCAACTGCAAGCGCGATTAAATTTTTAATTAGCTCTGGATACGGCATATTTGTATGTTGCCATAATAATGGATACATACTTACCGGTGTAAAGCCTGGTAAAGTGTTCACTTCATTAATAAAAATTTCATTGTCTTCGGTAACGAAGAAGTCTGCACGTACTAATCCAGCTCCATCAATTGCTTTAAATGCCTTTTTCGCCATGTCTACTAAGTTCTCATACACTTGCTCTTCTAAAGGGGCTGGAATAATTAACGCTGTTGAACCGTCTTTATATTTTGAATCATAATCGTAAAACTCAGTCATCGGCTTAATCTCACCTGCTACCGATACTTTTGGCGCATCGTTTCCTAACACAGCTAGCTCAATTTCACGTGCTGTAACTCCTTGTTCAACAACGATTTTGCGGTCATATTGTAAGGCAAATGCAATTGCTCTTTCTAACTCTGTAGCATTTGAAGCTTTACTAATTCCCACACTTGAACCTAGATTTGCAGGTTTTACAAACATTGGATAGCCTAATGTTTCTTCACATTTCGCTGTATAGCCTTGCTTGTTGCTTTCCCACTCACTGCGAATAAAATGTACATATGGCACTTGAGGTAAGCCTGCCATTTCAAATAGCTGCTTCATCGTTACTTTATCCATCCCAGCAGCAGAACCCAGTACACCGTTACCAACGTAAGGAATATTTAATACTTCTAAAAATCCTTGTACCGTACCGTCTTCCCCATTAGTACCGTGTAATAATGGAAAAATCACCTCGAATGGATTTGCCATATGTGCCGAAATGAATTGCATAATATTATTATCAGATTGCTCTGATGTTGATGTAAATTGTAATTGTTCGATTGATTGTGCGGCTTCTGTTAGTTGAGGTCCTACACGCCATTCACCATTTAATGTAATAAAAATCGGAAAGACATCAAACTCGCTAAAATCTAAAGCTTGTGTTACTGCCTTCGCTGTAGATAGTGATACTTCGTGCTCGGCGGACTTACCACCATATAATAAACCGATTCTTTTTTTCATTTCTTTGACCTCCAGTTTTCACTATTTTCTAGTGTACCATTTCTATCAATTACGCCTCGGCTAACTTTTGTCCAGATTTTTTTCAAGTTCACTTAAAAAATCCCTCTAAAAATCTGTGACATCCGCCGAAGCATTGGACCAACACGATGTTGGTCACTCAGGCGTTGTCGCACGATGCGGCGCTCTTAGCCTGAGTTCCTCTAATTCAGTCCGAGTTTGAACCCCCACTGAATCAAGTTAAAACGCTAGCGAGCATTCGTCATAAAAACACCCACTGCTTATTTTGCTGTGAGTGTTAACTAATTTGTATTAATTCATCATAGCTTAGTTTTAAAATTTCATTTAAGTCGTCCCATACTTCATCTGGGTAATCATAGTCACTAAGCATTCGGACTTCGACTCCATAATGAGCATTAGGCTTATCTAATTTATATAGTGACAGTAACGCGCCTTCCTTCACATAAGGTCTATATAATCGTAATGTTGAAGGATCAATTGCTGGTGAATTATTTTTACTTTTTCTCCGCCAAAAATTCCCTGCGCCTTCTTTTTCTTTAATCATCTGATTAAATAAATTCGACACGAGTATTTCAGAATCCCCGATAAAACGATAATAAACTTTCGTCATTTTATCTGCAACGGATGAATAGTACGTATAACGGTTTTGTAATTTACTAAAGAACGGTGTCGCGAGTGGCTCACGCTTATGACTTAAATACAGCAGCTCTGCCTGTTCAAGCGGTGTTAGTGCATTGACATTTTTTTCAGATGCAAAATCAACCCAGCATAAATCCCGCTTTAAATCTATTTCTTTTTTCAAAAAACCTGACATATCTTCATTCGTTACAAAATCGAATTGCGTATGCATATTAAACGAGCCATCTTCGTAAGCGTGATTTAACAGCAAAATATTTTTCATCGGCTCAACAGAAGTAATAAATTGCTTTACTGTTAACCCGCTATATACGACAAAATGTTCTACATCGTTCATATGTATATAGATATGATGCATAAAATCTTCTGCTGCCTTCACTTTCTTCGCCACGAAACACAACTCCTTTAATACGAATAATAGATTTATTATATGACTTCTTGTGCAAATTTGAAACATTTTATCCTTTGTTTCGTCCAACATTTAAGTCAAAAGAAGTTCAAGTATTTTTCCTAAGAATATGATACAGTAAATAAAGCAAAAAGCTTTGTTTTCTGCACTTATTCTACTTTACATAAAGTAGCGCCTCAATACAATGAGTAGAGATACTTACGCTATGTAGAGTAATCTAATAATTATTTTAGGTAGATACAAAAAATACATTCCTTAATTTGTTAGTATCTTTAACCCCTAGAGTGATAAATCAATTACGCCTTGGCGTAATTGCGGACATACTTGGCATTTAACCCACACATATAGAAGTGGAGGACTTTTGTACCTGTCGCTTTGCTTACGGTACAATAAAATATGCTGAAGAAAGTTAAAAAAACATAAGGTGAAACGATATGGATACAAACAATTATAATTTTAATAAGCGTTTCGATTGGCCGCTTACCATCATTTTATTTTTATTTCTTGTGGTCAGCCTTAGTGCCATTGCATCTGCTCAAACTTCAGGGCAATATGGGGGAAACTACGTAATAAGTCAAGCGATTAACTATGTTATATTTGCCTTTATAGCAGGGGTTGTCATGTACTTTGACCCCGACCAATACAAAAAGCTAGCATGGCCTCTTTACGGCATTGGCCTAGTACTTTTAATCGCCGTTGTTGCTATCCCACCGTCAACTGGTATTACGTTATATCGAAACGGGGCACAAAGCTGGTTCATAACACCGATTGGTAGTATTCAGCCAGTAGAATTTATGAAAACCTTTTATATTTTGGCAATTGCATACTTAATTAGTAAGCACCACGAAAAATTCCAGAATAAAACGATTAAAACGGACTTCGCTTTACTTGCTAAAATCGTTGCAACATTAATCGTTCCTTTAGCATTAATTATGCTGCAACCTGACTTAGGCTCGAGCCTTGTATTTATTGCCATCACTGCAGCGCTTGTAGTCGTTGCAGGAGTTACATGGAAAATCATTTTACCGCTATTTGGTGGGGTAGCCGTTATTGGTGGCTCACTTCTTTGGATGGCGCTGTATATGCAAGATTTCCTTGAAAAAACATTTGGCTTCCAACCATACCAATTTGCGCGAATTTATTCATGGATAGATCCCTATTCATATGCAACATCTGACGGCTATCACTTAATTACATCACTAAATGCAATTGGCTCTGGTGAAATTTTTGGGAAAGGCTTTATGTCACGTGAGGTGTACGTAGCCGAAAACCATACTGACTTTATTTTTGCTGTCATTGGGGAAGAATGGGGCTTTATTGGTGCAAGTGCCGTTATTTGCTTATACTTCTTACTGATTTATCATTTAACAAAAACAACGCTTCTTTTAAAAGATCCGTTTTGTACGTATGTTTGTGCAGGGATTATTGCAATGATTACGTTCCACGTATTCGAAAATATCGGGATGACGATTCAACTATTACCAATTACCGGTATTCCACTTCCATTCATAAGCTACGGTGGTAGTTCGATGATGGGAAATGCACTCGCAATTGGTCTAGTCTATAGTATGAAATTCCATTACCGCACATACATGTTTACATCAAATGATCCAGACGATGAATAAAAAATGAATATAAAAAGCGACCGCAGTCTATAACTTGCGGTCGCTTTTTTAGTTTTGTGTTTGTGGAGTTTGCGTTGGTGGTGTTAATACTTTTAAGAGCTCAAGACGCGATTTTGTAACTGTCGCTGTAACACCGACTTTTGCTAAATTGCTAACAATTCGTTTTAAATCTAATTCTTTCGCCATTCGGTACACCTCAAGCTTTCCTATTGTAATTTATATAACGAATTCGATTCTAAAAAGTTTCAATTCCAAAGGTCAGACCTTATACCTCTATATATTACCACAACAATCAAGGTCTAAATTTATCAGATTTGTTACAAAAATAATTCTCTAAATTATTATTAACCAATTCATCACGAAATAAACGAATGAAATAAAATTCCGATTATTCCCCTTCATTTCTTTTTAATTAATAATTTACACTATGTTCGCAGTAAAAACGATAGGTAATTTAAATTAATGGATGTTTAGCAAACATTATAGGTGGAAATATTGTAGATAGAAGGCACATTTTGTCGTTATATTTCACTTAAGAATAAATAACTCCGCATCTCAATATGATACATTACGTCTTCTTACTTAACTAAAGTTTAATAGGAGGTGCTTCATGATGAACAATTACGAAAAAAATATATACATTCCAAAAGAATTAACAAATTTCCATACTTGTTTAACTCAGTCTGCTGAACAAGTGGCGATTTTAACCCCTGTTTCACAACCGGCATTTTTGCATGAAAGTAAATTTGCAGGACTACCATTTTTAACACATGAGTTGGAACATCCAAAAGATGAATACAACCAATATATGCTATTGTTAGCACAAATCAATTTTGCTGAATTTAAACTAGAGAAGCCTTTTCCAGAGGGCGGCATTTTACAATTTTATATTTCCCAACATTGCTACGATAAAGTTAAATTTCATTCACAGTATTGCCATTTCAAAGTACAATTTTTATCTCATCAGGAAGACTATAAGAATGGTCTCCATGACTTTACGTATTTGAGAGATGTCAATTTAACGCATTTTCCAATTCAGCAGGAAATGAAGCTGCATGCTACAACACAATTCGAGCCCGTTTCCGCTACAGATTACCGATTAATTGACTATTTCAATCCAGAAATAATGACAGCTTCTATTACTTTAGATGAACGTTCATTCGAAGATGTTTATTTAGAAAGCTATTTAGCAGCCGACCATAAAATCGGTGGTTATCCTTACTTTATTCATGAAGATTTCCGTAAACAATCCTACTATTTACAGCATTACGATACATTATTATTGCAAATTGTATCGAATGATGAACAATATATTATGTGGGGCGATAGTGGTATTATTAGCTTCTTCATCAACTCTGATAAACTTGCAAATCAGGATTTTTCAGATATTTACTTCCATATCGAAGAATACGATTAAACGATACTTGTTACACTGGGCAAATAAAGAGCCGAGTGTTTCTTTTTGCGTTCAAACATTTTACGTTATAATAAGAACAATACTAAAGCACCCTTCCCGTACTGAGTGAGCAAAACGCCACATCCATGTGGCATGCCCCCAATCACTCACATCGTGTGAGCCTCAGACATTGGATATTCTTCCTGCGAAAGTATGCGCACTACCACTTTTGTAAAAGGAACCGAAAAGATTGAAGGGACATAAGCTTTAACTTAGACAGCTTGTAAAAGAATTATGCATGCTTATCTTTTTAGATTAAACATAACGTATGCAAAATAAAAAAAAGTAGGTGAACTTTTTGAGTGCGATTATTGATAAATATTATCTTGTTCCAATCGTTCTCTTCATTAATGTCATCTTTGCGATTACCGTCATCTTTTTAGAGCGCAAAAAACCTTCATCCAGTTGGGCTTGGCTACTCGTACTTTTCTTTTTACCGTTTGTCGGATTTTTATTGTATTTACTTCTAGGTCGCCAGTTACGTAAAAAACATTTATTCCGCTGGGATGGAAAAAAGGATATTGGTATTGACCGCCTCATAAATTATCAAATCGAAGCAATTAAAAATGACCAACTCGAATATCGTACCGATCATGTAAAAGAATACAACCATCTTATATATATGAATTTAACGACAAATAATTCCGTCTTAACACAAGATAATTCCGTACATATTTTTGATGATGGTGCCGATAAATTCGAAGCGCTTATTAAAGATATTCTTACAGCAAAAAATCATATTCATATTCAATACTACATTTTCAAACTCGATAATTTAGGTCAACGTATTTATAACGCTTTATTAAAAAAAGCAAAACAAGGTGTCAAGGTACGGATTTTATATGATGAAATGGGCTCACGTGGTGTACGGAAACGTCACTTTAAAGAGCTCCTTGATTTAGGTGGTCAGGTAGAAGTATTTTTCCCATCGATTTTACCGCTTATCAATCCACGCTTAAATTTCCGTAATCACCGTAAGATTGTTGTCATTGATGGTCGAATTGGCTATATTGGTGGTTTTAATGTAGGAGATGAATATCTTGGATTGTCCGACCGATTTGGTTATTGGCGCGATACACATTTGCGCCTTGAAGGTAGCTCTGTGCATCCACTACAAACACGCTTTATTTTAGACTGGAATCAAGCAAGCGCCAAAAATGATATTCAATATGCTGAGCGTTACTTCCCGATCATTCCGCAAAAAGGAACTGCCGCATTACAAATTATTTCAAGCGGGCCTGACACAGATTGGGAAGTAATTAAAAATAATTATTTACGCTTAATAACCAATGCAAAACGTTATGTTTATATTCAAACGCCGTATTTTATTCCAGACGAATCATTCTTTGATGCTGTCCGTGTTGCGGCACTCGCTGGGATTGATGTACGCATCATGATTCCAAATAAACCGGACCATATGTTTGTTTACTGGGCGACTTATTCCTATGTCGGCCAACTCGTCGAAGCTGGTGCGAAAGTATATCATTATGAGAAAGGCTTTATTCACGCCAAGATGATTGTTGTTGATGATGAGGTAGCATCTGTTGGGACTGCCAATATTGATGTGCGAAGCTTTAGCTTAAACTTTGAAGTAAATGCTGTTTTGTATGACCGCATTTTGGCACATCAACTTGCAGAAATTTTTGAGGGTGATATGTTAGATAGCGTAGAATTAACACATGAACTTTATAAAAATCGATCAAATATTATTAAATTTAAAGAATCTATTTCTCGACTATTAACACCAATACTATAAAAAAAGTGTGAGGAAAGTTATTACTTTCCTCACACTTTTTTACTCTATCCCTAAATATTCTTCTAACGTAACGCCTGCTTCATATACTTTTGTGGCCAAGTCGCCATCTAAATAGCGGAAATGCCATGACTCATACATAAACCCTGTAATATCCTCTTTCCCTAGTGGATAACGTAAAATAAAACCGTACTTGTGGGCATTGTTAACAAGCCATTGCCCTGCCTTCGTTTCTCCAAAGGCACTCGTTAACCATAGATCCTCACGCCCCTTTTCACCAATATCGAATGCTAGTCCTGACTGATGTTCTGAATAGCCAGGGCGTGCGCTATAACGGTCCGCTGCATCTTTTCCATCCTTCGCTACATAACGATCATAAAGTGACGTTTGGTATTCATAGGATCTGAAACCACTGAAAGCCACTAATTCGATACCTTCTGCTTTTGCGGCTGCTGCCATTTTTTCAAATGCCGCTACTGCAGTAGGATCCTCACCCTTATTGTAGTTTGCCGGTAACGGGATTTTTTTGTTTACAATCAGAACACCTTTAACATACGTTGGTTCTGTTGCTGGCTGTTGCTCCACTAGATAGCCATTAACAACTTCTGGTTCAGTTGAAGGTTGCTCGGTTTCCGTTGTAGAATCTATCGGTTTCTTTTCGGGATTGTCTTCCGGTAGTTCAGTAACACTTGATTCAGAGTCGTCCACATTATTTGTTTCATCCACTTCATTCGTTTCTTCTGACTGTTGCTCATTTTTAGCATCATTTTGCAATACAGAAGATTGTGCAATATAGTATTTATAATAGACTGAGCCTAAAATCGCGATTAATAATACACATGAAATCGATACAATCACTACAATAGGACTCTTTTTTTTCTGTTTTGAGTTCATTACCATTCGCCTTCTTCTTTAATTCTTTTACTTTATCCATTTAACATTATAACAACAACTAATACCGATAAAATGGCAAAGATCATTGACATTTTACGCATCCAATTTGCTTCTTTGTCATGCCCCTTTTCTTTAAACGTTCTTGAGCGGAAAAAGTTTGTTATTGTAAACATAATTGTCATCGATAAAATTGCTGCATCCATGTTTTGCTTAATAATAAAAAACAGTGCCGATAAACTCGAAGCCGCTACTAAAACAAGCGAAATCATTCTTTCATATTTTTTCATGAAAATCTCCTTACATTATATTGATAGCATTATTCATGATTATATACCAAAATAAAAAACCCTCCACCCTTTTGCCTCAATCATGCAAATAAATTGCACGAAAACGAGCGTAATATAAATGGAGAGTTTTATATGATTGTTCATAACCATTGCAATTCAAATACAGCACAAAAAGTATCCGTTCTAATCAAAAGATCTTCATAATTTAAACAATTACAACGCTTGGATCACATAATTGAAGACATGTAATGAAACATTATACGTTTTCGTACTCAACTTCTGTCATTTCAAAGCGGAAAAACTCATGATGTAATTCGTCGCGGAAGTGTTTTGGTGTAACTCCTGTGTATTTTTTAAAAATACGTGTGAAATAACTTTGATTACAGAAATGGAATTGCTCCGAAATAGATGTAATGCTCTTATTCGTATGACGTAAATAATATTGAGATTCTTCGACACGGCGAACATTTAAATATTCTACTAAAGTAATACCTACGTGTTCACGGAAAATGCGAGATAGATGGCTCGTACTGATATGGAAATTCGCCGCGATGCTCTCTACCGTTAAGTCATTTTCAAGCTCGTCGTTTATGTACATTATTACTTTGTTCACCGTTTGATGACGGAACGTTGGTTGCTTACGATCTGCGATAAAATATACATAAAAATCGATTAAGTCATCTGCAAACTGTAAAAATTCTGCATCCTTCATTTTGTTTTCAACCATATCTGCACATGCTAAATTAAACGCAAAGGCCTTTTTTGAAGGCACTTGATTATCTAATAGCTTACGTGCAACAATAGAAGATAAAATCACAAAATATTGACGTACTACTTTAATAACTTGTTTTCCAAAACGTAAAGACAAAATATCAATAATTTCGTGTAACGTCTTTTTCGCCTTCGAAGCCTCTAAATGATACACTTCAAATAAAAGTTTTGATTCTAGTACGAAAAAATCTTCGATGCCAGCATATTGATTGATATTATCAATTTCTTGGAAGTAGCGTTTTGAAATTGTTTCCGAGATTGAACGTTGATGTAGTTGCATAAATTACCCCATCTTTCTTCAGAATGGCTATTCTGTTTCTTGTTCGAAAAACTTTAATGCTGTCTTTCACACATGCAGATAGAAGTGTTTAATGCAGCAACCAATCTACCTACAATTTTATAAAAATATTAAATTTCGCTATTTCGCTAAGTAGTCAATACTTAAAGTCAATTTATTAAGCGAAGTGATTATTTATACGATTCTAAAAAATAATCAAACAATACTCTGTTTTAACATAATATTGTTTGCATTATTAGTAACTATAGAGAATATTACCATATTTTACGTTTTCCTTTCAACCTAATTTTAACAATTAATATAGTTCTAAATCATTATGTTACTTCCCTTTTTTTGAAAAAAATGCGCTGAATACATTGAATAATCATGATTTCATGCATCTTTTCATGCATCCAATTTTGTTATTATTATCCAAATTATAGTTACTGAAATCTCCACTTTACTTTGTTAGATATAATTTTTCAATAATAAAAAAATCTTCTTAACCTAATTTCTTTAAATATGTAGTAAAATAGTTCATAATTGTATAAAATGCTTATAAAGAGGTGTTAGAGAGTGGATCCAAAACAAATAGAAGAAATTATGGAAGTCATTAAAGAATTTTTCCCGGAAAATACGTCAATTGCTATTTCAGATACAAATGAGTATATATACTACCAAGCTAGCAAAAAGGTAGATTTAAAAATCAAGCCTGGCGATCCAATTAAGGAAGGTTCAGCTGCTTTTAAAGCTTTAACTTATGGTCAAAAAATCAATTCATACATCGAATCTGATGTATTTGGTGTTCCATACTACGGTATGAGTATTCCATTAGTTGAAGAAGGCGAGACAAAAGGCGCTATTACAGCGATCTTCCCTCAAAAGCCTTCACCATTTTTAACAAATTATATTACAGTTAAAATTGATGATTGCTGGTACCCGATTAAACATAACCAAGTGATTTACCTTGAAACTCAATTACGTAAAACTTTCGTAAAAACGATGCATCGCGAAGGTTACCACCGCTTAAATTTAAGCGACTTAGAGCTATTTTTAGCGCCTGATTCTTTCATCCGTTGTCACCGTTCGTACATCGTTAATATTGACTTCATTGATGAGATTCAACCAGATTCTCATTCTACATTCTTATTAATTATGAAGGATGGTACTCGCATTCCCGTTAGCCAACGTTATGCTAGCTACTTCCGTCGTTCATTAGGATTCTAATATATAAAAAGCGATTTCTCACAAGAGAAGTCGCTTTTTTCATGACTTAGTTATATAACAGTTGGTCTTTTTATCGCTTTTTTCAGTCATTATTGCATAAATTTGCTACATCGCCCTCATTTTCTATATCTCATCCGACGTTTAATTTGTCGTTTTTGTCGCATTTTATCTCTAAATAACGTTTTTTAAGCGCTTTTATACATTCCACAAAGAAAATGTGACAATTTGATGATAGTATTAATGTAAATGTCAGTGTAAGAGCTGACGAAAAAACAGAAAATTCCAACAAAAATTTTCTTTTTGCTCAAACCATCAAAAACTTTTTAGGGGAGGATTTTTTAATGGATCCACGAGTTGAGAAACGTTTAGGTTTAAAACAATTAGCAGATAAAATCGTATCTGCACAAGAAGCTGCTGCTTTAATTCAAGATGGCACAGTAGTAGGTATGTCTGGATTTACTCGCGCTGGAGATGCAAAAGTAGTTCCAATGGCTTTAGTTGAACGCGCTAAAACTGAACAAATTAAAATTGACGTATATACAGGGGCTTCTTTAGGTCCTGAAGTAGATAACCACTTAGCAGCTGCTGGTGTTATCAATAAGCGCGGTCCGTTCCAAGGTGATGCGGTAATGCGTGGTTTAATTAACAAAGGCGACATCAAGTACGTAGACGCTCACCTTTCTCACAATGCTGAGTTAGTACGTCAAGGTATTATCGGTCCAATTAAACACTTAATTTTAGAAGCTGTTGCAATTACTGAAGATGGTTTAATTATCCCAACTAACTCTGTTGGTAACTCACCAATCTTTGCTGAGTATGCAGAAAACATTATTATCGAATTAAACATTTCTCACCCTGAAGCATTAATCGGTATTCACGACATCTACATTCCAGGTGAACAAGGTAAGCGTGAAGCGATCCCAATGACAAATGCTGAACAACGTATCGGTGAAATCGGTATCCGCGTTCCTGTTGAGAAAATCCAAGCAATCGTTATTTCTGAAGAGCCAGATGCTCCTTCATTAATCGTTCCTCCAGATGAGGAAACACAAAACATGGCAAACATTTTATTAGACTTCTTCCGTGATGAAATTAAAGCGGGTCGTTTAACAAATGAACTTATGCCATTACAATCTGGTGTAGGTTCTGTTGCGAACGCTGTATTAGATGGCTTTGCTGATTCAGAGTTCGAAAACTTAGTTGTTGCTTCTGAAGTATTACAAGATGCAGTATTCAACTTAATCGATGCTGGTAAAGTGCGTTTTGCAGCTGCAACTTCAATTACGTTAACAAAAGAGCTACAAGATAAAGTTTACGGTAACTTAGAAGCTTACGCTGATAAAATTTGCTTACGTCCACAAGAAATCTCTAACCACCCAGAGCTTATCCGTCGTTTAGGTTTAATTTCTATCAACACGGCTCTTGAGTTAGATATTTATGGTAACGTAAACTCTACACATGTTTCAGGTACAAAAATGATGAACGGTATCGGTGGTTCTGGTGACTTCGCACGTAACGCTCGTCTTGGTATCTTCGTAACGAAATCTTACGCAAAAGGTGGCGCGATTTCTTCAATCGTACCAATGGTTTCTCACGTAGACCACACTGAACACGATGTAGATGTAATCGTAACGGAACAAGGTATCGCGGATTTACGCGGTCTTGCTCCTAAAGAACGCGTTGAATTAATTATCAACAACTGTGCTCACCCAGATTTCAAAGAGCAATTATGGGATTACTACAACCGTGCTTACGAAGCAACTGGTGGCGCGCACACTCCTCACATCTTAGAGGAAGCTCTTTCTTGGCACGTAAACCTTGCTAAAAACAAAACAATGAAAAAAGAAGTAGCAAAAGCTTAATTTTTTCCAAAAATAAAATGCGATGCGGTAGAGACATCTAACCGCATCGCATTTTTATTGTTGATGTTGCTGCTCGTTGTATTGATCTATCATTCGCTGTGCGCCACCTTCACTAATGAACTCATTCTCATCAATAGCTAAAGTCTTTTTACTTGCCGCGCCTTCAGCAACGTCACCTGCTACATCGCCAACTGATTGGATATGTTCTTCTTCTGTAGAATATTGCTTGTTGCTTTGGAAGTTTTGTTTTTGTTCGTTTACTGCTTTTGTTGCTCTATCACGTGCTTCATTAAGGAAGACCATCGCTTTATCACGATTTTCCTTCTTACTTAAAAATGAAGCAGCTCCTGCTAATAATCCTGCAACTACAACGCCTTTCCCTTTAAATTTAGCCATTGTTAATTACCTCCTAAATCTTGATTATTACACGTTATTTATATTACCCTTTCATAGGCTTATTCAAACATCTTCAGAAATATGATTAAAAAACACCTAAAATGGGAAATATAATTATAATATGATAAAAAGGAGTGCTGACCATGTTCCAAAATAAAGAAATTCAATACAAAGGCATTGAAGTATTAAGTTTATTAGGGGTGGCGACATTCCTAACGTTCGTAATTTCCATTTTTATAGGTTAAAAAAAGGACTGCGCGAAAAGTAAATACTTCTCGCGCAGTCCTTCGTTCATGTATTAATTATCCGCTGCAGGCGGTGCTTCTGCGGTGGTCGAAATACGAACGAATGCTAAAACCGTCACATCGTGTGACAACGCATTCATGACAAGCATCGTGCTGGCCTCCATCCTCGGCGCAAAGGAGGTGTCCCAGAATCACTTCTCGGACACCCCCTTTTTTATGCCTTTAGATCATCATAGGTATCGCTTTTTTCAAATGCTGATACTACATAGCTACAAATGGCATTCATTTTCAAATTGTTTTCACGTGCATAATCTGCTGCTGCGTCTAATAATTTTTTGGCTACCCCTTGCCCACGCAGTACATCAGATACATATGTGTGATCCATATTCATAACTCCGTCACGCAAGATCCATGTAATTTCTGCTACGCGTTCACCATTTAGCTCATACTCAAAAGCTCCATAATTATTCCCTTTGTCTCGATACGTAAATTCCATATTTCTCCCTCCTCGTTATTTTTACTATAGCATAATCATGATTTAATCAAACAAAAAAGCTCCCAAAAATTGAGAGCTTTCTATGTTTATTATTCTTTTGAGAACCAAGAAGAAATAGTGTCGATTAAATTATTAAAGAAGTTTTTCACACTTTGCCAGAAGCCTTCATCCTCTAATATCGCACCGAATTTTTCATCAAATGTAGCGGTTAAATCTGAAAGCTGATCCGACCATTTACTAAAATCGATATTTAAGTTACTAATACGATCCATTAAATCTACTAATAATTGACGGTCCGCATCACTTAAGTTAATTTGGAATTTTGCCAACTGGTCTTCAACAATTTGCTGTACCTCTTCTTTTGTTTCTGGTTTATTCTCAGCAATCACTTTTTTAATTTGTGTTAATAATTCTGCTACTTGCTCATCTGTTACCCCTGCAGATTCTGCAAGTGATGTTGCTACTGATAATTCGTCATTTGCTACGTCTGTACGCTCAATATCAAGTTTTTCACCTGTTTTTACTTCGTAGGCTTTATAAATCCCTACTAGCGCAGAGTGTCCAGTTACTGGCTTCGGTGCCGCAATTTCAACGATGGCATCTTCAATACCAGCTGTTAACATAGCGCTTGCATACATTTCTGAAGTAACTTGTGTAATATTTTCTGGTGTTACAATGCTAATTACAAGCCCTTTCCCTTCATCTTGACGTGTAATTTTTGCAGAAGAAAACATGCGTGAGCTTGGATTTGAATCTTTAATATATTTGGCTAAATCTTGACCTGTTATGGTAATTTCATCTACTTCAGTTTCTTTGTCTACACGTAAAGCCGTTTTGACTGTTTCCTTTTCATCTGCAGATAAGTTACCTCCATAAACAACAATTGGTACACCTAATTTTTCGTTAATTGGATTCTTTGTTTCTGTCGATGCAGCTGATGCGCTAAATGGCAGTACAATTGATAGCATTAAGGCAAGAGCAGCAACTAGTGCGATCCATTTTTGTTTCATAATATTTTCCCCCTTCGAAATATATATGCCTACGCATGTACATTCAATTATTAATACGAATAAAAAAAGTAAAAGGTTTCATTGGAAAGATTTACCTTTTACTTTTTTTCATCGTACATTTTTATTATTCGATCAATTACGCCCCGGCTAATTCTCGTCCTAGCCTAGGCCTGCACGATGCAGGTCAGTTAGCCGTTATCGCATGGATTCGATGAACTTAGGCAAACCTTCTAAATTAACTCCTTTAAAAAATCTGTAACATCCGCCGAGCATTAGGTCAACATGAAGTTGATCATGAAATCGTTGTCACAGGACGTGAAGCTTTTAGCCTTTGTTCCCCTAGTCAGCCGAGGTTTGTAACGCCTGCTGAAGTAAGTTAAACGATTTCTGTCCAACCATCTTGCTGCGTAATTTTACGCGCTTTCATTAATGTACCTAATGCACGTTTGAAAGCCCCTTTACTCATATTGAACATTTCTTGAATTTCTTCTGGTGTTGATTTGTCTCCGAATGGCATTTTGCCGCCCACGCTTTCTAAATAAGCAAAAATCTTTTCAGCATCATCACCTAAACGTTCATGTTTACGCGGTAAAAATGAGCCATTTAGTGATCCATCTTCTTTTACGTCGATAATACGCACGGTTACGTCTTGACCTAAACGTGGCTCAGCCATCATTTCTGATTGATGCACAAAAATACGATACGGAGCTTCTACACCAAGTAAAAATGAGCCTACTGGTAATAAACGATACGGGCGAGCTGAAATTGTTTTGTTGAACATATCTTCTAACGCGCCTTCGTACATGTCATTTACTTTTTCTTCTGTAATGAGACGGCCAAATAAATCACCATTACGATCTGTACGTAATGTCATGTATAATTGGTCACCTGGCTCTGGCCATACCTCTTGGATTGCTGGTAAGTCTTCTGCGCGTACGAGCACCTCGCGAGACGTTCCAATATCACAATAAGCGCCTTCTTTTGTTACTTTTAATACACGCGCCCAACCGTAATCTGCCTCTGTAATTTGAGGAATTGCTGTTGTTGCCTGTAAGTCGCCACGACGATCCGTATATAGAAATACTTTTACTGTATCACCAATCGCCACTGTTTCTACTACATCTGAGGCATTTAACGGAATTTCGATATCACCGTTTGTTAAAATATAGCGTGAACCTTGCTCCTCTAATACCGTTAAATTAACAACTTGTCCTGATTTCATTAATTGATTCATTTTGTTCTCCTTTTTCCTGTCAATCATTACATACTATGATTTGATTTCATTTCTTCAAGCTTCCTTGTCACTTGTGGTTCATCTTCCAAAAGCTGCACAAGGTCTGCAATTCGATCGATTGAATTCCAGCTCAAGTGGTGTTCGATGCCTTCTACATCTTCATAAATTCGTTCTTCATCAACCCCGATTAAACGCAAAAATTGTTCCAGTAACTCATGACGTTGTACTAACCGCTTACCTAATTTTTGCCCTTTTGGCGTTAATGTTAACCCTCTATATTTTTCGTAGACTAAGTAACCATCTTTATCTAACTTCTGTACCATTTTCGTTACTGAGGAAGGTAGAACAGATAAAGCTTCTGCAATATCGGACACACGCGCATAACCCTTATTTTCAATCAATAAATATATTTGTTCAATGTGGTCCTCCATGCTAGGTGTTGGCATAACTGTTCCCTCTCTTTCCAATTGCTCTTTTAAGTGTACTACAATATTAGACAAAAAGTTAACTGAAAAACCGTAATACTAAATAAAAGAGACGATCCAAGTTATAGCTCAAACTTGAATTGTCTCTTTTCATTTCCTTATCCAACTTTTAAACGTTGCAAAACCTCGAACTGTTGCTTTGCTTATAGTACAAAAAGAATTTGCTGAAGCAAGTTTAACCAGTTTAAAAGGATTTCTCTTTAATGGCGAGGATATCGACCGACCATATGAAGCGCTCGAATAATTTGCTTATTAATCTCTTCAATATTTTCTGATGTATTAAGTTGTTTGAACACGTCATCTCTTGCTTTTTCAGAAGCAACATAGCGAGAGGGTAAAGCATTAAGTGCAATTGCATTTACATCCATTTCGCACTGTTCACAATGGCAAAAGGTTTGATACTCAACACCATGAAGAAGGAAGCTGACAAGTCCTCGAACAATTTCTTCAGTCACATTTACTAATTTAAAATTAGACATCCCTATTCTTCGCCTCATTCGACTTCTATTTTATCTAGTTAATAATATAACGTTCTCAAGGATAACTCAAGATTTTATAAATCTAAAATAAAAAATCGCCATTTCAGCACTTTTAATAGTATAAAATTACCATTTCCAGGTATAAAACATTTTTATTTCGTGCCATTTTTCATCAATCTTAAGGCATTCAAAATGACAAGTAATGTTGCCCCAATATCTGCAAAAATAGCAATCCACAATGTAAGCCATCCTGGAATTACAAGTAAAATTGCCATTAATTTCAACCCAAGTGCAAACGTGATATTTTGCTTAATAATTGTCAATGTTCGTTTACTTAGCTTCATCGTAAATGGAAGTTTTGTTAAATCATCACGCATGAATACAATTTGTGCTGTTTCAAGCGCTGCATCTGAACCAGCGCCACCCATTGCAATTCCTATATTGGCTGATGCTAACGCTGGTGCATCGTTTACACCATCCCCTACCATTGCAACAGAACCATATTGCTGTTGCAGTTCTTTCATTGCTTGAAGTTTATTTTCTGGTAAAAGGCTCGCACGTACATCATCAATTGCTAACTGACTCGCTATTTTTTCGGCAGTTAGTGGGGCATCGCCTGTTAGCATTACAGTATGTTGAATGCCATTAGTATGAAGCATTTCAATCACAGTTTTGCTTTCTGGGCGAACCTGATCGGCAATCGCAATTACCCCTATCACTTGTGTAGTACTTGCTGCCACAATAACAGAATAACCTTTAGAAGATAAATTTTTAATCCTTGTCATAGAATGCTCGGAAACTGTGACAAGAGAATTAATCCAGCTGGCACTTCCTACATATATAATGTCACCTTCTACGGTTGCATAGGCACCTTTCCCCGTAACCGATTGGAAATTTTCAGTAGAAGGAATGTGAATTTTTTCATCGAATGCTTTCGATAAGATTGCACGCGCTAATGGATGCTGTGATTTCTTTTCAACAGCAGCCACTTTTGCGAGCAACGTATGCTCCTCACCAACTTCAGTTATAACTTCCATTACTTCTGGTTGCCCTTTTGTTAACGTACCCGTCTTATCAAAGGCTACCGCTTGAACTCGACCCAATTCTTCTAAATAAGCACCGCCTTTTATTAGCACTCCTTGGCGCGCAGCATTTCCAATTGCTGTGACAATGGCTACCGGAGTTGAAATAACTAATGCACAAGGGCAACCTACTACTAGAACTGCTAATCCTTGATAGATCCAGTGTGTCCAATCGCCAGTAATTATACTTGGAATAATGGCTACTAAAAGAGCAACAAGCATAATAATCGGTGTATAATATTTCGCAAAACGATCAACAAATTTTTGAGAAGGGGCTTTTTGTGTTTGCGCTTCTTCTACTAAATGAATAATTTTAGCAATTGTTGTATCTTCAACACGCTTGGTTACCTTTACTTCTAAAGCACCGGCTTCATTTATTGTTCCTGCAAATACATGGTCTGTTATATTTTTCGTTACAGGGATGGATTCTCCAGTAATAGCAGCTTGGTTAACTGTAGAGCTCCCTTCTACTACAACACCGTCCATCGCAATTTTTTGCCCCGGTTTTACTAATAAAATATCCCCAATTTGAATCTCTTCAGTTGCTACTTCTATTTCATGAACATGCTCTCCATGTGCACGTTTAATAACTGCATTTACCGGTGCAAGTTCAACTAATTGTGAAATCGACTGTCTCGCTTTATTTATCGAATACGCTTCTAATGCTTCACTTACTGCAAATAAGAATACAACGATTGCGGCTTCTTGCCATTCTCCAATTATCGCGGCTCCAATTATCGCAATCGTCATGAGCGTTTTCATATCAAATTCGAAGTGGCGTAAGTTTTTTATACCCGTTTTAAAAATCGGATAACCTCCTACAATTATCGCAATTGCATAAATGCTATTTACGAAAATATGTCCCTCTCCTAAGAAGAAACTACAAAGTATACCCATTAGTACGAAAGTTAGCGCAAATAAAGCCAATTGATTTTCTTTCTTTTTCAAGAAAGGTTGCTTTTTCGTTCCCTTTCGTTCACTTGCCTTTGAAATTTTTATTCCATCAAATGCACCTGCCGCTTCTAACTGCGCAATCGATACATCGCCCGTAACCGTTAATTTAGCAGCTCCAAAATTAAGTTGTACGTCCGTTACTGTTTCAATTTCTTTTATATTTCGCTCGAATTTTGCAGCACAATTTGCACACGATAAATTTTCTAAGCGATATTGCTCGGTTTTCGTAGCCATCGTTCTCACTCCTTTGAATGCTCGTAAGCTATTTTTACAATTTGATAGACATGCTCATCTGCTAGTGAATAATACATCAGCTTGCCCTCACGCATTGATTTCGCCAAGCCATTGTCCTTTAAATTACGTAAATGGTGAGAGGTTGTCGCAATACTCGCATCAATAATCGCTGCTACATCACATACACAAAGCCTTTCCTCGATAGTTAATGCGTACACGATTTTTAACCTTGTTTCATCTGCAAGCACCTTTAATAGTTTTGAAACATGGGCTAGATCGGGCATTTGCGTTTTCACCTTTTCAACAGCCTGCTCATTTATTTTTGTAATTTCGCACGTTTCCTTCAAAATATCCACCTCATTCAAAGATCTATTTGAATGTATTATAGCTTATGCCATGTCACATTCAAAGGTTTATTTGAATGAAAAAAGCTCCTCCTTTTTAAAAGAGAAGCTTCCCAAAATCAATTCCCCCCGGCGTAATTGCGTCCAGATTTTTTTCGAGCCAAATCGAAAAAAATCTGTGACATTCGCGGGGCTCAACTTGGTTCAGCCGGGGTTTTAACCCCCACTTATAGAGGTAGAGTACTTCTGTACCTGTCACTTTGCTTATGATACAAAAAGAATTTGCTGAAACAAGTAAAACTTATTCAGCTTTTAAAAGTAATTCATAGCGCATATCCATTTCCCCATTAATCTTTGTTGTATGGTAATGACCGTTTACCCAGTTCGATACTTGGCTGTCGTACCATTTCGATTTAACATGACCACTTTGACCTGGGCCAACAATATGTTGAGCGGACGATAAATCATTCAAATCTGCAACGAAGCGCCATGATGCTCCATGGTTTACATTGCCATTTCCATCTTCAGCAGCTGCTTGTACGGTAACGCTAGAGCCACCTACTGCTAAATTATCAGGATTTAAGTACTCTGCAATAAAGCTAGACGCACTTGATAAAGGGTGATTGAATGTAAGCTTATTGTAGCTACCCCATTTCCATTTCGAAACAGTTTTACCGAACTGATCTTGAATGGCTAATACTGCGTCCTCAAAGGCCTTATAAACAAATTTATCTATGCCACCTTCACCTTGAATCCAGACACCTTCATTTCCAGCGTAGGCATCACGTAACATTTGGTTAGTGATTTGTGGTTTCGCAGGCATTAATTTATACATATCAGCTGGCATGGCATCTTCAAATAATGCCTCTTTCATATTTTCAATTAAAAAATAATATACAAGTGGTGCACCTTGCTCTTGATCGTCATAGTACTCCCACTCTTCTAGTAATGTAAGTTCTTTTGCATACTTGCCTTCTGTATCTTGCTCCTTAATCGTAGCCAGTAAGCTCGGTAAAAATTCCTCGGCATGTAGATTTTTCTTATCCATTTGTATTGCTTTCATATCGGAAGACGTCAATTTTAACTGTTTACCTGTTTCCTTATCGTATACAGGTGTTTCAATCATTTCGACAATGCGTTCATAACGATATGGCTGTGCCCAAAGGTTTGATAAATGATAGGGATATTCTTTGCCCACAACTTCATTGTTGGCTGTTGCAATATAACCTTCTTTTGGGTTAATAACTGACGGTAGTTCGTCAAACGGGATATAGCTTTCCCAACCGTATTCTGATGAATTACCTGGTACTGGCAATGCGCCTGTACCTTGTTTACGAATTGGTACTTTACCGTTTGCTTTATATGCAATTTTGCCATCTGTTGATGCAAATACGAAATTCTGTGCTGGTGCTTTAAAATCTTCTAATGCTGTTTCAAACTCTTCCCAGTTTGTTGCTTTGTTAAAGCCTAGGATGGCTCTTAATTCTTGCGTTGATTGAAGTGCTGTCCACTGCATAGAGAACACTTCTTTAACCTCTGTTTCTTTTAACATAATGTTTGAAATAATAGGACCGTGACGTGTTTCTACTACTTCAAACTCTATCGTTTCGCTATCTTTTACTTTAATCGGCTCTTGGCGAACAGTTGCGTCCTCCCAATTTCCATCATATTCAAATTGATATGGATTTTCTGGGTTCGGCACTTCAATATATAAGTCTTGAACATCTGGATTTACATTCGTTACGCCCCAAGCGATTTCTTCGTTATGCCCTAAAATAATTCCTGGAATCCCCGCGAAAATAACACCGCTTACATTTTGTTCTGGTGATTGTAAATGCATTTGATACCAAATAGAAGGCGTACTTAACCCTAGATGTGGATCATCTGCAAGTAATGGCTTGCCAGATTCCGTCAACTCTCCGGCTATTACCCAGTTGTTACTACCATTAAATTCTGGTGGTAAATAATCTGGTGTAAACACGGATGCGATATCTGTTTCTATATTTAAGTTTGCTTCAATAATCGATTTTGCGTTTTCTGGATACTCAACAAATAATTCTTTTGCCTCTTCTTCAGTATAGTTTTGTAATGCCCAGGAGCGGAATGCTTGCTGATTCCAGTTACCACCTAAATCGTATGCCATATATTTACCGATTGTTAATGAATCAAGTGGTGTCCATGGCTCAGGTGTATAGCCTAATAGCTTAAATTCAAATGAAAGCTTACTTGTACCCTTTACTTCATCAATGAAAGCATTCACTCCGTCAGCATACCATTCTAATATTTGTTTTGATTCTTCATCATAGTCTTCCCATGAAAGTTCTGCCGCATGTCGCAAGCTAAATGTACGGAAGTATTTATCAGTTTGTACCGCAGCCTCCCCAATTACTTCAGCAAGTTTACCACTTGCTTGACGACGCGATAAATCCATTTGGAATAAACGATCCTGTGCTTGTATATATCCTTGTGCACGGTAAAGGTCAGCATCTGATTTTGCATTAAGATGTGGAACCCCTTCACCATCCCGTGTAACTACGACATCGTCATCTAAAATTTTGACAACTGCCTCCCCTTCAATTAAAGGCTTTGAATTCGATACGTATACATGTAACCCTGCAACTGCAACCCCACCCAAAATAATGACTACACCAATAACCCAAATAACAAAATTGACCCATTTGCGCCATTTTGGCTTACTCATTTGTTGTGCCATGAAATCCACCCCTTCAGTTCTTAGGATCAATTACACCTCGGCGTAATTGCGTCCAGATTTCTTTCGTGATTGCTCGAAAAATTCCTCTGAAAAATCGGAGACATCTGCCAGAAGCTTTGGGCCAACACGATGTTGGTCACTTAGGCTATGCCGCACGATGCGGCACTTTCAGCCTAAGTTCAACTCTTCAGCCAGGGTTGAACCACCAATGAAACAAGTTAAATGAAGAAAAAACGTATTGGTATTTTAACCCAATGCGTTTTTCTATTTTACACTATTTTCAATTTTAATACGATAGGACAATGATCGCTACCTAACACATGCGAATGAATCGTTGCCTCTTGTACTTGCTCTACTAAATGATTGGATACAATAAAATAGTCGATGCGCCAACCGATATTACGTTCGCGCACTTTATTCATATATGACCACCATGTAAAGTGATCTGTTTCATTTGGATGAAAATGACGAAACGTATCGGTAAAGCCGCTTGCTAATAAATCAGTCATCTTTCCACGTTCCTCATATGTAAAGCCAGAATTTCCAATATTCGATTTCACGTTTTTTATATCGAGCTCTTCATGTGCCACGTTTAAATCCCCACAATAAATGACAGGCTTCTTGGCATCAAGTTCCTTTAAATACAACGCCATTCGATCTTCCCAAAAAAGGCGTTCTGCTAAACGCGTTAAATCGCGTTTCGCATTTGGAACATACGCATTTACTAAGTAAAAGCTAGCATATTCAAGCGTCAAAATACGCCCTTCATCTGGAGCTACCTCATCTTCTATCCCGTAACGTATAGAAATCGGCTCATGCTTTGTAAAAATAGCTGTCCCTGAATAGCCTTTTTTAACGGCAACATGCCAGTATTGATGGTAGCCTTCGAGTTGGAGCTCAATTTGCCCTTGTTGACATTTAGTTTCTTGTATACAGAAAAAATCAGCATCTATGTCGTGGAAGTAATCTAAAAATCCTTTTGTAACACATGCACGAATGCCGTTTACATTCCATGAAACAAACTTCATTCCTTCTCCCCCTCTACAAAATTTGTATGTTCGGAAAAATTTTTAGCTGAAAAAATAGATTTCGTACATAATCGTACGAAATCATACTTTTTTGCATTATGAATTTCTAAAATATCTTTTGCCCTAGTATATATTCACACCAAAGCTAACGAACACTCGTATTTAAATGTTAGGACGATTTTAAGCTTCATCTTCTCCAACAATTTTTACTTCCATTTCTAAATCAACATCAAACTTTTCTTTTACTGTACGCTGTACCATTTGAATCGTTTCAATGTAATCTCTTGCTGTTGCATTGTTTTTATTTACAATAAATCCAGCATGCTTTGTCGACACTTCTGCCCCTCCGACCCCTTTACCTTGGAGTTCGCTATCTTGAATAAGTTTCCCAGCAAAATGTCCAGGTGGTCGTTTAAAGACACTTCCAGCTGACGGAAATTCAAGCGGTTGCTTTGATTCACGTTGGAATGTTAAATCAGCAATTTTTTCATCTATTTGCTGTTGATTTCCTTTAGCTAATTCAAATGTTGCCGAAAGTACAAAATAACCATTTTTCGCGATAATGCTTTTTCGATAAGAAAGCTCCAACTGGTCATTCGATAAGACGAGTAGCTCGCCTTCTTTCGTTACAACAGTACAAGATGTAACAACATCCTTAATTTCTCCACCATATGCACCAGCGTTCATTGCCATTGCACCACCGATAGATCCTGGAATGCCACACGCAAATTCAAAACCAGTTAAGCTTTGTGACGCTACTTGTTTTGACACCTCTTTAATTAATGCACCACTTTGTGAAAAAACCGTAGTGCCTTCTACGCGAATTTCATTTAATAACGTGAAATGTAATACAATGCCACGCACGCCACCATCACGAACAACCATGTTCGAGCCATTACCTAACATTAATAATGGTACATTGTTTTCATGTGCATATTTAATAACTGCAATTACCTGCTGTTCTGTTTTTGGAAGTACTAATACATCCGCATTGCCGCCTAATTTTGTCATTGTATATTTTTTTAACGACTCATTGGTCTTAATATTTGTTGTTGGAATCCACTGTAATAAATCATTTGCCCATTGTTGAATAGTCATAAATAATACGTTCCTTTCTTGTAAAGCTTCATACCTTCTTAGTATCTGTTTTTAGCAACCGTTTTACAAGTAAAATACGACTACTTATAACCATTTTTTCGACCAAACTTCGATTTCTCGAACAGCCTGCTCCAATGAGTATCCTTTTTCTGTTAAATTGTATTCCACACGAATTGGTACTTCCGAATATACTTTACGCTCGACGATTTCTTCTTTTTCGAGCTCCTTTAAACGTTCTGAAAGTAGACGCCCACTAATTGGCAATGCAGCCTCAATCGCATTGAATCGCTGCGGCCCTTCTAATAATTGATAAATAATTAAAGCCGTCCAACGTTTCCCTACCAGTTCCATTGCTTTTGACAAGCGTGGACATAAAGCTGTTTCCTTCATATTATCACCCCGTATTTAACATATTACGAATTCTTTTCTTATTAAATGCATAATCTTATATTAACACCTTTTTTTAATTACGAAAAGTAAGTAGCTTACTTTGAACAAAATACCATTGTATATTTTAGAGATATATCTTATGATTAATTTATACATTTGTTACATATTTTGGAGTGATATTATGACGACATATTCTGTTGACACGTTCCATTCTTCAATTAACTTTTCAATTAAACATATGATGATTACAAAGATTAATGGCACATTTGATTCGTTTTCTGCACATATTGAAGCAGATGATATTGAAACCTTTACAAATGCGTTCATTCGCTTTGAATTGGATGTAGCCAGTGTTAATACGCGAGATACTTCAAGGGATCAACATCTCATTTCTGCTGACTTTTTCTATACTGATCGTTTTCCAAAAATTATTTTTATCCAAAAATCGATTGAAGGTACAAACAATTCTTTTAAACTTCATGGGGACCTAACGATTAAAAACATAACAAGACCTACTACTTTTGATGTTATTTATACAGGGCATGTTAAAAATCCTTGGGATGGCGATACATATGGCTTTACTTGCACGACTATTATTAACCGAAAAGATTTTGGTCTAACATACAATGCCGCGCTCGAAGCAGGTGGTCTTTTAATCGATGAACTCGTTACCATTAACGTTGAATTACAGCTGAATATACTTAAATAACAGGTAAAAAGGTCACTCGCGAAATGTAGCGAGTGACCTTTTCTAATATTTAGTACAACAATTATGCTGTAACTGTAGCTAATTTTTGAGCTGCTGCTTTAACGTTTTCTAAACCAGTAGCAATGATGTTTTCTGCTTCTGCAGGATTTGCATTGTGACCTTCAATAATTACTTCTTCTACTTTTTGCATACCATAAACGCCACCAATTACACTGTTCATGTAGTTAACTGACATTTCCATAGGAGCCATTTCTGGCGTAGAGTAGTAACCACCACGAGCATTTAATAAGATGTATTTTTTGTCTGTCATTAAGCTTACTAATTGACCTTGCTCATTATATTTGAATGAATAACCAGCGCTGTAAGTATAATCAATGAATGATTGTAAAGCTGCAGGAATTGTTAAGTTCCATAATGGGAAAGCAAATACTACTACATCTGCTGCATCTAATGCTGCACGAGATTTGTTCATTGAATCAACTGAAGCTTGCTCAAGAGCAGTTAATGCTTCACCATTTTGTAATTTACCGAAAGCATTGAATAATTCTTGACCGAAGTATGCTAAGTTTTCTTCAAATACATCAAAAGTTGTTACATTTAAACCTTCAACTGTAGCTGCTTCAGCCATGAAAGTGTTATACATTTTTGTTGAAATTCCGTCTGGACGGTTATTTGCTTTTACTACTAATACGTTTGTCATTTTACTTTAAACTCCCTATATCATATATTTTTGTTTTGAAATTATATATCTCCATTACAAGTATCTCTAATTCGAGGTACTTTTATATAATAAAGGAACAACCGTAAAAAATCAATACGATTGTTCTCAGACTTTAGGCTGAAATTAAATTCCGCAGGATTCGTCCGTACACGTAATCCCATTTCCGCCCTGCATTTTTAACGGTTTACGTAACCCTGCCTCTTGTGCTGCTTTTTCAATTGCTTGTTCAAACACTTCTTTTGGCTGAGCCCCTGAAATACCGTATTTTTGATCGATGACAAAAAACGGTACACCGCGCACGCCTAGCTGCTGTGCAATAGCAATATCTTGTTGCATCTCCGCTAAATAGTCATCGTTTGCTAGTACTGCCTGTGCTTGTTGACGCTCTAAACCAACTTCTTCAGCTAAATTTAATAACGTTTCATCATGTCCTATTAATTGACCTTCTGTAAAATAGGCCTTTAATACTCGCTCTGAAAACGCTTTTCCCTTGTCTTTCGTTTCAGCCCATTTCGCTAAACGATGGGCTTTTACTGTATTAGCATTTTTCATGTCGTCAAAGTTGAAAGCTAATCCAACTTCACTTGCTCGCGCTACTACATTTTGGGTCATTTTTTTTACTTCTTCAATTGACATTCCATACTTTTGTTGTAAACCCTCATAAATCGGCTCTGACGCATCTTCTTTAACAGTCGGATCTAATAAATAACTTTTCAGCTCTACTTCAATTGCCTCTCCGTAACCGGCCTGCTCTAATACATGTTCTAATTGTGTCTTACCAATATAACAAAACGGACACACATAATCTGACCATACTTCTATTTTCATTTTCCTCACTCCTTTTCGAATTCATTGTACTGACTCCACTTTAAAAGTACAACTAAATCAATTACGCCTCGGCGTAATTGCGTCCAGATTTTTTTCAAGCTCGGGGCCACAGGACGTGGGCCAGTCAGCCGTTGTCACACGATGTGACGTCTTTAGGCTGACTTCCTCTTTAAAACTCACTAAAAATATCTGTGACATCCGCCAGGGCTTGGGCCAACACGATGTTGGTCACTCAGGTGTTGCCGCACGATGCGGCGTCCTTAACCTGAGTTCCTTCATTCAGCTGGGGTTCGACCACCTTGAAAGAGTTCCATTTTAGCATTAATACCCCCCTGTAGAAATAGGGGACTTCTGCTGAATCAAGATAAACTTGTATAAAATAACGTTCAAATAATCATACTGAAAAATAAAAATGAAAAATAAAAGGTGATTCTTTGAAACAATCGCTCTGGCTATCTGACCAGCAACCTATATCTGCCCCATCTGTTCAACAATCTATTACTTGCGATATTTGTATTGTAGGTGGGGGCATTAGTGGCATTTATAGTGCCTATTTATTGGCTAAACAAGGCTTTTCTGTCGTCCTAATCGAAGGACTATCGCACTTTGCTAACGGTACAACTGCTTATTCTACTGGCAAATTAACGACACAGCATCAATTAATTTATTCCAAGCTTTCGTTAGAAGATGGGTTACTCTATTACAAAGCAAATCGACAAGCAATCGAACAAGTTGTTGAGCAAAACCCAGAGAGCTTTTCACGCGCCACTTCTTTTTTGTATAGCACCACTAAATTAGGCAAAGAACAATTAACCGAAGAAGCCAAACGCTATGAACAGTTAGGTATTCCTTACATCGCTACAAAGGATACAGAGCTGTCACTATCAATTGAATTAGCACTTGGCATAAAAGACGAAGCGCAAATTAATCCAGTCGCCTTTACAAATCACTTTGCATCATTGGCAAGAAAACATGGGGCAGAGCTCTACTTAAATACACGCATAACAAGTATTGACTTGAAAAAGCGTCATTTATTAACAAGTTTGGCGCATTCTATTCACTACAAAAAGCTTATTTTATGCACCCATTACCCAATCGAGGCAATAAAAAATTTAACTATGCTTAAATTGCAAATTAGCCGTTCCTATTTAACCGCTACAAAATGCAACGAACTACTTGAAGGCCAATATTTAAGCATTGATACACCCGGTCGAACAATTCGTACTGCAAGCATTGATGGGAATCCCTATTTTATATACGGGGGCTATTCACACATAGCGGGAACGAATTCAGAAGTGAATTACTATGAATCCCTTCAGCAAGAAGTACAGGCATTGTTTGAATTGCCAGCACCAAGCTTTTGTTGGGACGCTCAAGACATGATGACTTTCGACCAAATTCCATTTATTGGGCAAGTAAATCATACAGATGACTCTCTCTATATTGCAACAGGCTTTAATAAATGGGGCTTATCTTCATCACTTGTAGCAGGGCAATTACTTTGCGATTTATTAAAAGGAATAAAAAATCCAACTAGCGATTTATTTTCGCCGAGTCGGTCTAATTTTGGGAAAGCATTATATTTTATGTTGCAAAATGGAAGTTTTATCAGTAAGGAATTCATCAAGGGTTATCTTACGCGAAGAGATGCACCGCGCTGTACTCATTTAGGCTGTAAAACAAGATGGAATGAAAACGATGAGACATGGGATTGTCCTTGCCACGGCTCACGCTACAATAAAGAAGGACAAGTAATCGAGGGGCCAGCTGTCTATCCACTGGACATAAAAAAATCCGGTCATTCCACTTAAGGAATACCGGATTTTTTGCTTGTTATTTTAAGCCTTCTGTTAATACTGGAACGATTTGTTTTTTACGAGATACAACGCCTGGTAAAGCAATACGGCCATTTACAATTTCTGCACCGAAAGCTTTTGCAGCTGCTTCTGCCACTTGACCTGTAGCTACTGCCGTTGAATCATTGTTTAAAATGTCTGTTACAACGAAGAAGAATAAATCTAAACCGTTGTCCGCTACATTTTTGTTTAATAAGTTTTCTAACTCTGTTTGACGACCTAATACATCCTCGATATCCACTGCGTTTACTTGTGCAACGGTTGCTTTGTATCCACCAAATTCGAAGCCTTTCGCGTCTAATGATAATAAATCTTCTAATGATTTATCAGAAAGATCTGCCCCTGCTTTTAACATAGCCAAACCGTATTCTGCAGCGTCCACACCAGCGATTTCAGCTAATTCGGCACCTGCTTTCACATCTTGCTCTGTGCAAGTTGGTGATTTGAATAATAATGTATCCGAAACAATTGCTGATAACATAAGACCCGCTATGTTTGCAGGAATTTCTAAGTTATTTTCTTTGAATAATTTGTTTAAAATTGTTGCTGTACATCCAACTGGCTCTGCACGGAAGTATAGTGGATCAGCTGTTTGGAAATTTGCAATACGGTGGTGATCGATTACTTCGGTAATTTGAACGTCTTCGATTCCATCAGCTGATTGTTGGAATTCGTTGTGGTCTACTAAAATTACTTGAGCTGCTTCGTCTTTTACGTTAGAGATTAAGCGAGGTGCTTCGAAACCAAATTTATCTAAAGCGAATTGTGTTTCGTTGTTTATTTCACCTAAACGCACTGCTTCTGCATCTACACCTATTTGTTGTTTTAAGTACGCATAAACGATCGCGGATGTAATTGTATCTGTATCTGGATTTTTATGTCCGAAAACTAGTGTTTTACTCATGAATTGAGCCTCCTATATGAAATGCTTTTCGATTACCATTTTAACATAACGCTATGAAGAGAAGAATAGAAGTTTTCTTGTAGTTTCCTGTTTAAAATTTAATATTTTATAATAAATTTATGATATTTTTTACGGTTTTGTTATACAATAGGTTTTGGAAATGAAAAGAAATGAGGAATTAATAAATGAAAAAAATGGAAAAGAAATATATTCCATTGGCACAGTTTTTTGAAACATGTACTCAAAGTACATTTACTCTTACATATGAAGAAATTCAAAATATTATGGGTCATGAACTACCAAATGCAGCGTATTTAAACGTGAGCTGGTGGAAAAAAACAAAAGCACCTTCAACACATTTTTTTGCTTGGATTAACTGTGATTACTATGTAACTAATGTAACTTTAGGGCATTCTGTAACATTCTCAAGCGCTGAACAAGATGTCGTGAGTGATGATAAGCCTCAAAGTACATATATTACACGTCCAATTGAAGCTAATGATGCTCGTGCTTATATCAATTTACAAGAAGAATTATTCGCTCAGTCTCCATTTGGCTATTATACCCATCAAGAACGCAATTTAACGGTACAACAAGTACGCAAAACAATTGCAGATTGGCGCAAAGACAAAACAAGTACCATACTTCTTTGCATTTACAATGGACAATTTGCGGGCTATACAACGCTATTAGGTAATACAGCTTCTCGTACAAAACATATTGCAAACGTGCGCATCGCCATCCACAATGATTTCCAACAAAAAGGCCTTGCTACTGTTCTCTTAAAGGAAGCTGAAAAATGGGCTCGCACAAATGGGATATCACGTTTTGAAGCAAGTGTGACAATAACAAATACGATTGCACATCACTTGTTCGACAAGTTAAATTACTCCAAAGAGGGCACACGTACTCAAGCAATAAAAATCGATGAACAATTCGTCGATGAAGTACTATATAGTAAAATTTTTTAATAAAAGAGACGTAAAGGTCCCCTATAACCTTTACGTCTTTTTCATTGGCCAATCGCTATTAATTTTGATTGCCTTCTTTTTTGCTGTAGTTTAAATCCCTCATATTGCTGTGGCTGTTTACTTACCATTTCTTCAACTAACAAATGTAATAATGCAAAAATCGCAATCGTACATGTAGCGCCACCTTCCTGCGCAGACGGAACATATAAAACAATATTAGCAGGTTCATCTGTTTTTAAAGGTTTATCACGAATAGCTACGACCTTGACATTTTTATGTTTCGCGATTTCTACTGTAGTAGCCACATCTTCATACTCTTCATCTAATGCAAATACTACCAATAATGACTGCTCATCCATCATCGCAAGCTGTTGTGCAATTTTGTCTGCTTCATGAGGTATGAAAAATACGTTCTCCCGTAGCATCGTTAAATTATTGTACATCCAAAACGCAGCTGGTGCAGATTGTCTAAATCCTAAGAAATGAATACGTTTAGTGCTATGTAATAGTTGAATCACTTGTTCGACATCATGCTCCACTAATCCGTTAAACGTTTTTGAAATACCCGCTAAATCACGTTTTACAATTTGGGCGCCAAGTTGATTATTTTTTATTTTTTTCGTAGGCAATGCTTTTTTTACAGCGGCCACTTCGCCTTTATCAATCAAGTGTGCCTTAATTTGATCTTGCAATTCACCAAAACCGGATAAATCCATCGCATAACAAAAACGAATAACTGTAGACTCACTAACATCTGCTAAACGGCCTACTTCAGAAGCGATTTGTGTCGCTACAACATTCGGATTATCGCTTACAAATTGGGCTACTTTACGCTGCCCTTTAGATAAATGAATGTACTTTCTTTTAATCTCATCACAAATACTCAACTTTCTCCCTCTCCTTTTCTCACTATCTATTTAACCTCAATAAAACTTGTGACTCTTACCAATTCGAATAAAATAAATCCCCAACCTAAGCAAGCTTATGTGTACACGCCTAAATTAGAGTAAGCTAACAGTGCTATGTAAACTTCCGTACAACAATCCTAATAATAAAGGATACATTATCATGAATATTAATAGAATTCAATGAGTTTTCAGAAAAAACTTCAACTAGCTAAAGAATCAATGTTTTTATGTATAAAATTGACATAATTTTGTAAAGATTAAAAGAATACATAAAGAATTACTAAGAGTGCACTTTTCTTATATAAATACTCAGATTAAATATAGTGTATATCGGATGTTTAAAAGGGCTCATTTCTGTATGAAATGAGCCCTTTAATAAAGCAATTATTGTAATTCTGTTTGCTTTGTTTCTTTCCCTAAGAAGATAACCGCCAGTACGCCAATAACAATTGCTACACAGAAAATCGTAAAGATATAACTAATATCATAGCCTTTCGCAAGCAGTGACCCTACAAGTAGCGGTCCAAAAATACCACCTACACGTCCAATCGCCGCAGCCATCCCTGCACCTGTACCGCGCACAATTGCAGGATATTGTTCTGGTGTGTACGCATATAACGCACCCCATGCACCTAAATTAAAGAACGATAATAACATGCCTGAAATAAGCAATGTTGTTGCAGTTTCAGCACCACCAAATACAAATGCACTCGCAGCTGTCCCTAAAAGATATGTAACAAGTACAAATTTACGTCCGAACTTTTCGATGAACCAAGCAGCTGTAAAATAACCTGGTAATTGTGCTAACGTCATAATTAACACATATTTAAAACTTGAAATTAAATCGAACCCTTTTCCAACCATAACACTTGGTAACCATAAAAACATGCCATAATATGAAAATACAACTGCAAACCATAAAATCCATAGCATAAATGTATTGCGTGCATATTTCTTATTCCATACTTCTGCAATATTTTGAAAAACTGAACGCTTTTTTGATTCAGCTTTTACTACAAACTGCGGTGAATCAGGTAGCTTTATACGTATGTATATTGCATAAAGCGCTGGTATTGCTGTTAGTAATAATGCAACTCGCCAGCCTTCAATTGGCCAGAAATCTGCTGGAATAACAAAATATGAAATAATAGCGGCAATTAACCAACCACCAGCCCAAAAGCTTTCTAATAATACAACGACGCGTCCTCGTTCTTCTGCTTTTACACTTTCTGAAACAAGTGTTGAAGCAACTGGTAGTTCACCACCTAGCCCCATCCCTACAAAGAAACGTAACATTAAAAATGCTGTTAGCGTTGTCGTGAATGCTGACAACCCACTTGCAACAGAAAATAATATTAACGTCCACATAAAAATTTGCTTACGCCCAACTTTATCTGCTAATACGCCAAATAAAAGTGCACCAACAGCCATTCCAATAGAGTTAATTGATCCGATCCAACCCATTTGGCTACTATTTAATCCCCAATCTACCGCTAGTGCGGCAATAACGAATGAAAGAATACCGACATCCATTGCATCAAACATCCAACCAACACCCGCAACGCCTAACAGCTTATTGCGTGAAAGTGGCTGTGCTTGTTGTTTTTGCTTTCCCATTTTACTCCCCAACCTTCCATGTGTCTTTACACCTGACTTAACATTTTCTATCATACATTTGTTTCTCAAAAGTGACAACTACTTTCTAATTTATTGAATAGTTTAGACAATTTATTTTTTCCTATTGAAATAGACACCTTATAGGTTTAAAATGTCTTGTATATAAAAACAACTGTTCACCTAGTGAGAACATAAGGAGCTAATTTGTCTATGTGGAAAGGTCTAATCGAAGAATATAAACAGTATTTACCTGTTACAGAAAATACACCCGCTTTATCTTTAAATGAAGGAAACACACCTCTAATCCCTTTAGTGAACTTATCAAAAGAGTTAGGAATTGAGCTTTACGGTAAAATCGAAGGCGCAAACCCAACTGGTTCATTTAAAGACCGCGGCATGGTATTTGCTGTAGCTAAAGCAATTGAAGAAGGTTCAAAAGTTGTTATTTGTGCTTCTACAGGTAACACATCTGCGGCAGCAGCTGCTTATGCAACGCGTGCTGGTATTCAATCAATCGTTGTTATCCCAAAAGGAAAGGTAGCGCTTGGTAAACTTGCTCAAGCTTGCATGTACGGTGCAAAAATTATTGAAATCGATGGTAACTTTGATGATGCCCTTAATATTGTGCGCAAAATTGGTGAAACTACTCCAATCGCACTTGTTAACTCGGTCAATCCATACCGAATCGAAGGACAAAAAACAGCTGCTTTTGAAATCGTTGATCAACTTGGTCAAGCACCAGACTATTTATGCATTCCAGTAGGTAACGCTGGTAACATTACAGCTTATTGGAAAGGATTTAAGGAATATAATGAAGTAAAACAATCAGGTCTGCCTAAAATGTACGGCTTTGAAGCAGAAGGTGCTGCTGCTATCGTAAAAGGTGAGCCTATTGCTAATCCAGAAACAGTCGCAACAGCTATCCGTATCGGTAACCCAGCTAGCTGGAAATTTGCTGAAGCCGCACGTGACGAATCAGGCGGTATCATCGACTCAGTAACAGACGACGAAATTTTAGCAGCATACCAATTAATTGCAGGCCGTGAAGGGATTTTCGTTGAGCCAGGCTCTGCTGCATCATTAGCAGGTGTTATTAAATCTGTAAAAGCAGGCAAAATCGCTGAGGGTAGCCGCGTTGTTACTGTATTTACAGGTAACGGCTTAAAAGACCCTGATACAGCAATGAGCGTTTCAACTGTTGACCTAGTATCGCTTAAAAACGATGAACAAGAAATCCGTAACTACATCGAAGGCGTATTCAGTCTATGAGTAAATGGCAAATCAAAGTCCCTGGCAGTACAGCAAATTTAGGACCTGGATTTGACTCAATTGGACTTGGACTTTCTCTTTACTTAACGTTAGACGTAACATTGCAAAATGAGTGGGAATTTGTTCATATTGGTGAACACGTTCCTACTGACACAACAGTTGAAACACATTTAATTTATATAATTGCACAGCAAATAGCCGCACAGTACAATACGAACTTAAAACCATGTAAAGTTGAAATGACGAGCGAATTGCCACTTGCGCGTGGTTTAGGTAGTAGTGCTGCGGCAATTGTTGCAGGGATTGAATTAGCAAACCTTCTAGGAGGTTTAAATTTATCGACCCAAGACAAGCTCAATATTTCTTCCCAAATTGAGGGACATCCTGACAATGCAACAGCTTCTGTTCTTGGTGGATTAACAATTTCTTCAATGGATGAACAAGGTATTGTGGATACACTGCATATTCCAGAAGTAGATGCAGCTTTTGTCGTGTTCATTCCAAATGTTGAGCTAAAAACAGCGGATTCACGAGGGGTTTTACCTCAGGACTTTAATCGAGGCTATGCAGTACGAGCAAGCGCTAACGCAAATATGCTAGCCGCATCACTCATTGCAAAAGATTATGTACGTATCGGTCATTATATGGAACAAGACCTGTTCCATGAACCATTTCGAGCAAAGCTAATTCCAAACTACTCTGAAATTCGTTCAGCTGCTAAACAAGCCGGCGCATACGGTACAGCATTAAGCGGTGCTGGTCCAACATTAATTTCTATTATACCAACCGCTATTCAAGAGCAATTCCTTACAGCTATGAACGCACAGTTTCCAGAACATCGCATCGTCTTAACACAAGCAGATGCTATAGGCTCTCGCGTTGTGGCATATGAACAAAAACATTAAGTGGTGAGTGCATTTGAGGTTTTATAACTTTTAATGCACTCTTTCTTTTTTGATGCATCTTCAATCATTCCTCATACTAAAGACTGACATTTTACTATTTTTGCATACATCTCTTACTAAACGGGTATATTAAGTAATCTACAAGTTGAAAGGGGTAATGTATATGAAAATTGCTGTGATTGGAGCTGCTGGTAAGGCAGGGACTCATATTTTACGTGAGGCAATTATGCGTAACCACGATGCTACAGCCATCATTAAAAATAGCGCAACGTTACAAGTCGAGGATGTAGCTATTATTGAAAGTGATTTATTCCATTTAACAAAAGAACAACTTGCTCCTTTTAATATTATTGTGAATGCCTTTGCCCCACTACCAGGAGAGGCACATTTACATGTTACAGCTGGAAAGCACTTAATATCGTTATTAGAAGGTACCGACAAAACACTATTTGTCGTTGGAAGCTCGGGCTGCCTCTTTGTTGATAAGGCACATACAAAACGTTTAATGGACACTGAAGACTATCCAGAACAACTCGTCGCAAATGCTAAGGCACAATTGCAAAATCTACAAGACTTAGAAAATTCCTCGATTCATTGGACTTTTGTCATTCCTTCTGCGATGTTCGATTCAGACGGGCCACGTACAGGACATTATATAACGGGCAATGAAAAACTATTAGTTAACTCACAATTTAATAGTTATATAAGTTACGCAGACTATGCCGTAGCCCTATTAGATGAAATCGAAAATAACGAACATAAAAACTCAAGCTTCACCGTTGCATCAGAAAACGTAACGACCGCTTCTTAAGTAGTAAGAAAAGCGCTAAAGCGCCCTTCCAGCCCCGAGTGGGCAAAACACCACATCCATGTGGCATGCCCTCAATGATTCACATCGTATGAGCCGCAAGTTTTGGAGAGCCCGATGCAAAAGTAAACGCACCACCACTTTTGCAGGTGGGTTCTAATGGTGCGAGGGGCTGCGCTTTAGCCTAGACACTTTGGAAAATTTTATATTTTCTTATACTGTTAAAAAAATAAAAGCACAGAAATTTTTAGTCTGTAAAATTTCTGTGCTTTATTAAATTCCTAATTATGCAAGCAGTACTAAGCTTACTGCCATAACTGCCATACCTGCAATTAAACCGTAAATTGATGAATGGGCTTCATCATACTTCTTTGCTGCAGGTAATAATTCATCAATGGAAATGAACACCATAATCCCTGCAACCCCAGCAAATATAATCCCAAACATTGTATCAGTCATAAACTGCATTAAAATTAAATAGGCGATTAATGCACCAATTGGTTCAGATAAACCTGAAGCGAACGACCATTTAAACGCCTTCATACGCTTACCTGTCGCATAGAAAATTGGAATTGCCACGGCAATACCTTCTGGGATGTTATGAATCGCTACGGCAATCGCAATTGCAATCCCAACATTAGGATCCTGTAATACTGACATAAACGTCGCAATCCCTTCTGGGAAATTATGTATCGCAATTGCAAGTGCTGTAAATAATCCCATTTTCATTAAACGATCTGCTTCAATATCTCCCTGCCCAAGACTTTGCGCTTTTTGTACATCTTCTACTGATTTTACTTCATGTGGGTTGTTACCCTTTGGAATAAAACGGTCGATTAATGCAATGACAAACATTCCACCAAAAAAACCAACTATTGTGAGCCAATACCCCATTTTATCGCCATGAACATTTACTAATGCAGCTTTTGCTTTCACAAAGATTTCAACAAGTGAAACATATATCATGACACCTGCTGAAAAACCTAATGCAATCGATAAGAACCTTTTATTTGTACGGGTAGTAAAAAAGGCAATTAAACTACCAATCCCCGTAGAAAGCCCAGCAAAGAGCGTTAAACCTAACGCTAATAATACGTCATCACCCATATGATTCTCCTTCTTCATTCTATTAATTAGTCTTATTATAACCTCAAAGTTTCCTTCACTCAACTTTTTTCAATAAGGTAACATCTTATGTTATAAGCCAAATTTCATAGCAAAAAAAGACTGTCCAAAAGGTGTTTCCCTTTTGAACAGTCTCGTCTCATACCAATATAAACCTCTTTTTACGGTGGTCAAAGTTACTTCTTCGTCATTCTCTTAGTTGTTTATATTTACGATCACGTAGCTCGTACCATATTACACAAATAATAAACCATGTATAGCCTATACTCCATCCTGCAAGCACATCAGTAGCAAAGTGACGGCTTTCTGCAATACGTGATAACCCTATTAAGCAAGCTAACACAATGGCAGCAATCCATACAAGTGTTGTGCGTTTATGGTTCGTTGTTATTTTTGAAAATAAATAAGCTAACATAAATAAGTAAAGTACACTCATTTGCGAGTGTCCAGATGGGAAGCTATAAGAAGTTAATTGCTCTGCAATTTCAGGTCGTTGGCGCTCAAAAAATGCCTTAAGCCCCTGATTGATTGCCGTTCCAGCTGCCATCGTTAACACAACATACAACATTACACGGTAATTTTTTTCCTTAAGCCAAAAATAAAAGAACACCATTAATGTCACAATGGCAACAAACACCGTTTCACCTAAATAATGAAACAACCCTATAAATTCATTACCGCGCAGTATAGATGCAATTCGTTCATCAAACGCGATAAAGCTTGAAGATTTATAATTAAATGCCATTACTAAAAAAACGGCAAATGTAACAAGTGCTAATGGATATGCCCACTTTTTCAAATTTATTTCCTACTTTCCAATCTAACAATTCTTACATGTATTTTAACATAGTGTCCCTTTCAAATAAAAAAACTACTTCACCTTTTGTTCGGATGAAGTAGTTGGACAATAAACTTACTCTATTACTCTACAACAGTATAGTTACCATGTTCCATTGAAATCACAAATTCTGGCTTCGGCGGTTTACCACCGTGCTCAGCAATTTGCTTTTTATGACCAGCAATATGCTCTGGACTCTTTTCCCAAGCCTTCCATGCCTCTTCTGATTCCCAGCGAATAATCATGACAACTTCTTCTTCCCCACGACGAACATTTTTCACTAATAGTTCGCGACTGATGAAGCCTTCGCGTTGCTCTAATAATGATGGACCTTCACCTGGCTTTTTGCTAAAGCGTTCAATAATTTTATCTGAATTGCCTTCTGTTACTGTCCATTTACGGATTTGTACGAACATCAAAATCGCTCCTTTTGAAAAAGCATGCCTCAAGTTTGAGACATGCTCCGTATTCATGAAATTATTTTAATTCGTTTAAGATTTCATCTAACTTGTCAACTTCAGTTGTTACACCGTTAGAAGAGAAGTACCAGTTTACCCCATCAAGGTAAACGATTTTGCCTTCTTTATAAGCACGAGTTTGTTTGATAATATCATTTTCGATATCAGCTTTGATTGTTTCTACATCAGAAGCTGTACGGTCGATAATTAATAATACTTCAGGGTCTACAGAAAGGATTGATTCATAAGAGAAATCCGAACCGTGTGAAGATGAAGTAATTTCAGTTGTTGATGGTTTGAAGCCAAAGTCATTGTAAACGTAAGCAAAACGAGAATCTGGACCGTTATCGAAACCAGAGATTTTCTTGTCGTTATACATTGCTACTAAAGCATTTTCATAACCAGCAGCTTTTTCTTTCACTTGGTCAACTTTCGCTTGTAAGTTTGCTTTTAACTCTTCTGCTTTTTCTTCTTTACCGAAGATTTGAGCAGCTAAGTCTACAGTTTCGAATACACCGTCGACATAGTTTTCGTTGTCAGAACCAATGAATACAACGTTTGGCGTAATCTCTTTTAATTCTTCATAGAACGGTGCTTGACGACCAGAGATGAAGATTGCATCTGGGTTAGCAGCTGCTACTTTTTCGAAGTCAATTTGTTTTAACGAACCAACGTCTGCTACTGAATCGTTTACGTATTTTTCTTTAATGTGAGTTGGGATGTTCCCTTTACCACCGTTTGCTGCTATACCAACGATACCTTCAACGCCTAATGCATCAAGTGTATCTAAGAAGCCATAGTCGAATACGATAATGTTATTTGGAGCTTCTTCAAATGTTACATCTTCGAAAGTAATTGATTTACCGTCTTCTGTTTCACTACCTGCAGTAAGTGGAGATACAGTCATTGGGAATACTGGTGCTTCTGTAGCTGCATTTTCTTTGCTATCAGTTGCATTCTGCTCAGTAGACGCTTGATCGTTTGTACCTTCTGTTTTTGACTCTTCATCCGAGCCACATGCTGCTAACATTAATGTTAAGGCTGCTGCCGTTAAGAATTTCCACTTTTTCATTTCTACTATTTCCTCCTAAATTGATACCACCAATCGAAAGTGATAATCGTTTTCATTTAACTAACGTTAGTCTAAAGCAACTGAGTAATATTGTCAATCGTTTCCTTGAAATCAAGATTCATTCTCAATGGATTTCAAGGAATAAATGCATAAGCGAGTAAAACTTATACATTTATTCATTAATTAGCTATGTGAATTAAAATACACGCAAATACGACAGCCATCTTGCTCTTGAACAGGAATATGCATATCATATACTTCACGTAATGCTTCAGAGTTAATAATTTCATGTGTCGGGCCATCTTTTACAAGACGTCCATTTTTTAATGCAACGATGCGATCTGAATACACCGATGCAAAGTTAATATCATGTAGGACAATAACAACCGTTTTCCCTAACTCATCCACTAGCTTACGTAAAATTTTCATAATTTGAACCGAGTGCTTCATGTCTAAGTTATTTAACGGCTCGTCCAGTAAAATGTACTCCGTATCTTGTGCAATAACCATCGAAATAAATGCACGTTGTTTTTGACCACCTGATAGCTCATCTAAAAATTTATCCTGCATATCACCCAGCGTCATATATTCAATTGCACGGTCTATATGTTCTTCATCTTCTGGTGTTAAACGACCTTTTGAGTAAGGATAACGACCAAATGCTACAAGCTCACGCACCGTCAAGCGAACATTAAGATGATTTGACTGACGTAAAATTGCTACTCGCTTTGCAAAATCATTGGATTTCATTTTTTTGACGTTATTTTGATCTAATAATATTTCACCAGTATCTGCATCCATCAGACGGCTCACCATTGATAGTAAAGTTGATTTACCTGCACCGTTTGGTCCGATAAATGATGTAATTGCTTTCGGCTGAATCTTTAATGTGACATCTTCAACAACTGGTTTTTTTCCAAAGCTTTTAGAAAGCCCTTTAATTTCTATCATGCTGCTTTCCTACTTTCTCTCAATATTAGATAAATAAAGTACAGACCACCAACAAAGTTAATAATCACGCTAATTGTTGTACTTAACTCAAAGACATGCAGTACTAAGAACTGCCCACCGACAAGTGCAATGATACTAATTAAACTGGCACCCGCAATTAATACGGAATGCTTGTACGTTGCAAAATATTGATACGCTAAGTTCGATACGATTAACCCTAAGAATGTAATCGGACCAACTAAAGCGGTAGAAGTCGCAATTAAAACAGACGATAAAATTAATACTTTTAAAACGATATTATCATAGTTAACACCTAGGTTCATGGCATTTTCACGTCCTAAAGACATCACGTCTAAATCACGTAATAATCGATAACCATAAATAAAGGCTGCACCTAAAATAACAAGTGCAATTATTAATAGCTCCGTTTTCACATTCATGAAGCTCGCGAATAAACGAGCCTGTAAGCCTTCATATTCGACAGGGTCTATAATTACTTGAAGGAATGTTACAAAGCTTCCGAGTAATGTCCCAATAATCATCCCCGCAAGTAATAGTAAGAAAATCGGATATTTATCGGCACGAAATAAGAAACGATATAAAATTAGTGCGAATAGCACCATCGCAAAAATCGATAACCCGAAGTTTAAATAACGGCTCACAACGAAAATCGATGCTGAACCAGCAAAGAAGAAAATTATTGTTTGAACAACTTCATACATCGAGTCAACACCCATCATAGACGGTGTTAATAAACGGTTATGTGTTACCGTTTGGAATGTTACCGTCGCATAGGCAATCGCTGTACCTGTAATAATCATTGCCAGTACGCGCTCTACACGTTTTGGAAAGGCATAGCTAAAGCCGCCCTGAATATTATAAAAACAGAATAATAATACACAAATAATCGCAATAACTGCTAACACTATTAACTTCGTACTATTTTTTCGCATATGCTTTCCCCCTAAATAACATGACTAAGAAGATTGCACTGCCGATGACAGCAACTGTCGTATTAACTGGAATTTCGAACGGATACACAATAATACGGCTAATAATATCACAGAATAATAGGAATGCAGCCCCTAAGAAAATCGTATGTGGAATCGTTTTACGTAAATTGTCTCCTAAATATAACGAAACTAAGTTCGGTACGATTAATCCTAAGAATGGAATAATCCCGACTGTTAATACTACTGTTGTGGAAATAAGTGCTACGAGTACTAAACCAAGATTTAGCACAGTACGATAACTTAAACCTAAGTTTTTTGCGAAATCTTCGCCCATTCCGGCAACCGTAAATTTGTTGGCATATAAATACGCTAGAATTATTGCTGGAACTGCTACATAAAGTAGCTCATATCGCCCTGACACAACAAGCGTAAAACTCCCTAAGAAGAATGTGTCAACACTTTGCATTACTTCTGCTTCGTACGCAATAAATGTAGAAATTGCGCCGATAATATTCCCATACATAATCCCGATTAGTGGAACGAAAATAACGTCCTTGATTTTTATACTTTCAAGAAGACGCATGAAAATCATCATACCGATTAGTGCAAATGTAAAACTGAAGATTATTTTCTCCATATAACCTACACTTGTAAAGAATACCATCGATACAACAATACCAAGCTTTGCAGCGTCAAGTGTACCCGAAGTAGTCGGTGATACAAACTTGTTACGACTTAAGCTTTGCATAATTAAACCTGAAATTCCCATCCCTGCCCCAGCAAGTATGATCGCCATTAATCGCGGCACTCGACTCATTAAGAAAATCTGCGTTTTATCTGAATCAAGGTTCAATAAATCAGATGGATTAATGTCGATTGCTCCGATAAATAGTGATACGAAGGACAAGATGATAGTTGCGACTACAAGCATCCAAAGTCTCATATCATTTTCCTACTATTCTCTATATATTTTTATGTTCTCACTGAAAATGAGAATCATTTTTCCCTTCATTATTATATAATTGCTGATAATGAAAATCAAACACCCTATTTCAAACTAAAACTGCATTGAAATGAAACAGACAAAAATCGAGGTCTTTTTAGCAATAACACTATTGATTTGAACTAATTATGTATTTTATTTTAATTTTCAAAAAACAAACATTAAACTGTAATAAGTATTAATTTTTTTGGGGGGCAGTGTCTGTCTCATGTATTACTATCACTGTAGGCTGCTTTTCACGGTGGTCGCAAGTAAAGAACGAATGCGTTGTCACGTCCTGTGACAACGCATTCATGACTAGCTTCGTGCTAGCCTCCACTCTCGGCTTAAAGGGAATGTCCCAGAGTCACTTCTAGGACATTCCCTTTTCCATTAGATAGAAAAAATTCGTTTTTTGATGGTGTATTTTTCAAGTGCATTACGATTTACTTGATAACCCAAACCAATTGCTTGCGGCACTGTAATATAGCCGTTATCCACTGTTACTTCTGGCGTAATAAGATCCTCATCCCAATAACGACTTGATGCTGCCGTATCACCTGGCATTGTGAAGTTTCCGAGACTTGTAAGTGCAACATTTTGCGCACGACCAATGCCCGCCTCTAGCATTCCCCCACACCATACGGGAATATTTTTCTCCGCGCAGTAATCATGAATGCGTTTTGCTTCACTAATGCCACCTACTCGGGCAATTTTTATGTTTACAACACGGCATCCACCAGCTTCAATAGCCTTTCGAGCATCGTTTAAAGACGTAATACTTTCATCTAGGCAAATCGGTGTTTTAATATGCTTTTGTAACGTAGCATGGTCAACAAAATCATCATAGGCAAGTGGCTGCTCAATCATCATTAAATTAAATTCATCTAGCTGCTTTAACAGCTCTATATCATTTAATGTATACGATGAATTGGCGTCTGCCATAAGTGGCACATTTGGAAACGCATTGCGAATCGTACGTATAAGTTCAACGTCCTTGCCTGGTTTGATTTTTACCTTTATACGTTTATAGCCTTCATCTAGAAAGCGCTCTATTGTGGCAATGAGTTGTTCCTCAGTTGGTTGTAGTCCAATGCTTATGCCCACTTCAATTTTTAGTTGCGTACCACCAATCACTTCAGCTAAAGATTTGTTTTGTTGCTGTGCATAAATATCCCATACTGCGCCTTCAATTGATGCTTTTGCCATTTGATTCCGGCGAATTGGGCGGAAAATTTCATATACTTCATCAGGATGTGCTATTTCGGTACCTAATAACGTAGGAATTAAAAAATCCTCTAGCATATGTAGCGATGTTTTAAAAGTTTCCTCCGTATACGAAGGTTCTTCAAACGCAACGCCTTCCCCCCAACCGATCGTGCCGGATTCATCCTTTGCTTCAAGTACGATGAATTTCTTGTTTTGCATCGTACCTAGGCTCGTTGTAAAAGGCGTTTTCATGTTCATTTCGACTTCATATAATATTACTTCTACTAATTTCATAATGAGCTCCTATTACAGAGCAAATAGCGTACGCTTTACAAGGACGTAATGGCTAATGTGCTCATCTTTTTTGATGAGATGAATAATTTTATAGCCTTGCTTAAACATTTCCTGCATAATATGGCGTGTTTTATAGCGCCAATCCTCCGCTAATGCTGGACTTTCTACTTTGATTTTTTGAAAGTTTGTCGGAATCGGTAATAGGTATGCGTCATAAATCAATGCTTCCCCTATACGAAACGTTTGCTTAGGATCTAGTGTTGGTAAACCAACCATATTAGGAGAACACTCTACAACTGGTCTCGCCTCTTCGATTAATTCATCCACTTTGGCATCCCATCGTAAATAATCGTTATCGACAAGTTGCCACTCCACCCAAAGGCGATCTGTCGGTAATGAGCGGTTGAACGGGTCTTCCATTTCACCATAGCAATTTTCAATATACGTATCACTGTGGCTTCGTAATTTTGTGAAGTTTAAAAACCCATTACGCGCTTCAAGCGGATCAAACGTCCATCGGCAATTGCGATAACCTCGATCAATCGCAAGATCTTTTAAGTAAATCTTCAATAGCTCGCCGACACCTTGCTCACGATAATTGCGCTTGATACCAAGCATATGTGAATATAAATAAATCGATTCTTCCATATAGCCTGGACAGCTATAATTAAAGCCAATAAGCTCGTCATTTAAATATGCACCTAATACAATGCCCCCAGTACGAATCGTAGCAATTGTTTGGTGAACTGGTATACTACCAACTGCCCAAATATCATGCTCTAACTTGCTTGCCTCTTCAATTTGCTCAATTGTAGTCAATTCCTTAATCGTTACTGATTTTAACATACTTTTTCCTCCCCTGTAGTTACCTTTTGTAAAGCTAAATTAACAGCTCTTTCCAATATTTGCAATCCAGTTAAAAGTTATTTTACGTTAAACTCTATTTCTGGATGATGTAACCTCAGGAATAATCCGCTCCCTATCCCTAGCATGGAAGCTTTAATATACGGGCGCTTTACCGCATACTAATGAAATCTTCGCCACCTGATGTATAAACTGCTTCTTTAAAATAGTGCATACCAACTTCTTCAACAGTGGCTTGTGCTAATAGTTGCTCGGCATTAGGATGCCCATCATGCCTACAAAAATGATTGGTACGTTTCATGCCATAACGCATCAATATCAGAACGAAATATCACGCGTGGAATACCTTTACCTATATCTACGTACAACGCCCCCTTCCAGCAGTATCACTTTAATATTTTCCAATATTCTTATAATTCCAATTATAACCTACTACAGTATTAGTAAATAGCCTTGTTTCTATTATTCCTTTTCACCTAAAAGTAAAACCCCTGTTTTATCTATAAAACAGGGGTTTTACGAACTATTTAATGCCGCGCATTGCTTTTGTAATGATTGGCGAAGTGAATAAAATAATCAGACCAATAACAATTGATAAGCCACCTATTACACCAAAGTACGTTGTTTCTGAAACTAGCTCATAGACACGAACTAGCTGTGCGTTAATTGCTTGTGCCGCCGCTGATGCTAAAAACCATAATGCCATTGTTTGACCCGCAAATGCAGCCGGCGCTAATTTTGTTGTAGCAGATAACCCAACTGGTGATAATAATAACTCTCCTACAACTAATAAAAAGATTGACAGTACGACCCATAATGGATTTACTAAATCGCCTTCTGGTGTTAATACAATTGCCGCAATTAGAATCAAGAATGAAGCACCTGCAAAGAATAAGGAATAGGCAAATTTACGAGGTGTTGATGGTCCTGTATCACCTAATTTTGTCCATAATAACGCAAATAATGGTGCCATTGTGATAATGAATAACGGGTTAAACGATTGGAACCATGCAGCTGGAATTTCAAAGCCCCATAAATGTAAATCTGTACGTGTATCGATGAATGTCGCTAAAATCGTTGAAGCTTGTTCAGCGATTGCCCAGAACATTACCGCACAAATGAATAAGGGAATATAAGCTAATAGACGTGATTTTTCGTCTACGTTTGTTTTTGGACTACGGTACATATAAGTAATAAATACTATAGGAATCATGACACCTAAGAATGTAATTAATAGCGAGAAATTTTCAACGCTTGCATTACCGGTCATGTATGCCAATGCTCCTAAAGCGAGAATTACGAAACTACCAATTATAAAGTTACGTGCTGTTGTTTTCTTCTCTGCATCAGATAATGGGTTTGGCGCTACAGAGCCTGCTAAACCAAGGTTCTTCTGTGACATTAAATAAACAACTAGCCCAATGAACATACCTACTGCGGCAACACCAAATCCTGCGTGGAAGCCCCAGTTTTTTTGAAATAAACCAACAAGTAATGGCGCTGTGAAACCACCTAAGTTAATACCCATATAGAAAATAGAGAAGCCTGAATCACGACGAGCATCAGTAGGCGCATATAAATCACCGACAACTGATGATACGTTTGGCTTCAGTAAGCCTGTACCAATGATAATGAAGAACATTGATAAGTAAAGTGCTGCTGCACCAAGTGGTAACGCAAGTAAAATATGACCGATCATAATTAATATACCGCCATAGAATATCGCTTTTCGCGTACCTGTAATTCGGTCAGCAATCCAACCACCGATAATACCTGACATGTAGATTAACGAACCGTAAATCGACATGATGATGTTTGCTTGCGTACGATCCAATCCTAAACCGCCATCTTTAAGCGAGTAGTACATGTAGAATAATAAAATAGCACGCATGCCGTAATATGAAAATCGCTCCCAAAACTCTGTAAAGAATAAAGTAAATAGCCCTTTAGGTTGTCCTACAAAGCCAGTTTGAGGAACTGATTTCACGATTTCTTCTTTAGAATACATTTGAAATTTCCTCCGATTTAATAAATATTCTGACAATTAATTTCATTGTCATACCAGTAGTAAAAGCATTTTAATACTCTAACGTAACAATTAAACAAAATCAAGAAAAAACTAAAATGTTATAATATTACTTTTTTTCGTTATTTTCTGATAAATTAATCAAGAATCCATCATCAATATCCAACTATTATAGTTTATTCTCTTTCAGTTACAAAATGGTTTGACTTACTGAAATGAAATAATAAAGGACTCGTCCAAAGCATTTACTTTTTTTAGCAACGTCTGTCTCATGAATTAATTATCCGCTGTAGGTTGCTTTTCGCGGTGGGCTTAAGTAAAGAACGAATGCTAAAAACGTCACGCCCTGTGACAACACATTCATGACTAGCTTCGTGCCAGCCTCCATTCTCAGCGCAAAGGGAGTGTCCCAGAATTGTTTCTAGGACACTCCCTTTGCTTCGTAAATTATTTCAATACATATTTTTCATATTTATTATAATCCGCTTGTTTTAGTTCTAATGTTAGTAGCGTACCTTGTTCTTCGTACGCTGTTTCTAAAATTGTTGCCTGTTCATTTAAATGGGAAACAACTGCACCTTGTTCGTATGGAATGAGCATTTGGCATGTTACGTAATCCGAGAAGATTTGCTTACGAATCATTTGAAGTAATTCATCTAAGCCCACTCCCTCTTTAGCTGCAATCCAAATATTATCACCGCTAATTAACGGATATTCTAAATTGGCCAAGTCCGATTTGTTATACACATAGAGTGTTGGGATATTTTCAACATCAATAGCTTTTAATGTATCGTTTGTCACGTCCATCATGAAACGATATTCTTCATTTGACACATCAACGACATGCAGAAGTAAATCTGCCTCACGTGCTTCTTCTAACGTCGAACGAAAGGCCTTTACTAAATGGTGTGGCAGCTTACTAACAAAACCAACTGTATCTGTTAGTAAAAATGATTTGTTATCCTCTAATTCAATATTGCGCACCGATGTTTCAAGTGTGGCGAACAGCATGTCTTTTTCGAAAACCTGCTTTCCATCGTCCTGACCCATTTTCGCTAACAGTTGATTCATGATTGTTGACTTACCTGCGTTTGTATAGCCGACTATTGAAACGACTGGCACAGCATTTTTACGGCGTTGCTTACGCTGTGTTTCGCGCTGTTCTTTTACTACCTCTAAATCCTTTTTAATTTTGGCGATTTGGTCCTCGATTTTACGACGATCTAGCTCCAGCTTTGTTTCCCCGGCACCACGGTTTTTAAAGCCACCACCTGTACCACCACCTTGACGTGAAAGTGAAGCATGTAAACCTACTAGGCGCGGTAGCATATATTGGAGCTGCGCAAGCTCTACTTGTAATTGTGCCTCGCGTGTTTTGGCACGGCGACTGAAAATATCTAAGATCAGCATCGTACGGTCGATTACTTTACAATCTAAATCGCGCTCTAAATTACGAATTTGCGATGGGGATAATTCATCATTAAAAATGACGATATTCGCATCTGCTTCTTCATAAAATGCCTTAATTTCATCAATTTTTCCTGTTCCAACATAATGAGACGGTGTGACACGCTCTAAATTCTGTGTCACCATGCCGACTACGTCTACATTTAAAGCTTCTGCTAAATTTGCTAACTCTTCCATTGAATAATCGAAGTGCTCGTCTTTTTGTAAGTTCACGCCCACTAAAATGCCGCGTTCAATTAATACTTCTACCTCTTTCAAACAGATAGCCTCCTCAAAGGTTCATTCTATCGTTCAATCGTAACATACATTACAAAAGCCTGTACAATCACACCATATAACGCATTGTGATAAAATAGAAGTAACAATATTTTTCATTATAGAAAAGGCGGTTTTTATGGAATTTCAACAAATGAAAGAGCAGTTGGTCGCTCTTTTACAAGATAAAACACTAATTCAAGCAACGATCAGTCAGCCTCGCCAAAAATCAAACGATATAAAACGTGTAAAATTAAAGCCAGTTGAATTACGCGGTGATTATGTGATTCAGCTTGAATATCAATATGAGCGCATTTTAAAACACGAAAACTTACCACTTACCGATGTAGCAGCAAAGCTAGACGAATTATTTGAACATTTTCGCCAAGTACATGCAGAATTCACGGAGCAAACGGTGCAAATCCAATTATCAAAGAAAAACAAAGTGCTATGGAAATCAAATGCGAGCGCCTCAACAAAGCAAGTGAACTTATCACATAATCGTAAAAAACAATATTTGTTAGATGACTCACGCGTTCATCCGTTTTTAGTACGTTTAGGCGTGCAAGCAGAAGACGGCAAAATTAAAAAGCAAAAGTACGATAAATTTAAGCAAATTAATCGCTTCGTTGAATTCATTGACGATTCTCTAGCACATTTACCAAAGGATAAACAAATCCGTATTTTAGACTTTGGCTCAGGGAAATCGTATTTAACATTTGCGTTATACCATTATTTAAAAGTAGAAAAAGGGTTAAATATACGTGTTACTGGGTTAGATTTAAAGAAAGAAGTTATTGAAGAATGTAATCGCATTGCACAGGATTTACGATATGATGATTTAGAATTTTTAGTTGGGGATATTAATGATTACAATGATGAAACAGCGGTTGATATGGTTGTAACCCTTCATGCGTGTGACGTTGCAACCGATATGGCTTTAGCACGTGCTGTTAAATGGGGCGCGAAAGTGATTTTAAGTGTACCTTGCTGTCAGCATGAACTGAACCGACAACTTCAAGCCCCGGAATTATCGATTATGACACAGCACGGCTTAGTAAAAGAACGCTTTGCCGCACTTGCGACCGATTCAATCCGTGCCGAGCTGTTATCACTTGTTGGGTATGAAACACAGCTATTAGAGTTTATCGATATGGAAAATACGCCGAAAAACATTTTAATTCGCGCCTACTTTACAGGAAAGCAGCCAACTGACGAACAACGTGCGAAATATGTCGAATTTGTGAGATTTTTAAACGCAAAACCATTTTTGCAAAAAGAATTACAAGATTTCTTATAATAGCGAAACACTTTCTCCCTTAAACTTATTTTCGCTAAAAATTGACTAAAATTAACGCAAAAGTCACACAATCCTTTTGTTACAGAATTGTAAAGTTTAAGACGTAATGAGTAAATTTTATGTAGATTTTTTTTAGATTTTGTTATGATTATTAGGTTGGTTTGATTATATAATTCCAGGAGGCAATTCCATGTTTAGTCCAAAAAAACAAGATCCATTTTTCGCAGCATTGTTAAAAATTGCTGAAAACATGCGTGAAGCCGTTCATTACGCAAATGATTTCCGCATCGAAACGGTTGCTGATTTAAAGGAAATTAGCGTTCGTATGAAACAATACGAAACAGCTGGCGATAAATTAATACATGAATTAATCGTGATGTTAAATAAATCATTTATGACACCAATTGAGCGTGAAGATATTTTATCTTTAGCGATTCGTATGGATGACGTATTAGATGGTACAGAAGGAACAATCGGACACTTCGAAATGTTCTCATTAACTGAAATTGACGATTCAATGCGCAACTTCTTAGAATACATTGCGAAATCATCTGATGAAATCGTGAAAGCGATGGAACTTTTGAACAAAAAAGATCTTGTTGGTATGCGTCAGCATGCAATTTTAATTAAAGATTATGAGCGCGAGTGCGATGAAGTATTGCGTTCTTCCATTAAGCAACTGTTCTTAAATGAAAAAGACCCGATTCGTTTAATTAAATTTAAAGACATCTACGAACAACTTGAAGAAATTGCAGACTACTGCCAAACAGTAGCGAACACAATCGAAACAATTATTATGCGTAACGCATAATCATAGGGAGTCTTAATAAATGAACACACTATTAATCATTACCGTATTAGTTGTCGTATGCGCATTACTATTTGACTTCATTAATGGTTTCCATGATACGGCTAATGCGATTGCCACATCTGTTTCAACGCGTGCTTTACCACCACGTGTAGCGGTATTAATGGCAGCCATCATGAACTTTATCGGTGCCATTACATTCGTTGGTGTAGCAAAAGCGATTGCTTCTGATATCGTTGATCCGTTTTCACTATCAACACCTGAAGCACCATTAATCGGTTCTGTTGTTATTTTAGCTGCTCTACTTTCTGCCATAACGTGGAACTTAGTAACTTGGTATTTCGGTATTCCGTCTAGTTCATCTCACACGTTAATTGGTTCGATTGCCGGTGCTGCGATTGCTGCTTCTGGTTTTGGCGTTTTAAACTACAGTGGCTTTTCAAAAATTATTATTGCGTTATTATTGTCACCAATTATCGCCATTTGCGTTGGTTACTTAATGATGTCTTTAATGAAGTTCTTATTTAAAAACATGAACCTTTATAAAACAAATAAAGGGTTCCGTATTATGCAAATTTTCACCGCAGCTATTCAATCGTTCACACACGGGACGAACGATGCTCAAAAGGCAATGGGGATCATTACGATGGCTTTAATTGCGGCGAATTGGCAAACAACTGATGATGTACAAGGCTGGGTTCGTTTTGCCTGTGCCCTTGCAATGGGTTTAGGGACTTCGATTGGTGGTTATAAAATCATCAAAACAGTCGGCGGTAAAATCATGAAAATTCGTCCAGTAAACGGGGCTGCAGCTGACCTTTCTTCTGCATCAATCATTTTCGGGGCAACTTTAATTCACTTACCCGTTTCAACAACACACGTTATTTCATCTGCCATTATGGGTGTAGGTGCTGCACAAAACGTGAAAGGCGTTAACTGGGGAATAGCTCGTAAAATCGTCACAACTTGGATTATTACAATGCCAATTTCAGCTGTAATGGCTGCAATAATTTATACAGTATTAAATATCTTCTTTTAACCAATAAAAAGCCTCCAGAATTCTATAACTTTTCTGGAGGCTTTTCCTTTTTCCGCCAAATCAATTACACTAGAAGTACTGAAATAGAAAGGCGGTATTTTATGAAGAACTTTGCAGCAATTGTTACGAAATTTTCAAAGCCGGTTGTCGCCATTTGGTTTATTATCCTTGCTATATTTGCATTTTTTGCTCTTCAGCTTCCTTCTAAATTGCAAGGGGATGGGTTTTTCGTAGATGGTGATCATACATACGTAACAAACGAGCTTTCTGAGACATTTGATTTACCCGCAAAAACGATTTTTGTTTTATTTAAAGATAAGTCCGACGATGAAATTACGTCGATTATGGAAAAACTCGAAAATATGGATGCCGTTCATGCAGTGACTTCTCCAGTAGGCAATGCCGCATTAAATAAAAACGGCTACGCTTATGGACTACTTGAATTTGATAATACAATTACCGATTACTTTCCTATTATCGATGACATTCGGGAAATTACTGAGGATGAAAAAGGCATTTCGATTACAGGGGAGCCCGTTATTTCAAAAGATATTAACGTAGCGAGCCAAAAAGATTTAATTAAAGCCGAGGCAATTGGCTTACCTATCGCTTTAATCGTTTTATTATTAGCATTTGGTTCAATTGTAGCGTCATTATTACCATTAATTATTGGTGGCGCAACAGTTGTTATCGCACTCGGTATTTTAACGCTATTAAGCGATTATTTTAATTTATCGATATTCGTCATGAATATTGTGCCGATGCTTGGCTTAGCATTAAGCATTGATTTTGCGCTTTTATTTATTAACCGTTACCGTGAAGAACGCGAAAAACATACGGTTGGCGAATCCGTTCAAACCGCAATCCAAACAGCTGGACGCTCGATCATTTTCTCTGCACTATGTGTCATGATTGGCTTAGGTGCAATGGTCGTTATTAATGTAGAGATTTTTATGAATATTGCTCTTGGTGGCACAATCGTTGTTTTCCTTGCAGTGCTAACAGCGTTAACCTTTTTACCAGCAACGATTACACTCTTGGGCGATCGTTTAAATAAAGGGCGTATTTTCCGCGTAAAAGCAACCGCTTCACGTTGGCAAAAGTTTGCTGCTTTCGTGATGAAACGTCCGGTTGTCATTATTTTTGTCGCTATTCTTTTACTATGTGTGGCGATGGTTCCTATTAAAGATATAGCGTTAACGATTCCTTCGACTGAATCATTACCAGCGTCCTACGAATCACGCCAGACTTTCGATACCCTAGATGAAACATTCGGTATTGGCGAAAATACGCCTGTCTTTTTACTCGCTGAAAACGATGACACTTGGGATACGACGGAGGGACGTGAAAAGGTCTTTGATATTCAACAGCAACTACTAGATGATCCAATGGTAGATCGTGTCACTTCTATGTTTACAGTAGCAAACATCGAATCGGTTGAAATGTGGGAAATGGTCAATAGCAACCCACAAGCACCAGGAGCACTTGACGAGGTTGCTGAAAACTTTATTCAAAAAGATAAAATGTATATGGTCGCTTATTTAAACACAACCGGTGCGACATCCGAAGCGCAGGATTTTGTCCGTAATTGGATGAATAAGGATTTAGGTGTGGATTTCGCATTATCTGGACAAGCAAAGTTCAATCAGGAAATTTTTGATGAAATTGCGAATAAAGTGCTTATTGCCATTGCAATCATTATTGTTTCAACGTTTATTATTTTAATGATCGCGTTCCGTTCCATTTTAATTCCTTTAAAGGCGATTTTAATGAATATTTTAGGACTTGGCGCGACATTCGGTATTTTGGTTTATATTTTCCAATACGGGCACTTTGGTATTGAAGCAGGCACAATTGTATTAATTATTCCGGTATTAGTATTCTGTTTAGTCTTTGGCTTAAGCATGGACTATGAGGTATTTTTAATTTCGCGGATTCAAGAGGAATATATAAAAGGGGCTACGAACACGAAGGCTACGATTGATGGGCTTGTTGCAACAAGTAAAATTATTACCTCTGCCGCACTTATTATGATTGTCATTACCGGAGCATTTGCGTTTACCGATGTAATGCCCGTTAAACAAATCGGGGTCGGTATAGCGATTGCCATTGCGATTGATGCAACGATTATTCGCCTCATGCTCGTACCAAGTTTCATGAAACTGTTTGGCGATTGGAACTGGTGGCTACCGTTTAGAAAAGGAAGATAATAACGTAAAAAATGGGCTTGTCCGGAAATTGATTTCTGGACAAGCCCTGTTTTTGAAATAAAGTATACCATGTTCATTCAAATATTGACTATTGTTCACTAGCTTAAGTGCAGCAATGTTTCATAATTAATCATTGCTGACTTTGAATAGCTTGGCTGTTCACTTTCGTCTTGGCGATCATTATGCTTTTGCTCATTTGGCTCCCATAATACATAGAACGCCTGAATAACAGCTACGATAATAATGGAAGCGACTAAAATTGTGCCTATAATAATTTTGACCATTTTATTACCAGACATTTCTTTTGATTGATGCTGTTGCTCCATACTCCATTTCCCTCACTTATCTATTTTGAAAGTCGGAAACCTTCTTCACGTAAATATGCGATTGCATCATCACGTGTCCCGAATGATTCCTCTAAATTTCCTTGGTGATAAATGTTCCATGAACGATTGTTAAATTCTAGCTCTAGCTTTGTGCCTTGGCGTGATGTCCAGTGTTCAATAATTGGTGTATCATCAATTTCTTCTGATAAGTAATCGATAGCAGCTTCGATAATTTCGCGTAGTTGCTGTTCGCTATAATCGCGAATATTGACTAAGCCCTTATCGCTTGCTTCTTTTTCGTATTTTAGTAAATCCCCTACAAATATAAAGCCGTTGCCATTTGGATGTAGCTTTTCAACGACGATTGTTTTTTCGTAAAGGCTGTCTTCAAAGTGATAGTTTAAACGCTTTAACGAAATTTCTTTTTTCGTTAGTTGCGGAAACGACTCGATAATTGCTTGTTTTTGTTCAAATGTTAGCATTGTTTGCTCCTTTAATAATTCTTCTCAAGTATTAAGTATACCGTTTTCGCTTTAAATAAAAAAGAGAAGCACATGCTTGTCACATATGCTCCACAATTTACACAGACTTGGTCATCTCTTTTTTGATTTTTTGGCGTTCATGGTAAATGTTTTGTACCACTACTTTAATAACACAATACGTTGGAATTGCAATAATAATGCCGATGAAGCCGGCGATATTTCCTGCCGCTAAAACAAGTGAAATAACTGTTAATGGGTGAATATCTAATGATTTCCCCATTACATTTGGCGTGATTAAGTTACTTTCCAGTTGCTGTGCCACTAATGTAATGACACACACCCAAATGACTAATACTGGGTCTTGGATAAGCGCGACAATCACTGCTGGTACAAGCGATACCCATGGACCGATGAACGGAATCATGTTCATGAAAAATGCAAACAGCGCCAATAATAACGAGTATTCCAATTTAATGATTAAATAACCGATAAACATCATAGTGGCCAGTAAAAAACTTACTAACACTTGTCCTTGTACATAGCTACGTAACACTTTATCAATATCTTCTAATGTTTTCTTAATCCAAGAACGCGTGTCCCCTGAAAAGATATCATAAATATTAGGTGCAAACTTTTCATGATCTTTTAACATAAAAATAAAGAAAAACGGTACTAAAATTAGTGTAAACGTCACCGATACCGCACCACTTACAAAGTTCACGAAATAACGACTACTCGTTATGGCAATGTCTTGAATGGAGCTTGTAATAGACGCGACAAATTCATCCACTTGTGGTGGTAATATACCGGGGTTTTCTATAATATAGTTAACCGCCTGCTCAATTTGAGTCGCAATTGTTGGTGCATTTTCTACTAGGCGATTCACCTGATTGGCAATTGGATTGCCAATTAATAAGAAAACGCTTGTTAAAACCCCTGCTAATAAGAGCACAATGGTTAATAAGCTCCCCCATCTTGGCATACCTCGTTTTTCGAGTAAACGTTGCAATGGCTCGGTAATATAATACAGCACGCCGCCTAATAATAATGGCATCATAATCGTTTTAAAAATAATGATAATTGGATTAAATAAATGATAAATTTCCATGAAATATTTTATGATTAATAAGGAAATTAATAATCCTATTCCAAATTGAAACCACAGTTTCCTCGTCATTAACTCACTTCCTTTTTTGCTTTCTTCAAGTAAAACCTACTATAATACTTTGTACATTTTAGCATGCCATAAAGTGTCATTAATTACAAAAGAAAAAGGACATTTTGCTGTTAAAATTAAGCAAAATGTCCCCAAATTATTTCTTATAAATTTTTATCATCAACAGCATTTAAATAATCTTCAATAGTACCAATAACGGATTCTACACAACCCTCTTCAAATGGTGAAATTAATCCAGCCTCTTCTACTAGCTTCGTGAAGGCAAATGATCCACCTAATTGGCAAAGGTGTAAATAATCTTTCCATGCGCCTTCGAAGTCTTCACCTGAGCGTTTCCAGAATTGGAATGCACAAATTTGCGCTAATGTGTAATCGATGTAATAAAACGGGCTTGCATAAATATGACCTTGACGTTGCCATACTGCACCAGATTCTAAATAGTCGTGCCCATCGTAATCGCGGTGTGGTAAATACTTCGCCTCAATTTCTTTCCATGCCGCATTACGCTCAGCTGGAGTCATTTCAGGGTTTTCGTACACAACGTGCTGGAACTCATCAACTGACACTCCATATGGTAAGAATAATAAGCCACTGCTTAAATGTGAGAATTTGTATTTCTCAGTTTGATGCTTAAAGAATAGCTCCATCCAAGGCCATGTGAAAAATTCCATACTCATTGAGTGAATTTCACAAGACTCATATGTTGGCCATAAGTACTCTGGAATTCCGATGTTACGGCTAGAGTATACTTGGAATGCGTGACCTGCTTCGTGCGTTAAAACATCGATGTCACCTGATGTTCCATTAAAGTTTGAGAAAATAAACGGCGAATCATAGTCTTCAATAAACGTACAATAACCGCCACTTTCTTTCCCTTTTTTCGCAACTAAATCCATTAAATCATGCTCAATCATATAGTTAAAGAATTCGCCAGTTTCTTTAGAAAGCTCGTCGTACATTTTCTTCCCGTTTTCAACAATCCACTGTGCATCGCCTTGCGGTACAGCATTCCCCGTTAAGAACGATAAGCCTTCATCATAAAACTTGAACTCGTCTACACCTATGCGCTCTGCTTGGCGTGCGTATAATTTCGACGCAAGTGGCACGATAAATTCACGTACTTGCTCACGGAATTTTGCAACCATTTCTGCATTATAGTCTACACGATTCATGTTGACATAGCCTAGCTCTACATAGTTTTTAAAGCCCAAAGTAGTTGCGATTTTATGACGTAGCTTAACTAATTGATCATAAATTGAATCAAACTTTTCTTTGTTTTCTGCAAAGAAATTAAAGTTCGCTTCACGTGCTGCTTTACGTACAGCACGGTCTGTTGATTCTGCATATGGTGCTAATTGTGCTAATGTTAATGTTTTACCATCAAACTCAATTTGTGCCGATGCAACTAGCTTGCTATATTCAGACGTTAATTTGTTTTCTTGTTGCATTAACTCAATGACTTCTGGTGAGAAGCCTTTTAACTGATTTTCTGCTAATGCAAATAGTTGCGTGCCCCATTTCTCCTCTAGTTGCGAACGGAATGGTGATTTTACAAGCTCTGTATAATAGTTAAATACTAGTTCTTCTACTACAGGACCGATTTCATCAAAGTGATCACGCTCTTTTTGATAAAACTCATCATTCGTATCAATCGAAGCACGAATATAGACGATATTTGCCATTGTTGAATACGTGTTGCGGATTTTGTTTAGCTTATCAATTACTCCACTTTGCGCTTCAACGGAATCCGCCGCTTTAAATTCTTCTAAAAGAACCACATATTGTTCTTTCATGTCATCTAAATTTGGACGTTTGTAATCAAATTCTTTAAATGTAGCCATTATTATCACCTCATAATTATTTCGGTAACCGAAATTCGTATAGTTTATTATTTATTATATTCTAACAAATTGCAAATATAATCAGAAAATTTAAAGCAATTTTCAATATTATAACTGAAATAACAATAGATTCATATTAATAGTCTCTCAAATTATCAATTTAAATGAAAGAAATCACATTACCATTAGTGATAATGTGATTTCAAATTTTTGAATAATACGACTACCTATCGTTGTGTCTTTTTCATCTATTATTCTCATAATTATATTATTCTTCTTACATATATTTTGGGTGATTCAAACTTTAAATGGCAATAACTCTAGCATAACGCAGACATATTTAACCATTTACCAATAAAAAAGGTCTTGTCTGGAAAGTGATTTCCGGACAAGACCTTTGCGCCGAGGTTAGAGGCTAGCACGAAGCTAATCATGAATACGCTATCACCGATCGTGACATTTTAGCATTCGTTCTTTACTTACGACCAACCTGATAGCAGCCAACTGCGGATAAATAACACATGAGTGGACACTGTCAAAAAGTAAACACTTTTTGGACAGCTCCCTTTGAGCTTTTTATTCGCCTAAATCAGCATTATGATAAACGCGTTGTACATCTTCTAAATCTTCTAACGCATCGATCATTTTTTCGAATTTTGCTAAGTCATCACCAGCTAATGCTACTTCTGTCATTGGTAACATCGCTAACTCTGCTACTGTAAATTCTTCAATACCAGCACCCTTGAATGCTTCTTGTGTTGCATGGAACTGCTCTGGCTCTACATAAACGATGATTGTGCCTTCTTCATCCATAATATCACGCATATCTAAATCTGCTTCCATTAAGATTTCAAGGATTTCATCTTCTGATTTGCCTTCAACCCCGAATACTGCAGTATTTTGGAACATGTGCGCTGCTGAACCAGATACACCCATGTTACCGCCGTTTTTACCGAATGCTGCACGAACTTCTGAAGCTGTACGGTTTACGTTGTTTGTTAAAGCATCAACGATAACCATTGTACCTGCTACGCCGAAACCTTCGTAGCGTAGCTCGTCAAATTGCTCGTCGCCGCCACCTTTAGCTTTGTCAATTGCTTTTTCGATGATATGTTTTGGTACCGAATATGTTTTCGCACGCTCTAAAACGGTTTTTAATGCGCGGTTTGATTCTGGATTTGGTTCACCAGATTTTGCTGCTACATAAATTTCTCGACCAAACTTTGCATAGATACGACTGTTAGCTGCGTCTTTACCAGCCTTTTTGTCTTTAATGTTATTCCACTTACGACCCATTTTGTTCACTCTCTTTCGATATTCTATTGATAACGTTATATAAAACGAAAAAATATTTTTTAACTTAATTATTATACTTGAACTCTAAAAAAAAGTGAAATTACTTAACATAAAATGGACTTTAGTTGAAGAAATTAAATAACTATTATGCGTGTGGTAAAGTCTCTTTCAATACTGATACTTGCAAATTAATATTCTATATGTTAATAATTGAATTGTAAAATAATTTACGTTTTGTAAATTAACTAACTATATGGAGGCTCTTAAAATGAGATTAAAAGGTAAAGTAGCGATTATTACAGGCGCAGCAAACGGGATGGGTGCCGAAGAAGCAAAATTATTTGCAAAAGAAGGCGCGAAAGTTGTAGCAACAGACTTTAATGAAGCAAAATTACTTGAAGTAGAAGCAGAAATCAAAGCAGCTGGTGGCGAAATAACTGCGATTAAGCAAAACGTTATTTCTGAAGACGAATGGAAAGCGGTCGTAGCGAAAACAATTGAGTTATATGGTAAAGTCGATATTCTTGTAAACAATGCGGGCGTTGCGAGTCCAAATAGTTTCGCTAATATGGAAATGGACGAGTGGAATGCCGTTATGGACATCAACTTAAATGGTTGTGTGTTAGGGATGAAATACTGTATTCCAGAAATGAAAAAAGCGGGCGGCGGTTCTGTTATTAATATTTCTTCTATTGGCGGTATTGTAGGGATGGCTGGATCAAGCCCTTATACAGCTGCAAAAGGTGCATTACGTGCATTATCTAAATCAGCTGCAGTAGAATACGGAAAAGATAAAATTCGCGTAAACTCATTACACCCAGGTATTATCGTAACACCTATGACAGCACAATCAATGGAAGTGGCAATGCCTTATTACGAACTACATACGCAATTACCTTACTTTGGCCAACCAGAGGATATAGCATATGGCGTCGTATTTTTAGCGAGTGATGAATCGAAATTTATGACAGGTGCAGAGCTTGTTATTGATGGTGGATGGACAGCTCTATAAAATTATGGAATCATGGAATGAGAGCAATCTTGTTTCATGGTTCTTTTTCTATGCAAATAATTTATTTTCCTGTCATAGTTGGAACTGAAAAGCTCATGGATGTTTTATCATTATAATTAAACTGAAAACATTGGTAGTATTAACAGATTGGACGAAATTACGATAAGAATTAAAGTAAAGAAGAATCATGATTAGAGGAATATACAGATAGGTGTGATGTACTTGAAACTAGACGCTAGACAAGTTCAGTCTATAAAAAAATTGCATAAAGCGTATCTTTCATTACTACTAGAATCCAATGAAAACATGTCTATCCAAAGCCTTTGCTTGGAGGCGCGAATAACGCGGCCAACTTTTTATAAATTTTACAAGGATCCCATGGAGCTACGCCTACATTTACATGAAACGTTATTGAATAACTTAAAAGCTTGCTTACAAATTAACAATCCAAAAGATATGACTGATTTTGGTCCAGAAGAATTGCCTGAAAATATGTTGTGGCTTTTTGAACATATTTTAGAAAATCAATTGGCTTATGAAGTTTTATTAGTTAATCAACCAGATGGGCTGTTTATTAAGTCTTTTAAAGAAATTTTGCTAAAGTACATTGACGATGGAGTTACAACGACAAAAATACCTCCACAACATATAAGAGCGCAAAGATCATTTGTTGTCCATTATGTTGCAGGTGCCTATATGGAAAGCATTACGTGGTGGATTCAAAATAATTGTATGCATGATGCGTCTTTTATGGCGTTAAAATTACTTGAACTCTCCTTACATGGCCCTTATAAAGTAGAAATTCAATGGAAAAAATAAAGTAGTGCTTGGTACATGGATGTTCTAAGGGATATGTATCCGGCACTCTTATTTAATTTGCCATAAACAGATTGATTATGGAGATAAAACATACATGTGACTTCATCCATAGAATTTCAAGATTGCTCGGGTAAGTGTGAATTTGTTACGAAATCAGAAAGATACATAATGGCTGTAACCCAAACCACATTGGCAATAGATTCAAAGATAATCATTACATGAATCGTGCGAAATGAATGAATTTCCCAAATCAGCTTAAAACCCTTAGTTAATTCTTGCCTTTTGGAAGCATTCATTTTCCTTTCGAATGGCGTATGATCAATAACAAACATACAAATAGTGTAGAAAGCACAATGAATTACGTTCAGGATTACCTAATTTTCCTTCTGTAGGATACATTCAATTAAGTTACTTACATATTATTGTATAACAACCATAATTTATAAAAGTTTTATTGTATACTAACTGTGTAAGTAATATTTCATATTAAGGGGCGGATTCAAATGATTATCGTAACAACTGAAAATATTGCGCATCATCAAATTACAGAAGTAATAGGTCCGGTATTTGGTTTAACCGTTAGAGCTAGAGGGATTGGCAAAGATATCGTAGCTTCACTAAAGGGACTTGTAGGCGGAGAAATCAGTCAGTATACAGAAATGCTTGAAGATGCTCGAAAGCAAGCGATGGATCGAATGGTGCAAAACGCTACGGCAATGGGTGCAAATGCAATTATTATGATGCGTTTTGACTCTGGTGAAATTGGGCAAAATATGAGCGAAATTGTTGCTTATGGTACAGCTGTTATTGTGGAGAAAAGATAGCGAATGGGATGGATTGTAGGGTTTTATGGTATCCAATTGTTAATTCTCATTATTTTAATAATCGGTTCATGGTTCTTTTGGGATCGTCGCTTCAAAACAAAACATGGTAAACACGTTCCTAAAGGCTTCGAACGTACAAATGAAATATCGATTGATCCGAGTACAAACAAGCGATTAATTGTTTACTTCCACCCAGAAACCGGCGAGCGTTTCTATAAAGAAGAAAATAATAATTAACATGAAAAGGCGCCTGACTTCAAACAGGTACCTTTTCTTTTTTTGGTTTTTTCTAAAATATTTTTTCTATCGTTGTCACAAATCGATAACCAATTCAGTTATATATGCCAGAGAGGAGGGGGAACGTATTGACTGCATCAAATACACCTAGGGAAAATACTGAGTTTGCTACAAAATCTATTGTAGTACAAGTTCAATCGGGCAATATTCAAGCCTATACAGAAATTATCCGTAGCTTTCAAAAACAAATCTATATTTACTGTTATTATCTACTGGGAAGTAAGGAAGAAGCGGAGGATGCGGCACAAGATATTTTTATAAAAGGATTAGAAAATATCCGTAATTTTTCATATACAGTCTCATTCTCAGCATGGCTTTACAAAATTGCACATCACCATTGTATGGATATACTTAAAAAGAAAAACAAAAGCTACAAATTTTGGACAAGTTTTAAGAAGGAACAAGCACACGATCAGAGTCATAGGCAAGCATATGAATATGATGATTTCATTCACGAGTTATTAGAAAAGTTAAGTGTGGACGAAAGAAGAATTCTGCTACTTAGATCGATTGAAGAATATAGCTTTGATGAAATTGCTTCGATTATGGAACTTAAAGCAACGACTGTTCGAAAAAAATATGAACGATTACGTAAAAAATTGCTGAAAGAGAAAAAGTTGGGAGGGGAAATTTATGAACACTCGCTCAAAACAGAAGGATAAAGAGGTAACTCAGTTAGAAAGATTCATTCGAGAAACACCTGTGGAAGTTGATTTGGTAAATCGTACTATGAGCAAATATGAAAGTATTCGTAATACAAAGCCGTCTGAAAAATTTAGAACTCGTAAGAACTTACGTCAAAGAGTCATGATGATTACCGCCTCCGCAGCAATGATTTTTAGTTTGATCATTATCACGGGTTTAATTTCACCAACGATGGCGGCGACGATGAAAGAAGTGCCTTTATTATCATCTGTTTTTAAATTTACAAGGGATCTTGGTCTACACGCCGCAGATGAAAAGGGATTCTCAACAAAATTGAATACAAGCGTTACGCATGAAGGCTTTACATTAAATGTAACAGAAGTAGTGTTTGACGGTACACGTGTTGCAATTGGGATTGAACGCCATCATAAAGAAGGTGAAAATTCAAAAGAAAGTTTATCAGATCAAATGAGTAATATTGAATTTTTACTAAATGGTGAACCACTGAATCACACTAATTTTAGTGGTGTTTTTAGACAGCCAAGTAAGGATAAGAATTCCGTAATTCTTGAATTTTCAGATTTGAAAAATCAAGGTGGAAGTCCTTTCCCAAAGCAGTTTAATTTGACATTATCCACTACAATAACCGAGATTTCTGAACCTTTTAAAATGGATATTCCAGTGAGTGATATTGGTAACTATGTAAACCTACAACCTAATATAAGTAGAAAATACAAAAATAATCAGTTTACTATTGAACAAATTATACTAACTCCCATTACAACTAGTATTACGACAAGAATAGCCTTGCTTGATAAATCAACTTCTGTAGATTTCCGGGAAGGAATAAATATCGAAGTTTATGATGAACAAGGGCGTGAACTAAAACTAATTCATGGCAATGGTCGGCGTGAGACAAATAAAGGAAATAGCGATTTAATTATGGATTTACGGTTCCATCCATTTGAAACCTTACCAAAAGCTATTACAATTAAGCCATATATTAATCTTATTAATGACTATCCAAAAGGAACATATCAAGAGGATGAAAATGGTGACCCAATAATTCAATACATCCCTGAACTAGAAATAACAATACCGATTAAATCACAGCAATAAAATAGTAGAGCAAGTGAACCAGTGTGCCAAACGATGAATTAACAACGTTTTGGCTTTTTTCACGGGAATTTTACACTAATAATTATTTGAATGAAAAAGAAGTTTTTAGTTCAACCTAAATTGTTCAAGTAACTATCAGTGTGGTAAAAGTCATAATGAACTTGGTGTGTGGATTTATATTGATAAATCGGAATCATTCGTCATTTTACATCTCATATGCTTTTTGTTAAAATTGCTAAGTCACGTCAGTCGTCTGATGTAATAAAATGGAATATTGAAAGCGAATGTTTTCTTCCTAAAAATATTAAAAAGGTGTCTATTATGAACGTACTATGGGGAATTGGCGGTATTTTTATCGTCTTAATAATTGCTTTTCTTTTATCAAGCGCTAAAAGTTCAATTAAGTGGCGCACAATTTTAGTGGGATTAGCAATTCAAATTTTATTTGCTTTTATTGTTTTAAAATGGGAGGCCGGTCGAGAGGTACTTGAAAGTTTCTCCAACGGCGTGCAACATTTAATTTCTTATGCGAATGAAGGAATTTCTTTCTTATTTGGACCTGCAGCAGATACAGAAAATTTTGGGTTTGTTTTTGCCTTTCAAGTGCTAACCGTTATCATTTTCTTTTCTGCTTTAATCTCGGTTTTATATTATTTAGGCATAATGCAATTTTTAATACGCATTATCGGTGGAGGACTTTCGAAGCTTCTTGGGACAAGCAAGGCGGAGTCCATTTCAGCAGCTGCAAACATCTTTGTTGGGTATACAGAAGCACCACTTGTCATTCGGCCGTTCATTAACAAAATGACAAAGTCTGAGTTATTTGCCGTTATGACAGGAGGACTTGCATCAGTCTCTGGTTCGGTTTTAGTCGGATATGCATTGTTAGGTGTGCCTCTAGAATATTTACTTGCAGCAAGCTTTATGGCTGCCCCAGCTGGGTTAGTTTTAGCTAAAATCATGATTCCAGAAACAGAAGTTATTGATGAAGGAAACTTTAAGTTAGAAAAAGATGATTCTTCTGCGAATGTAATTGATGCAGCTGCACGAGGTGCAAGTGATGGGATGAAGCTTGCAGTGAATGTTGGAGCTATGCTACTGGCATTTATTGGTATTATCGCATTACTTAACGGTATACTTGGTGGTTTAGGCAGTATCTTTGGTTTTGAAGACTTAACACTTCAAGGCATTTTAGGTTACCTGTTTTCACCATTAGCGTTTGCCATTGGTGTTCCATGGGCAGAAGCTGTTCAAGCTGGTTCATACATTGGGCAAAAACTTGTGTTGAATGAGTTTGTTGCTTATGCATCATTTGGGCCAGCGATTGCAGAGCTTTCTGATAAAACTGTTATTGTAGTTAGTTTCGCTTTATGTGGTTTTGCAAACTTAAGTTCAATGGCCATTTTATTAGGTGGCTTAGGGTCATTAGCACCAAATCGCCGTTCAGATATTGCTCGTTTAGGAGTTAGAGCTGTTGCTGCGGGGATGTTAGCTTCCTTATTAAGTGCGGCAATAGCAGGGATGTTTATTTAAATATGTAGGATCTAGAGTGCCAGGTGCAGAATATACATGCGCCCGGCACTTTTTTGAGCCATATTCCCACCGAAGCAGCTAAAAGTATAGGTAGATTACTATCCGTTTTTCATATATAAAAATAAGGCACTTTTTGTTCAAAATTGAACAAAAAGTGCCTTTACTATTGTACTGAGGAGCTTATTTACCAAGTTTTTAATTTAAATGCCCCTATTTCTTAGATTTCTTTTCAGCTACTGAATTAATCATATCTGAAAATTCCTTTGAAAACTCTTCTTTCGCTTTGTTTGGTGCAATTTTTTGGTTTTTCGGTGTTTGAGGTAACGAACCTTTGTTGCTGCTTTGACCTTGCTTATTATCTCTTCCCATCATCCATCTCTCCTTTCATTTTGAATCGTTCTTAATATGGCATGGAATTTGATTTTCAATAACAAAAAAGCAGAATTGAAAAAAATTTATGTGGACTAACCTAATTTCATAAGAAAACATTAAATATTTCTAAAAAGGGTATGAATAAAACAAGACCTACTCAATTATTTTGGGAGCGTTTTTCTATGACAAGAGTTAGTATGAATACGTACTGCGTGGTCGTCCTTTATCACTATCCTCGGGTACTAGATCAAAACACTACTAGCAATTTTTAGCTAATCAACATATGTAGTAATTTTTCTTTTTTATTTTTCTAAAACGTACCTTCGATTTGCCTCGTCTAATGGTCAAATCAACAACGAAAGGAGCAAGAATGATGATGCTTTCTGATGAACGTGCTTTTAGTGAAGCAATGGAAGAATACAGCGATTATTTACTGCGCATCGCTTACCTCTACGTAAAAGATTGGCTAGTTGCAGAAGATATTGTGCAAGATGCTTTTTTGTCCTACTATGTAAAGTTCGAGCAATTTGAAGAACGTGCTTCACTCAAAACATACCTTGTGCGTATTGTGATTAATAAATGTAAAGACTACTTAAAGTCTTGGAAATATCGCAAGCTAACCTTAACGAATCATTTTTTTAGTGCTAAAAAAGATGCGGCTACCGCAATACAAAATGAAGAACGTCTTGATATTGCCAATGCCGTACTGAGTTTACCTATCCATTTGCGTGAAGTCATTATTCATTATTATTACGATGAGTTATCCGTTTTAGAAGTCGCCTCCTTATTAGCACTTTCCGACAATACCGTTAAAACAAGATTGAGGCGCGCACGACAGCTATTAAAAGAACAGCTTTCACATGACGAATGGGAGGTGCTTTCACATGAATGAATTGAAACGTCAGCTCGATAAAAAAATGGGAAATACATCACAAAGGGTAGAACGCATTATGAATAACATTAACGATAATAAACGTCAAAAGGAAAATAAAAAAGCTCCACAGAAATTGTACTATGTCACATTCGCTGGGTTTATAGCATTGTTGGTTGCAATTACGATTATCACCAATCCATTCTCATCAAATAGTCCAAACACTGCAACACCAGTGCCAACTGATTCAAATAAGCCAGCAATTCAAATAGAAGAACCTGAAGACTATAGTGAAATTCTAAAAAAATTCTTCAAGCAAGACGGTGATGTTGCTCACTTTTTAGGTACTGGTAATGAGTTTGCAGGCTTTACGGAAACAACGACTTGGTTATCTAATAATTATGTGCAAATTTTGGAAGATAACGGAGGGGCCGTTTCTCAAAAGGTATACCGCATTACAAAGGAAACAATCGAACTCATCTACCAAGATATTGCCGAACCTACAGCAAAGGTATTTACTAATACTGAGTTAACATCACTAGCAGCTATCCAAACAGTTTTACAATGGCCACTTGTAGATGGGGACTCCATTGATGATATATCTGTTCAATTACCTGTTGAAATAAAAACACCATATAAAACGTTTTCAAATACAATCATGCTTAGCGAAATTGTTGAAAGTGGGAAAAATGACTACTACTATGCAGAGGGGTACGGCCTAGTCGCTCGTATTTTCAAGACAAGTGATGGCTATCAAATTGCGTCTTTCCTTGCCTCAATTAATGAGCCCCCTGCAACGACATCTGACGAAAAAATTTCTTTTTTAAATGTAGATACAAATAAACAAGAGACACTTCTGCTACAAAGTTTACCATTCATTGATAAATTGCATCCTTATACATCAACCGATGATTTTGAATTAACATACGACCCACTATTCTCAACAGACAACGGTGAGTTCGGGGTGTTCACCACTTATTGCAATGATTACAACTGTCAGCTAGCATTTGTGATGCGAAATGCTGATCGCATTACAAGTGGTCCTATCGTTTATGCACGTATGACAGGTTTTAAACGTTCACCAAATTTCGAAAAAGTGATAATTGCGTTACAATCTCCAGAGCTATATGAAGATACGTTTATTGAACGTTCCATGCTAAAAATAATTAATGTCCAAACAATGCAAGTTGAAGTACCAACTTCTCAGGAAATTTACTTTAGCGAACAAAGCTACCCAATATCTTATTACGATTGGGTAGATGACACAACGATTCAACTTGAAGTGGCAGATGTTAATGATGCAGAAGCGAGCACGATTTATAATTGGCAAAAAAACAACAAACCGACAATTACAATCGAAGCACGTTTACCATAAAAAATGCCCACCATCTGAATATCAGATGGTGGGCATTTGAATTTTTAGTTAGTTTAGTCTATCAAAATTTTCTCCAGTAACACTTCGCAGCCCTCTAAACATAAATCATATGTTTCCTGAAAATCACCTGTATACCATGGATCTGGCACATCTTTTTTATGCGGTGTTAAATCTAAGAAACGAAACACTTTTGCATGTCCTTCCGCGCGTAACATCTCAATCGTATTACGGACATTGCTATCGTCCATGCATACTAAATAATCAAAATCTCGTAAATCTGAACTACGTAATTGGCGCGCCTTCATTCCGCTTGTTGAAATGCCATATTCCTGTAACTTTGCCTTCGTTCCTCTGTGTGGTTGCTCGTCAATATGGTAATCACTTGTCCCAGCCGAATCGACTTTAATTTTACTTGTTAATCCGTTCTTTTCCACTAAATCACGCATGACCGCCTCAGCCATTGGCGAACGACAAATATTGCCCAAACAAATAAATAACACCTGTTTCATTGATTTCGCTCCTTATTTAAAGAAGCTGCACGAAAAAATTCGTACAGCTTACACAATTATTTTATTTCTGGATGTTTTGCTTTTAATTCGTTTGTTAAACGAAGTAATTCTTCTTCTAAAAATTGCACTGATGCATCACGGCCATCCTTACCTGATTCCACTGAAAAGGGCTTACCGTAAACTAAATAGCCTTTTTGACGCTTGAATACACCCTTTGCATCTTTTGGTCCGATATAGGCAGCTGGCACAATTTGTGCTTTAGACAACTGTGCGATTGTAATAGCTCCTGCTTTTAACTCTGAATTTTCTGAGCTACGTGTACCACTTGGAAAAATGCCTACAATCTTTCCTTCTTTAATTAATTGACGAGGAATTTTAATTACACTCGGCCCTGGGTTATCACGGTCAACTGGGAAAGCATTGAGCTTTGTAATTAACCAGCCTAGCCCTTTAATATCGAAAAGCTGTTTTTTCGCCATGAAATGAATTTCACGCGGCAACATTGACGTACCTAAATTTAAAATATCAATATAACCATTGTGAGTACAGGCAACTATGAAGCCGCCCTCTTTCGGAACATTTTCTTCGCCGTACACTTTTGCCCTTGCTCCATTTACGCCTAAAATTACGTTTACTACACCTGCAATAAATTTATACACGTTTTAATCCTACCTTATTCTTTCGTTATGCTTCTATTGTAAGCGATAGTGATTACGAGCTTCAACTGAAACTATTTCACATTTACTTTTGAAATGGCCTCAACTAAGCCTGACAACCAATCTTGTAAATTACTAAATGTAAAGCCTAAGCCTGTTGCCTTATCATTTTTCATATACCAAGAAGCTGGAATCGCGTATGGTGAACGAATTTCATCTGTACCGAGCAATGCAATTTTTGCACGTTTATTCGTTTTGTCTTCAATTAAAGAAATTAAATCCTTCAATGAGATAATCCCGTTCGCTGTTGCATTTATTGGGCCTTCTACATCATTCATACCAACCCATGCTAAAAATTTGGCTGCTTCTGTCGCCTGAATAAATGACATCTCCGCATCCATATTAACAAATCCGATTGGCTCATCGTTTAAAATGCGCTCGACATGGAAATGCAAGCGGCGTGTGTAATCATCTTCCCCCATAACAATTGGGAAACGTACTGCCACAACTGGGAAATTGGCCTCTTTATAAAACACAGCCTCTGCTAATCGTTTGCCTTCTCCGTAAGTAAATTCATGCGTATCCCCCATACGAATTTCATAGTCATATGGGTTAAAATCCTCTTCCGCATGGGCTGTACCGTTTGCTTCGTATGTTGAAAGTGTCGATGTAAAAACTAGTTTTTTTATTGAACCATTGAAAATTTCACATAGCTGCTTTGCTTCATTTGGAGAATAACAAATATTATCGTAAACAACATCAAACTGTTTGTCTGCTAATGCTTCTTTAAAGCTTGCCACATCTTTGCGATCAACTTTAATATGTGTCACGTTCTTGCCGAAAGGATTTTCTGACATGCCACGCGTCACAATCGTTACATCATGCTGTTCTGCTAATAAATTTTCTACTAATTTTCGTCCAAAAAATCGTGTGCCGCCTAATACTAAAATATTCATTGTTCCCTACCTCATTCCAATTAATATGTCTAAATCAATCGTGATATGTTGAAGTTCAATGTTTTCCTTTTGTTCAATATGCCATCCCATTGGCGTCATTTCTAGTAATTTTTGTACAAGATTTGGTTTTAGCGGAATCGTATACGTTACACGCTTTACATCAACATTATTAAAGCTTGCCGTAAATCGAGCTACCGTTTGCTCGTTTGTATAATTTTCTTTTTCAGAATCTGCAAATGCCTGCACACGCAATTCTTTCAAATAATTTTCCTGTGGCACAACTTTAATAACCTTACCACCTGGTTTTAATAAACGTTTGAATTCCTCATAATTGGCAGGTGACAAAATATTCAAAATACAATCAAATGAGGCTTCATTATAAGGACTATTTGCTAAATCACCTACACACCATAATTGATCCTCATAAAATTTAGCTGCCGCCATAATCCCTTCTTTTGAAATATCGACACCAATTCCCAACGCCCCTTCAAGCTTTTGGCAAATTCGATGTAGATGTGAGCCTTCACCACAGCCCGTATCTAAAATAATAGGATGTTGGACGTTTATTTCCCCGGCAATAACTTGTTGTACATTGTCATATATTCCTGATTGAATCACTTCATGACGCGATTCAAATAATTCCTTTGAATACATTGACTGTATTGGACGACTTAATAAATATATATAGCCTTGTTTTGCAACATCAAAAGAATGGTTCGATGGGCAACTCATTTTACCTTCATCACTCATTGTCATCTGTTGTTTGCAAAGTGGGCATGCAAAAATTTCAATTGATTGTTGAAGTTGTTGAATGCTTTGCGCGCGTTTTGATAATAGACCCATCATTGGATCCTCCTTCTCTTGTTGTCGCTAGTATCGTACCACAAATTATTTAAAATTAGAAAAACACAAATCGCGCTAAACTAATACCAATTGATGTAGTTTCTTATGTGGATTTCCTAAAAACATTTGCTATCCTAAGCACCCAAGAAGTTATTCGCGGGCGTCCCCTTTGCGCTGGCCCCCTCAAAAATCACTTTACTATTTATATAATTCTTCTACCGTCACAAATTCATAGTTTTCCTGTATTAAATATTGAATAACAGCCTCTAATGCTTCTGCCGTTTCCTTATGAATATCATGCATTAAAATAACGCCACCATCTTTCGCATGTAATTTTACATTTGCAAGTGTTTTAGCAGGTGTTTTATGCTGCCAATCCATTGTATCGATGTTCCACAATATCGATTTCATCTTGATTTCATCACGCACGTTTGCATTAATCGCTCCGTATGGCGGACGGTATGTTGTTGGATATTGTCCTATTGCCTCAAATATCGCATTGCTAGCACGGTCAATTTCGTCATGCAATTGAGCAGGTGTTAATTTTGTTAAGTTTTTATGGCTCCATGTATGGCTAGCAATTTCATGACCTTGTTGTGCTGCTAACTTTACAATTTCCGGATGCTTTACTACATTCAATCCAATTACAAAAAATGTCGCTTTTACATCATACTTTTGCAATATAGATAAAATTTGTACTGTGTTTTTATCGTTAGGGCCATCATCAAATGTTAGCGCAATTCGTTTGCGCTGTACTTCTTGCTGAGGTTTTTCTATCAATTCCTTTTGAGGCTCCTCTTTTGGTTCCTCTTTTGGTTCTTCTTGTTTCACCAATATTTCACTAACCGTTATGTATGCTTCACAATCACGGATATAACGGGGAAGTCCACCATTATTCATATAAAAAGGCGAGTTCCAATTCATTTTATCCCATTTTTGCTGTGGTAATTGCTTTACAAATTGTTCATAACCTTGTTGCTCGTTATACGTTGCACTAATATGCATATTCTCTGCTTTTGTACCAAGTGGACTTTTTAACCACCAAAAAACAAGTGAACTCACTAATCCAAATAAAATACCAATCATTAATATATTTTTGCTCATCATGCTGTCCCCCACCAGTCTATTCTATCTATTTAGACGTATGAGGGGTATTAAAAGTTGATAAATAATAAAAAATAGGGCTCAGAAAATTCCCGAGCACTATCAATTACACCTTGGCGTGATTGTGTCCAGATTTTTTTCGAGCCTTCTCGAAAAACTCCTCTAAAAATCTGTGACATTCGCCAGGGGTATTGGGCCAACACGATGTTGGTTACTTAAGCTTTGCCTCAAGACGCAGCGCTCTTAGCCTAAGTTGATTAATACAATCAGAGTTTGAAACCCCGCTGAAGCAAGGTAATAGTTATCTATTAGTAGGCTGTCCATCCAGCATCAGCTGTAATGACAACACCATTTACAAAATCGGAGTCTTCTGATGCTAAAAATAAGGCTACACGTGCAATATCGTCCGGTTCACCCGTACGTGGATTAAATCCAGCACCTGCCATTGCACGAGAAAGACCGTCCTCATTCGGACTTTGGAAACTTGTACTAATATTTGTATTCACACCACCTGGGGCAATTGCATTACATTTAATCCCTTTTTCTGCATATTGGAAAGCCGTATTTTTCGTAAGCCCAACTACCGCATGCTTTGCCGCTGTATATGCCGCACCTGCACGTGAACCATACAGCCCACCAACAGAAGCTATGTTAATAATTGTACCTGCCCCTTTTTCTAAAAAGACTGGCATCGCTTGACGAATTCCGCGCATAACACCTTTAACGTTAACATCAAATACGCGATCCCACATTTCATCTTTCACGTCACCTACTGGAGAGAAATCATCCATAATGCCTGCGTTATTTACTAAAATATCAAGTGTACCGTAACTATTTTGAGCAGCTTTAATTAACTTGTGGATATCTGCTTCCACTGCTACATTTGATACGACAGCAGTTGCCGTACCACCTAATGCAGTAATTTCTGAAACAGTTGCTCCTGCACCTTCAAGAGTCAAATCTGAAACGACTACTTTTGCGCCTTCCTTTGCAAATAATATGGCAATTGCTTTCCCCATACCTGAAGCTGCCCCTGTTACAACCGCTACTTTGTCTTTTAATCTCATGAAAAAACCCCCTTATCAGAAATTTTTACTACAAATAGCATTTCGACAATTAGATAGTAAATTCCTTGAAAGTTTATTCTACTTTTCATTAAGAATGTGTCTAAAACTTACACGTAGCTAGCCATAAGAAAAGGACTTGTCCGGAAAGTAATTTCTGGACAAGCCCTTAAATATTAAACAGACACTGTCTTATCTGCTTTTAAAATAGCATTCTTTTTACTCATTGAGCCCTCCAATGTAACGAATAGTGTTTGAATGTCTGTTTCGGAAATGACGTTCCCCTTTATAGAGCTCGTCCACTTTTTTAGATCTTTCATTTTTAACACTTCTACATTGTCTGATTGAATTTCAATTTGCTGAAATGAGCAATCATCCGTAAATAACACAACCGATTGGAACGCATGTTCATCAACTTCAGCTAGCTGATCTCGTAAGGCAAACATAAGACGCTTCGTTTCATGAATTGGATTACTAAATGTACGACTTTTTCCCTTATGTAATAACTCTTTCCATTCGTGATCACGTTCACGACCATTAATCCAACCTGATTTTGCTCTAATGTTCATTACATAGATACCCGACTCATGTAATAACATGGCATCAATTGTTTTTAGTGCATCGTTTACTGGTACTTGTATATTCACCAAAATTTTATGTGTGCCATTTACTTGATCTAACACACCCACAAGTTTGTACAGAGTACGGATTTTTTTACTAGTTAACAAATCTAAATAGGAATAACTCGTCAATTTGTAAAACGTTGAATTATCATGACGGTATATATTCACCATAAAATAACCGATAGTAAAAATTACTAATATTATTAGTAGTAGCGTCACAGAGCCCACTCCTTGCATTATGCTTCATTATCACTCATTTTAACAAACCTCGTGGGCCTTTTCTATACACCTATAGACTACTTTTACTATTACAATTGCCCTTTATGAATTGAGCAAAATAACAGAAAAGTACTATTAATCACCATGTATTTAGTGACTAATTATCATGTTGAAGTAATGTGACAAGCTGCTCTAATTTCTCAATTGTATATGTTGGCTGAATAGTTGATGTTGGTACTTTTTTTAATGGATTTAGCCAGCATGTATCGATACCAGCTCCCGCTCCTCCAATTATATCTGCGCTATATGAATCACCGATAATCATTGCCTTTGTTGGGTCAAAATGCGGAATACGGTCAAATACATAATCAAAAAATGGTTTCATCGGCTTTTGATAGCCAGTATCTTCAGAGACAAATACTTGCTTAAAGTATGGTGCTAATCCTGTTACTTGTAAACGTTTGTATTGTGTTTCAGAAACCCCGTTTGACGTAATATACAACTCATTTTTTTGTGCTAATAGTTGAATCGTTTCTAAAGCTCCCTCTACAAACACATTGCTCTCTGCTAAGTAGCTGCGGAATTCTGCATCCAATGCAAGCCCGTCCGCTGTGCGTCCAAAATGTTCAAATGTTTTACCAAAGCGTGTTGCCATTAGCTCTTGACGAGTTACCAGTCCTTGCTCTAAAGAGTTCCACAGTCCACTATTTAACTCATGGTAAAAACGTTCTACTTCTGGTGTTAGCGGGAAATCATGCGCTGCAAATAATTTTGGTAAAGCTATTTTTTCTGCTTCTTTAAAATCTAATAATGTATCATCTAAATCAAAAAATAAAAATTGGTAATCCTTCATTATTCAAAAACTCCATTTCGTACCGTCTGATTCTTCTACCTTATCATAATCACCTCAAAATATTAACTATTTACACCACTTAGTTAAATCGTGTAACATGCCTATAGTGAAAATATAGAAAGAAGGTAACCTTCATGGGTTTTGATGTTGATCCGCAACTCGTCTTTATTTTAATGTGCTTCGGATTTTTAGCGGCTTTTATTGATTCAGTTGTTGGAGGAGGAGGTCTTATTTCGTTGCCTGCACTTATGTTTAGTGGGCTTAGTCCCTCTGTAGCTGTTGCGACGAATAAGCTTGCAGGTACGATGGGGTCATTAACAAGTACAATTACATTTTATCGTTCTGGTAAACTAGATATTAAATCCGTAAAAAAATATATTCCATTTGTATTTTTATTCTCCATGATTGGAGCATGGATTGTACATTTGCTTGATCCGAATGTGTTGAAGCCATTGATGCTCATTATGCTTGCGGTCGTTGCGGTATATACGATTTTAAAAAAAGATTGGGGAAGTACTACCTCGGTTAAGACATTATCTAAACCAAAATACATTTTATTTTTTATTATTATCGGGCTGATTGGCTTTTATGATGGCTTTTTAGGTCCAGGGACGGGCTCATTTTTAATCTTTGCATTTTTAATGGTCGGCTATGATTTTTTGAAAGCAGCTGGTAATGCCAAATTATTAAATCTCACAAGTAATATTGCGGCCTTGCTGATGTTTATGTATTTAGGGCAGGTCAATTATATGTACGGGCTCATTATGGGGGTATCACAAATTGCTGGTGCGATTGTTGGTTCACGCTTTGCAATTCGGCAGGGAAGTGGTTATGTACGTGTGCTGTTTATCATCGTCACTTTTACACTACTCGCTAAAAATGCTTATGATTATTTCTTTTAATACACTAGACAAAACAAAAAAGCAATTTTTCTCAGCAGAGAAAAATTGTTTTTTATGGACGAAAAAATTGCTTTTCATTCCAAGTACGCTTTTTGTTGTACAGTCTCTTTTTATAGAAAACTGATGATGATATACCAAACAACCGGTACCAAAAGGGCGGGTAGCATATTCAATGTTTTGCTATCCTTTATCCCTAAAATCGATAACCCTGACGCGAAAATAAGCACACCACCAACAATGGATACTTCCGCCATTAAGCCTTCCGTTAAAAATGGCTCTAAATAACCCGCTAATAAATAAATGCCGCCCTGCCAGAAAAATAGGACAACCGCTGAAAACATTATTCCGATGCCGTATGTTGCTGCCAATGCTATCGACGTTACAAAATCCAGCGTGGCATTTGTTAATAAATAGGTATGGTTATTATGTAATGCACTTTCAATCGGTCCTAAAATCGATAATGTGCCGATACAAAATAATAAAATGGCGGTTGAAAGCCCTTTGTTTAAATTCGAATTTCCAAAGCGGCCAACAATCCTATTAAATCTTCCAGCTAGATTAAGTGCCGCACCGACAAAGCTGCCAATTGCCAAGCTAACAATAAATAATACGGGATACGCACTTTTCGGCATATTTTGCACAACTGCATTCGCACCTAAAGCGACCGCCGCAAAGCCCATTGCATTAAATAACGTTGCTTGATACTCCTCTTTAATACCCTTTTTCAATACTGTACCAATTAGCGTCCCTAAAATAATCAATACTGTATTGACAATTGTTCCAAACATACGTCAAATCTCCTCATTCTATGTATGAAAAAACTCCGAAAAACTTCGGAGCTTTTGTAAATTATCTCGCATTAAGGGACAGTAAGACGCCCACTTCAAACTGGCAAGTGTTAAGACAGCTAAGTGGGCGATCCAATGTCTCTAAAAGCCCGATTGGTGAAGACTAATGCTCGGTGAGGGCTGAGGAACCTCCCCCTCCATCGAGCAAAGTTTCACTTTATTGCATTTCTTTTGTTGGTCCCATTACAGGTGGTACGTTTAATCCAGCTTGACGCAATAATACCGTCATTTGTCCAACGTGATGCGTTTGATGCGTAATTACTACGCGTAATAAGGCGCCGCGTTTCATTGTACCGCCAAATGCCGGTACTTCTTCAAGAAGCTGCTCTTCTGTCAAAGATGCTACTTCTTTTTTATAAGCTTCGCGCACTTCTTCATACATTTCTACGATTTCAGCCATCGTTTCAGGTTGTTCCATATCTGGACCAGGTGCTGGAATTTGTAAGCCAGCAAAGTGACCAAATGCTCCTGCCACTTTAACTAAATGCCATGATAGCCAACCTAAAGAGTTATGGCCTTCCACAATGGCCACTTCCATCTTGTCATTCGGAATTGCCTGCATTACTTTTAATGCTCCTTTAGATGCATTTGCCCATTCTTGAACAAAATCTTCTGCTATACGATACATGTATAAATCCCCCTTTTGTTTAACTATCACTATCATACATAACTCTCTAGCATTACGCTATTTCAGTGGCTTACATATATGCTTTCATCATTTGCCACATTGCCACTTTTTCATTGAATGATTTAATATTCTTCCCTGGAATAGGACTTGTTGATGGCATTTTTTTGTATGCACGGTTTTCAAGTACCTGTAAACCAACATGCTTTTTAAATACATCCAAGCTTTTACTACCATTAAACAAGACGAGTTGAACTTGTGGGTATTGTTCAAACAACTTTGCAAAGTCATTCGGTGTTTCGTTTTTAATCGTCGCATCTAAGCTACCTTTCCGTTCACAGCTTGCAATCGAATCCCATAACCCGATTTTATTTGAACGTAAGAGAGCTATTCTTTCTTCATAGTTATCTGGAATTTCAACTTGAAAAAGTTCACCGATAATTGGCCAAAAGTGGTTACGCGCATTGCCATAATATTGCTGTTTGTCGAGCGATTGCTTACCCGGCATCGAACCGACAACTAATATACGCGTGTTTTCATCAACAATTGGTGGCAAGACATTTTGAATAGGTTGCATTTCATCACACACTCTCTACATTTGCTTCAATTAGTAAATGAGCATTTTTCGTAAACAATTTTCCCAGCTACTACGGTTTTCAATGCCGTTGCTTGTAATATTTCCTCTGGCGTACAGGTTAACAAATCAAAATCTAAAATCGTAAAATCCGCATCAAAGCCCTCTTTTATCAGTCCGCGCTCATGCTCCTTACAAATCGCTTGTGCACTACCAAACGTATACATTTTCACCGCTTCATAGCGCGTTAATTTTTGCTCAGGAGCATATCCATCATGTGTATCCGTGTTTTTTTTACGTTCCACTGCAGCATAAATCGTTTCAAACGGACTAATCGCTTCAATTGGTGCATCTGTACCTGCCGCACAAATTAACCCTTCCTCTATGAATGTTTTCCACGCATAGACATGCCCTTTCCGGTGATGCCCTAACTTTTCAAGCACCCACGGAAAATCAGACGTCACAAATGCCGGTTGCAAATCCAAAATAACAGGAAGTTTCTTTATACGCTGTAATTGGCTATCCGAAATATAGCAGCAATGAATTAAACGATCACGCTTTCCTTGTGGTACAGGATACTTCTCTAAATATGTAAGCACTTGCTCAACACCAGCATCGCCAATTAAATGAATCGCTACGGCCTCATTATATTTACGTGCTAATTGAACAAGCGTCTCTATTTGTTCATTCGTATGAATAAGCATTCCTTTATTTGTTGCGTCATTTGCATATGGTTCAAGAAGTGCGGCAGTTGAACCACCAAATGAGCCATCTGCATAGAACTTCATCGCACCTGGCTCAATAAATGGTTCGTTAAACGCCGCATGTTGTTCATTCATCTGTTCAAATACGGAGTGATGGCGCAGTAAATTCACACGGAAGTTTTTATGCTCTCCAACTGTTCGCTGATATGCCGTTAATGGATTTGTATATTCTCCAAAATAGCCCATCTCCTCCGTATGACCACCTGTTAAGCCATAACGCTGCATATCTGCAATCGCCAGCTCTAGTGAATGTACTAGACTTTCAATGTACGCCTCGCCTTGCTGCTGGAATGTTTCGGACACACTATTCATCGCTTGCTCATATAATAAGCCATTCAATTGACCATCCTCCGAGCGTCCAAACTTTCCGCCTTTAGGATCTTGCGTGGTAACGGAAATATTGGCTTGCTCAAGTGCTGCTGAATTCACGAGCGCAACATGGTGACAAATGCGGTTTAGATACACTGGATTAGATGTAACTGTATCTAATTGTTCTATTGTAGGGATAGCACCATCTGTAAATTGATTTTCATTCCAGCCGTCCCCAATAAGCCACTGCCCCGGTTCCAGTTTATTCACAGCTTCACCGATCAATTGCAAAAGCTGTTCTCCACTTTTAGCTTTTGTTAAATCTAGGCGTTTCAGTTTTTCACCGTGCCCTATCATGTGTAAATGACTATCTACAAAGCCTGGATACATTGTCATGCCTTGTAAATCGATTATTTCATCTGCTAACGGCTGTAAATTGTCTAGTGTTCCTGTTGCGAGTATTTTTCCACTCTCAACAAGTACGGCCTGCACTACTTCCCACTCATTTTCCATTGTGTAAATAACGCCATTTGTCCACAGTTGCTTCATTATAATATCCCCATTCTACATATCAAAAACTTGTCGTGTATACGGCTCTCCAATATTCATATGGTCTAAAATGGATTCATATGAGCCTTTGTAAATGAACGTAATTTCTTCAAGTTCCGAGAAATTTTCAAAATAGGATTTCGCCAATGTCTCGACAAACATTGCTGCTCCAGCCGAACCTTGAATGGAATAAACATCATCACCTAAATTTAAAATCAAGCTTTTATTATCATTCTCAAAGGTATAATCTAATAGCTCCACATCATGCTTATTGACATTTTCAAAAATAAACGGTACAAAATCCGCATCATTGCCTGCAAACGTTACTTCAAATGGCATTGTATATTCCGCATTACTATCCGCTTTATAAAGTACAATTACTTCTGATTCTTCTAAGTTACCTTGCCCTGTATTTGTAGGATTTTTTTCATCCGTTCCACAAGCAGCTAACACAACCGTCATTAATAGTACAAAAACTAACTTTTTCATGCGCTCCCACTCCTTATGATTTATTTACTTTACGATAACGAATAAAGTATCAATTTTCAAATTAAAACCCCCTCATCGTTTAGTACGTAGAAAGGGGGCATTTATCATTTTATATAGCTCTGAATTTCTTTAATAATATCTGCTAATTCACGATCCGTAGTTTGAATGCGAATAAACTCACTTTCTAATGCGTCGAACTCTTCAACAAAACGTTGACGTAATGCTTCATCATTTAATTGGTCATCTAAAAAGCCTCGCCCGCGCGCATCTAAACGCATTTGACGCTCCCCTTCTTCTACATCTAAATAGAAAATGTAATCTGGCTTACGAATTGAGTACAGTTCTGTTTCGTATTCATATTTGACATCTACACCTTTTGCTCGATGCGAAACAACTGTATCGATATAATGGCGAATACAATAAATATTGTTATCATGCTCAGCCATTTTTTCATTGATTACTTCTGTTAATTGAACGTTCGACGCTAAATAGTATAAATAATGTGCTGTTGGTGACTGATGGAATAACTTTTCATCAATATCATGACGATTCGATGAAAACGGATATGGCGGTGATTTTAATAATGAAGAACCTAAATCTTCAAAGTGCAATTGATCGCCAACTGTGCTTGTACCACTACCATCTAAACCTGTAATAACAACTAATTTACCCATGAAAGTTCATCTCCTTTCGAATCCTCAAAAATGTACCATATTTCACCTATTTCGTAAATGAAGCACGGCATAAATGTTCATTTTCTGTCACAATATTTACCAGTTAATATCCAAGATAGAAAATAAAATATTTTCTAAAAATATTGACAATGATTATTCACTACACTAATATTAAGGAACACTAAATAATTTAAAACATGTAAAGGAGGCTATGGCTATGATGAACCCAATTGTAAAACCACACACAAATAACACAATATCATACAAGCCTACCTTAAACCTTTGTTTTAAATGTTCATTCGGACGTATATAAAAGGCGCAGGTACGGTCATACCTGTGCCCTTTTTCGTTTTGACACCTTTTCGAAAAATCGGATAGGTGTCTTTTTTGTTTGTATAACAGACAAAAACGGCACAAATTTAGTGGAAAAATTCTTGAGGAGGGCTTTGTATGATGATTTTCATGCAACGAAAACTATTAAGACAGGATCTCTACGATGATGGGTAGCTACTTAACAAACTTTAAAGAAAGAAGGTACACAGACCATGTTTAATGTATTTGTCAAACTGAAATGGTTTTTTAAAGAATACCGCAAGCAATACACCCTCGCGATTACTTTACTAATGATAGCGAGCGTTGTCGAAATCTTGCCACCTTGGATTTTAGGTGAAGCAATCGACACGATGACAAATGGTGAAATGGATAATACACAACTATTCAAATATGTAGGGTTCACGCTAATTGCAGCAGTGGCGAGCTATTCGCTGAACTTTGTATGGCAATATCAGCTATTTGGTGGCTCTATTGCCTTGGACCGAATTTTACGTAAAAAATTAATGCATCAATTTTTACAAATGACTCCAACGTTTTACGAAAAAAACCGTACTGGTGATTTAATGGCCAAAGCAACAAATGATTTAAATTCCGTTACATTAACAGCTGGTTTTGGGATTATGACGTTAATCGATTCAACTGTCTATATGGCACTCATTATTTTAGCGATGGGCTTCTTCATTTCATGGAAGCTAACATTTTTTGCAATGCTTCCAATTCCAATCATGGCAATCATCATTCAATATCTAGGTAAAATTGTTCATGAGCGCTATATGACTGCACAAGAGGCATTTGGCGAAATGAATGATAGCGTACTTGAATCAGTTGCTGGTACACGTGTTATTCGTGCCTATGTTCAAGAAACAAAAGACGAACAGCGCTTCAGTGATATGAGCGAAAATATTTTCGCGAAAAATATGCGCGTTGCTTACATTAACGGTCTTTTCATGCCAATCACAAAAATCGGTACTGGGATTTGTTATGTGATCGCACTCGGTTATGGTGCTGTACTTGTTTCCAATGGGCAATTAACAGTCGGTCAGCTTGTATCGTTTAATGTTTATTTAGGCTTAGCAATTTGGCCTATGTTTGCGATTGGGGAATTAATTAACGTTATGCAACAAGGGAGTGCTTCTCTAGACCGTGTACAAGATACACTAGATTACGAGGCAGATGTAAAAAACCCATTAGCTGCAACAGCTTACGCAACACCAAACTCTATTGGATTCTCTGAATTCACATTCCAATATCCTTTATCTCAAGCGAAAAACTTACAGCAAATTTCTCTTAATTTACAAAAAGGGCAAACGCTTGGAATCGTCGGAAAAACAGGTGCTGGAAAAACGACATTCATCCGCCAGCTACTGCGTGAATATCCGCTTGGTGACGGGCACATCGTGATTAACGATACAGATTTATCAAATATGAACAAAGAGCAAATTTTAGACTGGATTGGCTATGTGCCACAAGATCACGTGTTATTCTCACGTACGATTCGTGAAAACATTCTATTCGGTAAAGAAGATGCAACGAGGGCTGATATTAATGAAGCGATTCGTTTAGCAGACTTCGAAAAAGACTTAACAAATTTACCACTTGGCATAGAAACACTTGTTGGTGAAAAAGGCGTTTCATTATCAGGTGGGCAAAAGCAGCGTGTATCCATTGCACGTGCCCTAATTAAAGACCCAGAAATTTTAATTTTAGATGATTCGTTATCAGCGGTAGACGCGAAAACCGAATCAAAAATTATCGAAAACATTCAAACAGAGCGTGCTGGAAAAACGACCATTATTTCTACACATCGCTTATCCGGAATTCAACATGCCGATGAAATTATCGTGCTTGACGATGGACTGATTGTAGAACGTGGTACACATGAAGAGCTTCTTCAATTAGGTGGTTGGTATAAAGAACAATTCGACCGCCAGCAGCTTGAGGAGGTGGAATAATGAGCACTTCAAAAAGACTTTACAACTACGCATTAAAATTTAAAAAGCCGATTTTCATCGGATTATTCTTACTAACACTTGCGGTTGCAACGGATATCGCCGGACCATTTATCGCTAAGTATATTATTGACCATTACATGACACCAGGAAGCATCGAAGCGAAACCAATCGTTATTTTACTAGCGATTTTCTTCCTACTTTCTGTGTTAACAGCCGTGTTCCGCTATGCGATGAATATTTTCTTACAGCGCGGTGCGAACCACGTCATTCAACAACTACGTAAAGATGTGTTCGGACATATTCAAAAGCTTCCAATTGAATACTTCGATAACTTACCAGCCGGGAAAGTTGTTGCTCGTGTAACGAACGATACCGAAGCCATTCGCAACCTTTACGTAACCGTACTTTCTCAATTTGCCAATAGTCTTATTACGATTGCAGGGGTATATATTGCATTATTCATTTTAAATTGGAAAATGGCATTATTTGCACTGCTGCTAATTCCAATTGTCTATATATGGATGATTTTATATCGTAAATACGCATCGCAATACAATCATGTTATTCGTACAAAAATTGCAGATATTAACGCAATGATTAACGAATCGATTAACGGTATGACAATCATCCAAGCATTCCGTCGCGAAGATCAAATGAAGGTTGAATTCGATGAAATGAATGACGAACATTATGCATACAATCGCAAACTATTAATTTTAGATTCTGCGACAAGTCATAACTTAGTCAATATTTTACGACTGTCTATGTTTGCTGTATTTGTCTACTACTTCGGTACACAATCTATGACTTTACCAGAAGCTGTATCAGCCGGTACTCTATACGCATTCGTTGATTACATCACACGTTTATTCAATCCGATTACGAACATGGTCAACCAGTTCTCTCAATTAGAACGTTCACTTGTTGCCGGATCTCGTGTATTTGAGCTACTCGACCAAAAAGGCGAAACAGTAAGCTTACAACACATTGAGCGCTATAAAGGAAATGTTGTATTCGATAACGTATCATTTGCTTACAAAAACGATGAGTACGTATTAAAAAACATTCAATTTGAAGCAAAACAAGGTGAAACGATTGCACTTGTAGGTCATACAGGTTCAGGAAAAAGTTCGATTATGAACTTATTATTCCGATTCTATGATCCACAAAAAGGACGGATCGTTATTGATGGGCAGGACATTACAAAGCTGCCGCGCCAAGCGATTCGTGAGCATATGGGCATCGTATTACAAGACCCATATTTATTTACAGGGACAATCGCATCGAACATTAGCTTGAATGACGAACGTATCTCACGTGAAATGGTGGAAAAAGCGTTAGAGGCTGTTGGTGGTGAGCGTGTATTATCAAAATTTGAAAAAGGTATAGATGAGCCTGTTATTGAAAAAGGCAGTACACTTTCTTCAGGGCAGCGTCAGCTCATTTCATTTGCACGTGCATTAGCGTTTGACCCAGCAATTTTAATTTTAGATGAAGCAACTTCGAATATTGACTCCGAAACAGAGGAAATTATTCAACACGCGATGGACGTATTAAAAAAAGGACGTACAACGTTCATCATCGCGCACCGCTTATCAACAATTAAAAATGCCGACAAAATTTTAGTATTAGACCGTGGTGAAATTGTTGAACAAGGAAATCACGATGAACTCGTTGCCCTAGGTGGTAAATATGAGCTAATGTACCGATTACAATCAGGTGCACTCACTTCATAAAACAAAAAGCGTATGGAACCTTCAAATGAAGACTCCATACGCCTTTTATTATTTTTGTAGCTTTTTATTCGGCCAATACGACCATTTCCCAAACACTGTAATAAGTGCTGGTACTAAAAGTGGACGAACAACAAATGTATCTAGTAAGATACCAACCGCTGTTACGATACCAAACTGTACTAACAACTGAATCGGTAATGATGCCAATACTAAAAACGTGCCTGCTAAAATTAATCCTGCCGATGTAATAACTGCACCTGTTGACGCAATCCCCTCACTAATTGCTTTTTTATGTGCAACACCGCGCTTCCGATTTTTCCAAATATCTGAAATCATGAAAATATTATAGTCATTTCCAAGCGCAATAATAAATACGAAGCTGTATAACGGTATCGCGCTTGCCATCGCCTCATGTCCTAAACCATAATGAATAATTAACCAGCCCGCGCCAAGTGCCGAGAAGAATGAAATCACGACTGTAATCATCAATTGAATCGATGTAATAACCGCACGTAAATATACTAATAATACAACGAAAATAATAATAATCATGACTGGCTGAATGAGCTTTTCATCACCAAGCTGTACAACCTTTTTGTCTAACTGTGCGCTTGTTTCGCCACCAATCCAAAAATCACTATCCGTTAAATTATGATCTCCTAAAATCGATTTTATGTCCGTTTTCATTTGCTCGACGTCATCCATCGCGGCATTAGAATACGGATCTTTGTTTAATTCAATTTCATATAGTTGAATCTCGGCATTTTTTGAACCTGTACGCACATCCTTTACTAATCCAACGTAAGGTAAATCTGCTATTTGCTGTTGAATATTCAGCTCCGTACCTTGTGTATCAACTAATAACTGAACCGGTGCTAATTCGCCTGCTGTGAAGTTTTCTTCGATAATTTTAAAGCCTTCACGTGATTGCATATCTTCTGGGAATGAAGAAATTAAATCGTAATTGTATTTTATATTCGTTGAGGTAAATGCTAATCCGATTAAAATTGCACCCGCAACTACGATAACTAACCACGGTTTTGCCGTTACAATTTCCCCTACTGCACGCATAAAACGGTGATTTTCTTTTCGAGCTTTTAGCGATTTATTTTTCTTTTCCGCTTGTGCCTTTTCTGCTACCTCTGTACGAGGAACAAATGGCCAAAAAGCCGTGCGCCCCAAAATGCCAAGAGTGGCTGGTAATAGTGTCACAACTGCAAAACCGGTAATAAGTACCCCAAAACTAAATGGGACAGCAAAGCGCTGGAATGCACCATAATCTGCCAACCCTAATGTAGCCAAACCGATAACAACGGTTAAACCACTCATAACAATGGCACCTGTTGATTCACGAACTGCCTGTGCAAGTGCTATAAATTTATTTTCCTCTATTAACAATTTGTCACGATAACGCGTGATTAAAAATAAACAATAATCTGTCCCAGCACCGAATAATAGTACAATCATAATCGATACTGCTTGTGCATCCTTATCAATCAAGCCATTTTCAGCCATTACCCCAAGTAATGGACTTACGACTAAAAAGGCAATTCCTACAACAACTAATGGAATGATCGCTAAAATTGGCGAACGATAGATAACAAGTAAGATGACTAAAATAATGATGACTGTTGCAATCATTAACTGTACATCAGCCGATTTAAAAAGGTCTGTTGCATCTACCGAAATCCCAACTGGACCTGAGAAGCGTGCATGTAAGCCTTCATCTTCTAACTTATTTTCGTATGGATTATCACCAAATTGCGCTTCTGTTTTTTCAGTTAACACTTGTAAATTTTCTTTTAATACTTCCGTCGTTTCGTCCGCTGAGAAGAAAATCGGTGTTACTAGCGCAGCGCTATTTTCTGATAGTATACCCATTAACGCCTGCACGGGCATTTCATGGAATGGCGGAATCGTTTCTTGCCCTGGTAATGGGTTTTGTGCTAATTCCTTATAAAGCCCTTGAATATTTGATAAGTCTTGTTCTGTTAAACCAGATTCGTTATACCATGTAATCAGTAGCGGAATCCCACTATCTGAAGCAAATTGCTCCTCGATGATTTTGCCAGCTTGAACTGATGTATACGTTTCCGGAATTTCTTCACCAGCATAGTTTTCTACATTGTTAATTTGCGGGAAAATAAATGCTAATACCACTGCAAATACAATCCATAATGCTACAACAACCCAGCGTGTATTTTTCCCACCCATCAAACTTCCCCATTTTTCTAATGGATGCTTGGACATAACCTTTCAACCCCTTCATGAGTTACTAATTATTAAATAAAAATTACCATACTCTACCACTACACAAATATTGTACAAAAACAGAAAAAAATATGGCAAGCAATTTCCTTTATGCTTCTTCAATAGAAATAATTCCATGAGAATGTACAATTTCACTAAAAAGGTAAGAAATTTCTCAGCGAAATTCTCCTATTCGAATCGTGATATTTTAAAGCAGTAAAAAAGGAATTGGAGATTTAACGCTTCCAATTCCTTTTGTTTTAAATCATTTGTAATGTTGTCACACATGTCCCATCTTCATCAAACGTTGTTATCTCACCTGATACTTTCTTTCCATCATGCACCATTTCAATAACAAACGCTTCGTTGCGTGGTAACCATAAATCGATGAAACCATTTTCTAATGTTGTTACTGTATCATCAAAAATAACCTCACCGTTTTCATTTTCAATGAAAACGTCAATATCTTTTGCGACAAGCTCTCCTTGGCAACCTGTTAAGCTGTGGTCTTTACAAGGATGTGTATTTGTAAAATACGGTGCAATTGAGACGAAAAACTCATCCGTCGGTAATGCATAATGTGTTTCGTTCCCGTCTTTATCTGTCACGATTAGTTGTTGTGACGTAATCGATGCTTTTTCGTTTGTTGTTTTATTTGAACTATAGTTTTCAATTAACCCTTTAATATCATCGGTTTGCCCCTGTGTCACCGTCGTTTTAGCTTGCCGCTCGCCCTGTTGCGGTTGCTCGGTATTTGCTTTACTTTCTGTTTGTTGTTCATCACCACATGCTGCTAATACCGCTACTGCTAACAGACTCACTGCCACTAATTTCAACTTCATTTCATCTTACTCCAATCTTTTTTACTTTTATTGTAATTGAAGACAAATAAAATAGCTGTGAACAATATCGGAAGGTTGAAAAGCATTGCCCTTTTTACCATAGGCTTTCGTTACTATTTAGTTGCTTTTTTTATTCAATTGTAGATGTAAATTTGGATTCATCTATATTTTTCGTTATCCTCAATGAAAGAAATTTACTTTTCACTACTGCTATTTATTAACGTTTAAATTGTAAATTTTCTTCCTCTAATGCCGTTTTTAAGATCGGCATCGTAGTAGGACCTACACCATGTAATGCTAAAATCTCTTTTTCACTATAATCCGCAAGCTGTTTAAGCGATGTAATTCCTTCATGTAGTAATGCATTACGAGCAGGCGATGATAGTCGTGCTAAGAAACCTTCTGTTGGCTTGTTTTCCTGCTCACATTTTGGGCAAGTGCCACAGTCTGTACTTTTATAATAACGATGCCCCTTTGGACAAATGCGCAATGTTCGTTCGCGGTTCACCATAATTTACCCTCCTTAAAATGACTACTTCTTTCAATGTAGCGCATTGTACAATACATTGTCGACCGATGACTACTTGTCATTACATGAATGGAAAAAGCGAAATGATGCCTTTTCCTGTATTGGCGTTCTTTCATAACAACTAAAAAATCCGCTGTACGAAAAATTCATACAACGGACGTTGGTTTATGATTTTACTAAATGGTTGTCGGTTACATTACGAATCATATAATCAAACGCGCCCAGTGCAGCTGTTGCACCCGAACCCATAGAAATGACGATTTGTTTGTAAGCCGTATCTGTGCAATCTCCTGCTGCAAACACACCTGGGATATTTGTTGCACCGTGCTTATCAACGATGATTTCACCGTGCCCATTCATGTTTACAGCACCTTGAAGGAATTCTGTATTTGGTAATAAACCAATTTGAATGAACACACCTTCTAACGCAATATGCTTTTCTTCTCCAGATACGCTATCGATATAAGTTAAACCATTTACTTTATCGGTACCTGTAATTTCTTGAGTTAATGCGTTTGTAAGAACGGTCACATTTTTTAATGAACGCACACGCTCTTGTAGTACTTTATCCGCCTTTAATTCCGAGCCACGTTGAATTAGTGTTACATGATTGACGATACCTGCTAAATCAATTGCCGCTTCAACACCAGAGTTACCACCGCCGATTACTGCCACGTTTTTGCCTTTGAAGATTGGCCCATCACAGTGTGGACAGTACGCAACTCCTTTGTTTTTAAATTGCTCTTCACCTGGTACATCTAATTGACGATAGCGTGCACCTGTTGAAAGAATAACTGTTTTCCCTTTTAATACCGCACCGTTTTCTAATGTTACTTCCACGAAATCTTTTTTCTCGATTTTCGCTGCTCGTTGAGACTTCAGTACATCGATATCATAATCTAATACGTGCGCCTCTAAGCTTGATACGAATGCTGGACCTTCTGTAGCCTTCGTTCCGATAATGTTTTCAATCGATAACGTATCATTCACCTGACCACCGAATCGGTCTGCTACGATACCTGTACGAATACCTTTACGTGCCGAATAAATCGCAGCCGAAGCACCAGCAGGACCACCACCAACAACTAATACGTCAAATGGGTCTACATCAGCAAACTCTGAACCATCCGATACTTCACCAAGCTTCGTTAAAATTTCCTCTAACTCCATACGACCGCCACCGAAGTTTTCACCGTTTAAAAATACGGTTGGTACTGCCATAATGTCGCGTGCTTTAATTTCATCTTGGAACGCGCCACCTTCAACCATTGTATTGGAGACGTTAGGATTTAACACTGCCATAATGTTTAATGCTTGTACAACGTCAGGACAGTTATGACATGTTAGGCTTACGTATGTTTCGAATTTCATTGGCTGTTTAATCGCTTGAATACGTTTTACAACTGCCGCATCTACTTTCGGTGCACGACCAGAAACTTGTAATAACGCTAACACAAGTGATGTAAATTCATGCCCTAGTGGTAAACCTGCGAAAACAATCCCTGACTCTTCGGCACCTACTTTGTCAATACTAAAACTTGGCGTACGTTCTAATAACGCGTGCTGCACCGTAATACGTGGTGACATTTTTTCTAATTCTTCTACAAGGTTTAACATATCTTGGGACGTTTTATCGTCGGCAACACTTACTTTAATAAGTAAATCGCCTTCAAGCATCGTTAAATACTGCTGTAATTGCGCTTTAATTTGATTATCTAACATAGCATTTGTTGCTGTGACTATAACGCACTATTGTTTTACCAAAAACAGCGCATATACACTCTCTCACAGCAAACAATTCACCTCTTTCCTGTATTATTTCATAAACAGAGAGCCAACCTATTTTAATTCCCTAATTAAAAACAGAGCGACAAAAATCAATCCACTAAGGTTAATTTTTGCCGCCATAAAAGTTTTATTGATTAACGAGTAACCGTTAGATTTTACCTACTAAGTCTAAGCTTGGTGTTAACGTTTCGCCGCCTTCTTGCCATTTAGCTGGGCAAACTTCACCTGGATTGTTACGTACGTATTGAGCTGCTTTAATTTTGTTAACTAAAGTTGAAGCATCACGGCCGATACCACCAGCGTTAATTTCTACTGCTTGAACAACGCCATCTGGATCGATGATGAATGTACCGCGCTCTGCTAAGCCATCTTCTTCATTTAACACATCAAATGCTTTTGAAATTGTGTGTGATGGGTCACCAATCATGATGTACTCAATTGTACCGATTACATCAGAAGTGTCATGCCATGCTTTGTGTGTGAAGTGAGTATCAGTTGATACTGAGTATACTTCAACGCCTAAAGATTTTAATGTAGCGTATTCGTTTTGTAAGTCACCTAATTCCGTTGGGCAAACGAATGTGAAGTCTGCTGGGTAGAAGCAAACTACTGACCATTGTCCTTTGAAGTTTTCTGAAGTTACGTCGATGAATTCACCTTTTTGGAACGCTTTTGCAGCGAATTGTGCGATTTCTTTACCGATTAAAGCCATGTGTATTTCCTCCTTAAATGTATATAAATGATTAACATTATAATTATTATAAAATAATTATTATTACCGTTTAGATTATCTTATATTAACCAAATTTAGTCAACCTATTCGCTCTAGAAATTAAAAATCACTTCTTCAATTATTACCATTCTTGCTATCCATCTAGATTTAACCGATTTATGTCAAAAGAACACAAAATCACTACTTAATGTATTTATTTTCTAACAAATCCGTTTTGTTTTTCTATATATCCATTGTATTTTTGTCTAAAATAATATTTTTACATGACAAAGTTCATTTTTCCAAACATGAGAAAAAGGAGTGTCCTAGAAGTATTTCTGGGACACTCCTTTTTCGCCGAGGATGGAGGCTAGCACGAAGCTATTCGTGAATGATTTGTCATAGGATGTGACGGTTTTAGCATTCGTTCTTCCCTTCTGGCCACCGCAGAAGCACCGCTTAAAGCGCATTATTACTACACGAGGTTTTCACTCTCACGCTATTTTATTTGATTCTCGCTTAAGTGTATTTTTGTTCAATAATTGAGAAAAGCTAAAATAATATTTCTAATTCACCTGTTTGATCCACTAATTTATCGAGCAATACATCAAGGTGTTGCACGGATTCCGAAACATCTTGATGTATTGAAAACAGTTCCTCACTATTTGCCGCTTTTAAATGCTCCACTAATGATGATTTTTCTTATGTGGGTTCATCGGAAAAGTTATCCTTCTCTAGCTAACCTAAAAAAGCCAAAGTCGATTTCCCCGACTTTGGCTTTTTTTTATACCGATTAGTTTGTAAATGATAAAACAGCATTTGAGTACTTCGATAACATTTTAGCAGCCTCATTTTTTGTTGTGTACTCGAACATACGAATATCGTTTGGATTATTGAAAATTGTTACTACCCACATGTTTTTTCGCTCCTTTTTATCAATTACGTCTTTACGTAATAACGTCGAGATTTTTTTCAAGCCTACAAAAAAATGTCGCTTAAAACCTATGACAGCCGCCGGGGGATTGACCCCACGCAAAAGCAAGTAAAAATTAGTTTGTGTATGATAAAACGGCGTTTGTATATTTTGCTAATTGTAAAGCTGCTTCATTTTTTGTTGTGTATTCGAACATACGAATATCATTTTGATTGTTAAATACTGTTACTACCCACATGTTTCATTTCTCCTTTTTTATAAAGCTATATAATAAAATTGTTCATTCTCTAATGACATTTGCAACTTGTTGTATAACACCTTACTTGACTCTCATTCTACTCCGATTTTTAGAAAAAGAAAGTAATATATTTAGCTTTTCACAATGTGTTCAAAAATAAACCGCTTTCTTTGAACACTTTGTGACACATGAATTTTCAACGAATAAAACGCAAATTAGAGAAAAATTCCACAAGCGAGCAACTACTGTTGTAGTACAGAAGAAAAGCGGTTCAAAACGATTTTTAAAGCTTCATATTTTAGGTGTATGTATAAAATGAAACTTTGCTCGGTGGGGAGTTCTCATTGCACACTTAGCTTAATCCTGACACTTGTCAGTTGAAGTGGACGTCTTACTGTCCCTTAATGAAGTTAAAATGTGTATACTAAAAAGATAGGGGGGATGATAAACATGAACGAACAACAACTACTAAATGACGGCTATCGGAAATACACAGGTGAAAAGATTGACGTATTTTTCTCAACAGGCATCTGTGAGCATTCAGGAATTTGCGTAAAAGGCAATCATGATGTTTTTGACACAAAACGGAAGCCATGGATTATTGCTGATGCCGCTTCAACAGATGTAGTCGCAGCTCTAATTGACCGGTGCCCATCTGGTGCCTTACAATACATTCGAAAAGGGGAATAATTTTGCAAACATTAATTGAAGAAGCACGCGTTGTTACAACAGAAGATGGTCAAGAGCTTGGTGAAATGACATTCGTCAAATCCAATAATGAATTTTATATTATTGATCACACCGCTGTAGCTGATGCAGCACGTGGTCGCGGTGTTGGACAAGAGATGGTAAAAACCTTTGTCGAGCATGTCCGTGCCAATAATCAAAAGATTGTGCCGCTCTGCCCATTTGCCAAGGCTCAATTCGATAAAAATCCAGAATATCGAGATGTATTAAAATAATATATTTAAAGCCCGATGAAAGAATTCTAAACTCTAAGCATCGGGCTTTTCATCGCTTTGAACCGGATACTTCCATGTTAGACATCGAAAATGCAATTGAAAGCCTCATATAAACAACAACAGCATACAGGATGTTCGGTACTAACCGCTTCATCCTGTATGCTTTTCCTATCCATTACGTTTTAAATAACCCATTGCAGTATTTGTCCACTGTTCAACTTGTGCTTGACGTACTGGATCATCCGCCGCTTTTTGCATCACTTTAGAAGTTAACGCCTGTGATGAATCACTAATTTCATTTAACACATCGCCTGTATTTTTCAAGGATTGTATAACTCCTTGCACAGTCTCTATTTTGTATTCAATATCATATTTCATTTTTTCCGCAGTTGTCGCCAAAAGCGTTGTTTGCGTTTGAATGCCGTTCATTTGCTTTTGAATACCTTCCGAATGTGCATGCAAAATCGTCATTGTTTTTTTTATTGGCATTATGACTGCAATAATGCACACGATTAGAATAACAACAGCTAGTATTAATAGGATTACCGATGCTAATAGCCAACTATTCACCTTAACGCCTCCTACTCATTTTCTTTATTTTAATTTATTTTATTATATATACCCAGTTTCCCACTAGCGATAAGTAAATTTTTAACCATATTCATGAGTTGTATGCTATTAGTATTTTTCAGAAAAACGGAAATTTTTATTTTATATATTGACAAGTGTTTTACTTGGATTTATTATAAGATTCATAGCAAATGACAACTACATATTTTCTTATCAAGAGAGATGGAGGGACAGGCCCTTTGAAGTCTCGGCAGCAGCTATACATAGCGTTGTGCCAAATCCTGCAAGTATACACTTGGAAGATAAGAGCAAAAGTAATGGTAACTATTCAACTTTCGTATCTTATTTTCTAGATGCGAAAGTTTTTTTATTGTCTCAAGAAGGTTTCGTATCGAGCATTTTATAGTAAAGGTGGGTTTTGAAATGATTGAATTTTCAAATATATCAAAAGTATTTAAAACGAAAGATCGAGAAGTTCATGCTGTACGCGATGTCAATTTAACCATTGACCAAGGTGATATTTTTGGGATTATCGGTTTTAGTGGAGCTGGTAAAAGTACATTGTTACGCCTGGTGAATTTACTTGAAGCGCCTTCAACTGGCTCCGTAAAAATTCAAGGAACCGATTTAGCAACACTATCTCAAAAAGACTTACGCCAATTACGTCGTCGCATTGGGATGATCTTTCAAAATTTCAACTTAATGACGTCAAGAACGGTTGCCGGTAATATCGGCTATCCGCTGAAATTAGCGGGCACACAAAAAGCAGAAATCGACCGTCGCACAGCAGAGCTTTTAAAGTTTGTTGGCTTATCTGAAAAAGCACGTGACTATCCTGAACAACTATCCGGTGGGCAAAAGCAGCGTGTTGGCATTGCTCGTGCGCTTGCAACAAATCCAGATATTCTAATCTGTGATGAAGCAACCTCAGCACTTGACCCAGAGACAACTGCTGATATTTTAAAGCTATTAAAAAGAGTAAATGAAGAATTCGGCATTACGGTTTTATTAATTACGCATGAAATGAATGTCATTCAATCCATTTGTAATCGAGTAGCCGTAATGGAGCAAGGACGAGTTATTGAGCAAGGCGATGTTTACGATGTCTTTACGCAACCGCAACATCCAACAACGCAGCGCTTTATTCAGTCGGTGCATCAGGACATTCCTTCTGAGCAAATTTTAAAAGAGTGGCAAAAATCAGGAGGACAGCATTTATACCGAGTATTGTTTAAAGGATCGCTCACGCATAATCCTCTACTATCCGAAATTACGCAAAAACATCAAGTACCATTCAACATTATTTATGGTTCGGTACGCGAGTTACAAAATAAATTATTCGGTAACCTACTCATTTCGTTCCAAGGAAATGATGTTCAAGTAAAGAAAGTAATCGACGAACTTTCACAGCAAGTTGAAATAGAGGAGGTACAGTTACATGAAAGTTGATTGGAGTACATTTTGGCCGAGAATTATTGAGGCAACAGGTGAAACGCTTTATATGGTAATTTTGACGCTTGGTTTCGGCTCAATTCTTGGTATATCTATAGGAATACTTCTATTCGTAACACGAGAAAACAATATTTTAGAAAGTAAGCTAACGTTTAACTTACTCAACCTATTAATTAATATTGTGCGACCAATTCCATTTTTAATTTTCTTAGTAGCCATTTCCCCACTTACACGTATTGTTATGGGCACAACAATTGGTACAAGCGCAGCGGTTTTCCCAATGACCATTGCAGCAGCATTTGGAATTGCCCGTATTGTAGAAACAAATTTAATTAGCATTGATCCAGGCGTAATTGAAGCTGCTAAAGCAATGGGTGCTAGCCCGCTGCAAATTATCTTTACGGTATTAATACCAGAAGCTTTAGGACCTCTAATTTTAGGGTTAACATTTGTCACAATTAGTTTAATCGATTTCTCAGCTATTGCAGGTACAGTTGGCGGCGGTGGTTTAGGTCATATCGCCATAACTTATGGCTATCAACGATTTGATGGTAGCGTCATGATCGTCACAGTTGTCATATTAATTATTTTAGTTCAACTCGCTCAATGGCTTGGCAATACTTTAGCAAAAAAAATCTTAAGACGATAGGAGTTCAAAACTTATGAAAAAAATCTTATTAACAGCTGTTACAGCTTTATCAGCCTTTGCATTAGCAGCTTGTGGTGACGACAACGAGGTAGTAAAAATCGGGGTAAACGGTGCGGATGGTGCACAATGGCCCATTTTAGAAGAGAAATTAGAAAAAGAAGGTATCGAAATCGAGCTTGTAGAGTTCGCTGATTACACATTACCAAACAACGCATTAGCACAAGGTGAAGTTGATTTAAATGCATTCCAACATATTTCATTCCTTGCAAGCTATGTTAACGAAAGTGGCAATGAATTAATTCCGCTTGGCTCTACAGTATTTGCGCCGCTTGGTTTATATTCTGAAAAAATTACAGACATTAACGAAATCAAAAAAGGCGACAAAATTGCCATTCCAGATGATCCATCAAACCAAGCACGTGCATTACGCTTACTTGAATCAGCAGGCTTCATTGAATTAGCTGAGGACTTTGGATTATTCGGTGATCCCACTAAAATTACAGCAAATAAATTAAATTTAGACATTATCCCAATGACAGCACAGCAAACACCTCAAGTATTACCTGATGTGGTAGCCGCAATTATTAACAACGGCATTGCAGGTCAAGCGGGCTTAAATCCTGGAGAAGACCCTATCTACCGCGAATTAGCTGAGGATGAAAGCATCTATCCGTATGTCAACATTATCGCTGCACGTGCAGAAGACAAAGACAATGAAGTGTACCAAAGAATTATCGAACTATACCATACAGAAGAAATTGAAAAGGCTATTAAAGAGGATTCAAATGGCGGTTCATTAATGACAATCTTAACAGACGAAGAGCTACAAACAACCTTCGAAGACTTAAAGGTGCAATCGAAATAAGAAGGGGGCATTTCCATGACAGTTACAGTTGATAACGAAACAATTATTGCAAAATCAGTACAAAAAAATAGCGAAAAATATATTTCTACAAGTAAGGCCATTCACGCGAATCCGGAAATCGGAAACGAAGAAGTGTTTGCAAGCGCACAGCTTGTAGCACTTCTAGAAGAAGCAAACTTTGATGTAACAACCGCGGTTGCTGGTCATGAAACTTCTTTTTACGCACAAAAAGATAGCGGCAAGCCTGGTCCGACAATTGCTTATTTAGCGGAATATGACGCTTTACCTGGTTTAGGCCATGCTTGCGGTCATAATATTATTGGTGTGACAAGTGTTGCTGCTGCAATCGCATTAGCCGATACATTATCTGCTACTGGTGGTAAGGTAATTGTACTTGGTACACCTGCAGAAGAAGGCGGTCCAAATGGGAGTGCTAAAGGCAGCTTTGTAAGTCACGGTTACTTAAAGGATGTTGACCTTGCCTTCATGCTACACCCTTCTGGAAAAACAGGTGTGACAAATGAATCGCTAGCCGTTGATCCTCTTGATTTTCATTTTTACGGACAAGCCGCGCATGCATCAGCTTCACCCGAAGAGGGAATTAATGCACTAGATGCCGTTATTCAATTATTTAACGGTATTAACGCACTACGCCAGCATGTGCCATCTGATGTGCGCATTCATGGTATTATTACGCATGGTGGTGACGCACCGAATATCGTACCAGAATATGCATCAGCTCGCTTTTACATTCGTGCATCATCTTGGCCGAAAACAGAAGAAGTTTCAAATAAAATTCGAAAAATTGCTGAAGGTGCGGCACTTGCAACTGGAGCTACAGTGAAAATCGAACGCTTCCAAAACGAAGTAAAAGACCTTGTTGTCAACGAAGTAACTGATCGTATTTTAGCCGAAAAGCTAGAAGCACTTGGAGAAGATGTTCACCCACGTGGTCACCGTTCTCCAGGCTCAACAGATGCTGGAAATATTAGCTATGAAGTCCCTACTTCTCACGGCTATATTAAAATTGGACCAAATGATTTAATCGCACATACAAATGAATTCCGTGAAGCAGCAAATTCAGAGCATGGTTACCAGGCACTTATTACAGGTGCCATTGCTCTTGCTCAAACAGGCTATACATTTTTACAAAACCCATCACTATTAGATGAAGCAAAGGTTGCACATCAGCAAGCACTAGAACAAAAAAACGCATAACTAAAAAACATCAACTCGCAAAAAATAGCGTGAGTTGATGTTTTTTCGTATACGGATTACATTGAAGGAACTGTCCAATATAACGTCTCAGACAATCCCCTTTCTACTATAAATACCGACGCGCACCTGAGTAATTCTTTTTATACGCACCTTGATTCATTGATTCAATTTTCACTTTAGAAGCATAGTGCGGGGCATGCAGCATTTTCCCATCCCCTACATAGAGCCCTACATGATATACCTGCCCTTTTCCTCCGTTATAAGCGAAAAAAACGAGGTCCCCTGGCTTTAAATCTTTCTTTGCTACAGCTTTTCCTCCCGTTGCCTGATAAAACGAATCACGCGGAATCATAATACCATGTGTTCGGAACACACCATATAAAATACCCGAGCAATCATAACCCCAAGAGGACGTGCCTGCCCACAAGTATGGTAAATCTAAAAAGCGCTTTGCTTCTTTAATAATCGTATCGGCAGTTGGTTTTGCAATATCACTATACTTTTGATATGACTTGGCATCACTTTTCTTTAAGAGCTTAATGCCGTCACTTGGTGTTTCTACATAATAATATGTATTATCTTCTTCTATTACAGGTAATATTGTGGCATAACTAATTTCTAAAAACTTCTTTTTCGTCTCATCATCTAATAACGTCGTTTTCTTTGCAGTAATGATCGCCTTTAAGCAGTCATCATAATTTTTTGTCGTTGCAACAACATGCGTAACTGGAACCCAACCTGGATAACCCGCCTTTAAATACGGTACATATTGGTCTTTAGCAGCAATACGTTGCCACTTTCCTTTAGTATCTAATAGCGACACTTCATCCCCATATAAAGCTTGTGTATCGGTTTTTCCTACTAACCATTTCTTTTGTGCCAATGATAACGAAGAAATCCACTTTTGCATTTCTACTGGATTTTTCGTTGAAGGATAGTCCAATTCACGCGCTTGATTCGATTGGTGCCATAAGTTTGTTACGGCCACATCAACTACATAACGCTTCTTACCAGTATCTATGGCACAGCTTTCATATACGGGCTGTTCCGGTTCGGTTATACGTATAGCAGGCTCTATAATACGAGCTAAATACGAAACAAAACTTCCGCGTGTTATATTGACATCCGGTTTAAATTTTTCATTTTTGGCAGGAATAAAAATTTGATTTGCAATAAATGCTTGCACCGTTTTGTAGTCATTATGATTTTTCGGAATATCCACATATTCTTGTGATGCCTCACCAGTTAATCCATAAATTTGAGCTAAAATTTTAATAGCTTGCGCACGAGTTACCTTTCCATCTGGATTAAATTTTCCATCATAACCTACCATAATGCGGGCATTAAAAATTGCAGCAATTACTGGCATTCTCTCATCATTTGCAGCAATATCTGAATAGGTAGGAATATTATTGTACTCTGGTTCTAATTGTAATGTATGCATTAAAATTTCAGCCATTTCATACCGTGTAATTGGATTATTTGCTCTAAAGGCTTTATTTGGTGTCAAAGTTATTCCACCATAATCACTCAATACCATTAATTCCTCTGTTAATTTTGAATCGTCCGGCACATCATTAAAAACTTGCGCCTGACTAATTGAAACGGCACTTGTAAGTACGATAGTGATTACAAGCATTTGCAAAACTATTTTTTTAATCATCTCTCTACCCCGATCTGTTTTTCGACAACATTTCTTAATAATCTTTCTATAACCCTATTAAATATATACTCTTTCACTATAAATTTATAGAATAATTGTTAATTTATTCATATTCAATAAATTTTTTGAATATATATCTTATTTTATGTCAAAAAACATTTTTCACGTGAAACAAATTACGACATATTGAGCTATGAATCGCTTTTCAAGTGAATGGATTTTTAAGCTACTAAAAAAGGAGCTCCCTAAATTGTAGGAACTCCTTTAAGTATTTTAAAGTTAATACGCACTCTATCCACCTGATCATGTATTAAAATCTTATTAAATAGATTGGGCGTTCTGGTCCTTCACTCGTAACGACAAGAGTTCCTTCCTCTGTAAAACGCCTCCGCCCCCTCTCTATAACATAAACGATGCTATCCTATTAAAAGACGAAAACCCTTTCGTAATTTTTCCAACAAACCTTTCATGAGCGATTGATCCCAACCTATGCATTAAAAAGTTTATTACATAGAAAAAAGCCTAGCATATTCGCTAAGCTTTCATATGAAGAAATTCAATTTTTTTACAGTATTTTTTTAAGATGTCTAACACATCGTTTAATTTCGTTAATTCATCTTTTTCCACCATAAACGCATTTTCGTCATGCTGTGCGACGTATGAGCTACTTAAAAACTCTTCGTTTTCTTTTGTAATAAAACGCACATAACCGAATGTCATACCTGATTCTTTGTATTCCACACGTAATATATCACTGTAGGCTAGTGTTTTCGTGCGTGGCTTTGCTTTTTGGATGAACCAAAACTTTTCTCCGGTATAATCGACTATTACTTCTGTTTTATCTAGATGTACCTTATAGCCACCAAACAATTTAAAGCTAAATGTATTCATTGTAATTACTCCATTTCAAAACATCATTAGCTTCATTATACGAATTATACGGATGAAATTCTAATTTCTGCAACGCTTTTCAATAGTTTGACTTTCGTTACCGGGTAACTAATTCTTCTACAGTAATTTTCCCGTTTCTTGTTTGTAATTGAATCGTATTTTCTTTTGATCCATGCTCATAGTGCGTTACTTGTTCGTTATAAATGGTCACGACATCTGAATTCGTTTTCCCTTCAATTACAACATCCTGAAGCTTACCCACCGTTGTCAAAACAATACGACCATTATCTGTTTTAAATTGTAATGGATGCTTCACTACTAGGAAATCGGCTTCAATGCGACCGTTATGTGAGCGTGCTTGCACTTTGGCTTCTACCTGTTTCAATACAACGCGACCGTTATACGACTCAATTTCATATTGTAGCCCTTTACAATTTTCAACTTCTATGCGTCCATTTTGAGTAGCTGCTTTTACGTATTCAATCGTCGTATTTTCCAAAATGATACGGCCATTGCTTGATTTTGCGTCTAGCTTTGTTCCCTCAATTGCATTCGTTATGATGCGACCGTTATCAGACTGTAGCTGAAATTGTTTGGCAAATGTATCCGTAATTTTAATGGCCCCGTTATTATTGGCAATTTGAATATTGTCATATTGTTTTTTCGGTAAATGTACAATGATTTCAGCTGATCCGACTGAACTAATGATTGTAATAAATAAAAATCGGCGAACCTTTTCCTTACGCACAGCCTTCACTACAAGCATATCCTCTTCAATTGTCATTGTAGCTGTTGTTAAATTTTCCTTATCCTTCACTTCTAACATTGCTTCATTCTCATTGGTTGCAATGACTGAAATCTTAACATTATCAATATCCATTTTTACATTGCTATAGGGGATATGCGCGTCATTTTTATGAAGCGAAACGGCTTGTACAAAATCTTCTTCGTCATATGAAGCAAGTAGTTCATTTGCTAACTCATCCATATTGCCAAATGATTCAATGATTTCTTCGGTTGTTTTTCCCTCTGCTCGCCCGTTTTCGAAGTATTCCTCAAAATCACGGCGAATATCTGCACGTTCTTGTGAATTGATTTTTTGTAAATGACCTTCAAGTAAATCTAAAAATTGTTGTTCATTCATTTTTAATTACTCCCTTGAATTAATGTATTTACTCCTGCAATAAAGCTTTCCCATTCTTTTCTCAAGCTGTTTAACTGTGCAATACCTTGCTCTGTAATTTGATAATATTTGCGCGGCGGCCCTTCTGTTGACTCCATTAAATACGTTGTAAATAAGCCTTCATTTGTGAGTCTTCGCAGTAATGGATAAACTGCCCCTTCAGAAATTTCGATTTGAGAAGAGATGGCTTGAACAAGCTCATAGCCATACATATCTTTCTTTTCTAAAAGCGCTAATACACATAAATTCAGTACACCTTTTTTAAATTGAGGATTCATTTCTTCACCTCACTATTATTCTATAAACAATAGTGTATCAAATGGTACTATTCATTGCAAGGTACTAAGCAAAATATAATTGCATAAAATGTACAACTATTCGTGCAATAAGTATAGACACTCGATTACTTTGAGGAAATTGCCGCGCTACCTTACCTGATAGAGCAGACTTCAGTCGCCGTGCTAGCCTCCATCCTCTGCGCAAAGGGAGTGTCCCAGAAATTCTTCTCGGACACTCCCTTTTATGCTGCCTTTAACTTTTGATTTTTCACGATAAACCAAATAAGTGTGACAGTTAGTACACCTATAAAAATAACAAACTCCCAAATCCCTAAGCTAATCGGATAACCAATCGATGTTAGCACCTCTTTTAGCGTTAAAAGTGACATAAATAGTAATACTTCATTACGAAGAGTATGTAGCATGAAAATACTATTTTGTTGCTGCGCTGCGTTTAACGGCTCACCGTCATTCGGCATGTTTATAAATTCCAGAAATTTCTCTACCTGTCCAAGTAGCAACCACAAACCTATTCCTAAAAATGGTATAAAGAAAATAAACCATTTATTCGCCCACGCATCTGCCTCGCCCATAATGTTATAATGACTTGGTACCTCACTCGGTAAATTTGGAAATTGAATCGCTGTAAAAACGATTGTAATTATAAATACTGCGAGTGTAATTTTGCTAAAGAGCTTCATCTAATGTTCGCTCCATTCATAAAATTATTGAACGAAAAGACCTGCGATTTTATCTTTGTCGTCAAATGTTATGGTAAATACACGTTTTTCGTTACTATATTGTGCAACTAGTACAACCACTTTCATGCCGTCCTTTTCTTCAACCGTAGATTTTTCCACCTTTTCAAACAAACCTTAACTACTTACACTATTTTAAAATTTGCTGAAATGCCCTTAAAATTACTGTTATTACCTCCGCAATCGTTGCGAAAGAATCGACCTTAACTATTTTTTATAAAACGGTTTTTTTAGGCTGCTGCTAGATTTTACTCTTAATCGTATCTCCTTGCAGCGGCTCTTGTTTACTGTTAAATCGAATACGCAGTGATTTACAACTCGCTAAGCTTGGCGTATCCATCACTTGAAAATGTAAATGTGTTTCAGACGAATTACCCGAATTGCCACAGCGTCCAATTGTCTCTCCTGTTTTCACATGCTGCCCAACTCGTACTGTAATCGAACTCGGTATTAAATGGGCAAGTAAGCTATATTCTTTATTTGCATGCTCAATGATGACAAAATTACCAGCTGGATTTTGCTCATCCATTTGCCCTGGAATATTGTCTACAATGCCATCTACTACTTCAATTACTGTACCTTCTAGTGGCGCCAAAATCTCCTCATTATATGCGAAATACATGTCATTGCGCTCTGGTGTCTGGTGATATGTTAGACCATCTTGAACTTTTACAAAATCATAGGCAAAGCGCTGAGATTCGTAAGCGTAATGATAGTTAATTAGCTCATTTGTGCCGCCCCAAAACACAAACCACTCCCCCTTAAATGGATAATGATATGTATTTTTTGTATAGCGTTTATTCGCTTGTTCATCAATCGTAAAAGGTGTTAAAAATAAGCTTTCAATTTCATTTGCTGGGTTGAATGCCACAACAATTGCCTTTGTTTTCATATCATCTAGCCAAATCATTTGTTTTGAATATGGCAAATTAGCTTCATGCTCTAATCGAAATTGCTCTACCCCTTCGACAAACGGTATCGCCAAATTTAAAAATTGATCGTATGTAACGTAATGCTGAAACTCAGTCGTCGTCACACGATATACTTCTTCAAATTGCTGTGCTAAAAATAGTTGCCCCATTGTCTGTTTTAAATTGGTAACCGGTTCCATATAACCCCTCCAGATACATTTTCTAACTTATTTACGGTTGCAGATAGAGAAAGTTTCATTAAATAACTATTTCCATATACAATTATTAAGAGAAAATGTAATTTAAGGTGGGCTTTTCATGGTATTCAAATCAAAAATTGATATTTGGATGGCGGCAATGTTTATTATCGTCCCTACCCTAATGATTTATGGGGTCATTACGGAGCCAGATATTATTTCCTTAGTTGTTACAATTGCGATAATCGCTCTATTAGCTATACTATTTTTTGGCACCAAGTATGTCATTCAGGACAATAAGCTAATCATCTATGGTGGCATTACAAAAACAAATATTGATATCGCAAAAATTCATAGCTTGCGCCCATCAAAAAATCCTTTTTCTGCACCAGCAATGTCCATTGACCGTATTGAAATTACCTTTGACCCCGATATGCAGATGACACTTGTTTCACCAAAAGATAAAGAAAACTTTGTTAAAAAATTACTAGAAATTAACCCTACTATTAAGCTTATCCATTAACCAAAAAGGGTAATTGCGATTACTCATAATTACCCTTCTTTCTTCATATTTAAGACTTGAACAACTATAGCTGGAATAACATTTTTTCCGTATAAGTCACTTGCCTTTATCCAAACTGGTAAGTATGTACCGTTATCCGGTTCCATAAATTCTTCTGCCTGACCTGTACCAAATTGCCCACCAGTTATTTTTGCACAAAAATAATGTTGTATTCCGTTATAAGGCACCGTTGTTAAGAGCTCTCCTATTTCAACCTCTACACCGAGCTCTTCGAATGCTTCACGCTTTGCACATTGCTCAATCGTTTCGCCTATTTCCTGCTTACCGCCCGGAAATACATAATACACACGCCCCGCCTTTTCACGTCGAATTAACGCAACCTTATCATTTTCTACAATAACAACCGCACCACGATCCGTCATAACCTTTTCACCCTCTTACTCAAATTCTTCTAGTATTTCTACAACTTCTATCCTGCCATCGACTAGCATTTCTGGTAAAGCAGTTGTGTTATTACTTTGCCAATAGCTGCGCGCCTGTTCAATTTTCTTTGCAAAGGATGCTCCGTCTTCTTTCGGTAACAGCTCGCCATCACCTTTAAAACAGTTACCATCCACCTTTAATTTTACAATTTGCAGTACTTTCCGGTTAAACGAGTCGAATATCACCTTCCATTTCAGTAAATCGTCATAGCTTTTTGTTACATATAAACATGATAGTCTCGATGGATAGTGAGGAAATTCTTGTAGTCGAACCATTTCTACAATTGTTTCTCGAATTGCGCGTACACTTGATCCCGCATAATTTAACACAACGTCCGCATCTTCCTTCTCCATGTGTAAGCCATTTTCAGAATTTCTACTTCGCAAAATTTGGAAAGCATCTTCTCCTTGTGCGTTGCGCTGCTCCTGTTCAAAAAAGAAGCGGTACAATGTATTTTTTTCATGCTGATCAAAATAAATGATTTGACCAAGTTGCATTTTATTTCGTGTTACTAGGTGATATACGTATTGTTCAGTTTGATTCATATCTGTACCCCCTATATGCAATAATGCTTCCTACACCAGCATACATACTCTTGTTACGCCCACCCATGTTACTCCTCCTTTTGTTTACAAACCCGCAAGGATAATTACCATTTATTTCATCCATTATATACTTTACTAAATTTTCTGATAAAATAATATTAGCTGAAAAAGAAAGGAATGATTTCTATGAATACGACAACAAAGGTGATTGAAAAGTAGAAACGCTACTCTTTTCAATCTTTTAGACAAATAGACAAAATATTATTGAAAAGAGGATTATCATTCATGTATACCGATCAAGAATTAACCATTCGCCCGATTGCACAAAAGGATATGGGCCGTTTATGGGAGCTTATTTACAAAGAAGAACAACCTGAGTGGAAAAAATGGGATGCACCTTACTATCCACATCAAGCAATACCATATGAAGACTTCATTCAATCAAAACAAGATTGGATTGGCGATGACAGCTTTTGGGTTATTGAAGTGAATGGGATTGTACGTGGTATTATTTCATACTTTTGGGAGCATGAGCCTTCTAAATGGCTTGAAATGGGCATTGTTCTTCATGAGGCTGGCTCTTGGGGAAAAGGTATTGGAACACGTGCATTAAAACTTTGGATAGCACATTTATTTAATACAATGCCGCTCGTACGCGTAGGCTATTCAACATGGTCTGGCAACGAACGCATGATTCGTGTTGGTGAAAAGCTTGGTATGCAAGTGGAAGCACGTATTCGCAAAGTACGTTTCTATGAAGGTCATTATTACGATTCCATTCGTATGGGGATTTTACGAGAGGAATGGGAAGCGTACAAACTATAAATTTTAGGGGTGGATGAATTGAGTCTTACGCAGAAGCTACAAGCCAATTTTGATGAAATGGTGGAAATTCGCAGACATTTACACATGTATCCAGAGTTATCTTTTAAAGAAATAAATACACCAAAACTGATTGCAGAAAAGCTACGGTCATATGGCATTGAGGTGAAGGAAAACGTTGGTGGTAATGGCGTTGTTGGCCTTTTAAAGGGTACATTTGATGGACCAACGATTGCATTGCGTGCTGATTTTGATGCGTTACCCATTCAAGATGAGAAGGAAGTTGCCTACAAATCCAAAATTGATGGTGTGAGCCATGCTTGTGGTCACGATATTCATACTGCCGCACTACTTGGTTTAGCGAGAGCATTAAGCGAGGCGCGCGATGAGATACATGGTAATGTCGTATTTATTCACCAATTTGCCGAAGAAGTTGTCCCTGGTGGTGCGAAGGCAATGGTTGAGGCTGGCTGTTTAGACGGCGTTGACTATGTATATGGAGCACACGTTTCTTCATGGTCAGATGTTGGTACCATACTATTTTGTGAAGGTTATGCAATGGCAGCAGCTGACTTTTTCGAGCTTACAATTCAGGGAAAAGGCGGACACGGTGCCGCTCCACACGAAACAATTGACCCGATTGTTGCAGCCGCGCAATTTGTCTTTGGCGTACAGCCAATTGTGAGCCGTAATACCGACCCAATTGAATCCGCTGTTGTTACAGTCGGAAAAATCGAAAGCGGTACAGTCGGAAATGTCATTCCCGATAAAGCCTATTTAACTGGAACGGTGCGTACATTTAACCCTGATGTACGTAACATGGTTGAAAAAAAGCTAAATAACTTGTGCAAAGCAATCGAAATTCAATATGATGCAAAAATTAATTTTACTTATACACGTGGCTATGATGCAGTTTATAACCATCCAGCAGAAACGGCTACCCTACGTGAAGCAGTGTCGATTAATTTACCAGAGCTACAAGTTGTCAATGTACCACCAAGCATGGGAGCAGAGGATTTCACGTATTATTTACAAGAAAAACCGGGTACATTTTTCTTCGTTGGTGGTGGCAATCCGTCCATTAAGGCCGTCTATCCACACCACCATCCAAAATTTGACGTCGATGAACAATCAATGATCAATACCGGTGAAGTATTTATTGAAGTGTTGAAATTGCACGGCATTATTCGATAAAACGAGCTATACGTTGAAGAAGGCTTGAGTTTCAAGATACTTAAGCCTTCTTCAATGCTTCCTCCAATGACAATGGCGAAATTGTTCCTTGATGGAAATACAATTGCCAACGTCCATCAATCAGCTTCCAAATCGAGCTACGATATGAATTGCGATTTCTCGTCGTATCGACAATAAAATAAGTCGTCAACACAACACCATCTGCTAATGGATACATTTCAAAGTTATGCAGCGACATCTCTGATAACACAATACCCGTTTCCAAGCATTCTTTTTTATCATACATAAAGCCTGAACTACCAATTTCAAAAAACGCATCCGCTAAAACTTCATCGAGCTTCTCCACACTTTCACGCACATCTGGCTTTATATGACTTTCTTCTAACGTCTTTATATGCTGCTTTATATTCATACAAATCTCCCCCATAAAAGAATTAAAATGATTTTACTTGTTAATTCCTAGAAATACAAATAGAATTTATAATATTCAGATGATTAATAGAGAGTTGAGGTGTTTAACATTGAAAAAAGAAAAAAACGAGTTTTTTGAATGGGTAAAGGTAATTGTTTTAACGGCCGTTTTTGTTATCGGAATCCGCACATTTATTTTTTCGCCTATTATGGTAGACGGTGCCTCCATGATGCCAACGTATGAGGACGGTGACCGAATCATTGTCAATAAAATTGGCAAAACCATTACAGATTTAGAGCGCTTTGATATTGTTGTTTTTAAAGCACCTGATGAGCGCAACTTCATTAAACGCATTATCGGCTTGCCGGGTGATCATATTGCATACGAAAATGATGAACTCTACGTGAATGGCGAAAAATTTGAAGAGCCATATTTGTCACAATATAAATCAGAGTTAGACGGTTTCGGTGATTTAACATATGATTTCACGTTAGAACAACTGACAGACCGTTCTAAAATTCCTGAAGATTATTATTTAGTGTTAGGAGACAATCGTCGTAAAAGTAGTGATAGTCGCGATGCACGTGTTGGCTTAGTCGCTAAAGACAAAATTATCGGGAAAGCAAATATTAGGGTTTATCCTTTTGATGAAGTTGGCTGGGTACAATAATTGAACCTTGAGGTGATGATAATGAATTTTCCTGTTTTAGAAACTGAACGACTTATTTTACGTCAATTAAAAATTGAAGATGCACAGGCTATGTACATTTACGCCTCAAACGACGACGTAACCAAATACGTATTATGGGATTCACACACATCTCCAGAGCAAACAAAACAATTTTTACAATTTATGATTGATAAATACGAACAGGATAACTATGCGTGGGCGGTTACTTTAAAGGATTCGGATGAATTTATCGGTACGATTGATTATGTGATGTTCAATAAAGAGGAACGCATAGGCGAAATCGGTTATGCCGTATCACATCTATACTGGGGCAAGGGCTATATGAGTGAAGCTGCGCAAGCAATTATTCATTATGGCTTTGCCGAGCTTAATTTAGAGCGTATTCAAGCACGATGCTTCGCGGAAAACATTGGCTCCGAGCGAGTTATGCAAAAGATAGGCATGGTATATGAAGGAACGATGCGCAAAGCGAAATTTTCTAAAGGTACTTACCACGATTTAAAAATGTATTCGATTTTACGTGAAGAAGCGAATTTATCGTAAGGAGCAAAACGAATGAGGCAAGATTTAACGATTCCTTTAGAAGAAGGAAAACTCAATATACGTGTGGCCGTTTGGATTGAACAGGAAGAAAGCCTCCTCATAAGCGAATTCCCAAACGGTCTTCTTTCGCTACCTGGTGGACGCGTAAAATTTGGTGAAGCAAGTAATGATGCGGCAATTCGTGAGCTTTATGAAGAAACTGGTGAGCAGCTAAAAGACATAAGATTATTTGCAATCATTGAAAATTTCTTCACACTAGGACAAGCCCACCACGAAATTTTATATGTCTATCGTGGCACGATTCCCTTTAAAGAAACGTATGCAGGGATCGATTATGACGACCAAAAGCTGTACTGGCTATCGAAATCAGAAATTCACAAATTAAAACCCCAAGCGTTCGCTCAGCTTATACATAAAGCAGATGAATTTGGTGTTGTGCATATTGTACACCGTGATTAAAAATTTCGAGAGGCATTGCGTGCTAGTACGTGATACCTCTCTTTGTTTTAGAAAGGGATGAGCATAATGAACCGGCACATACTCGCCATTTCAGGAGACGGATTTTCTGAACAACAAAATGCAGCCATCGATCAATATTTGATTCAGCTTACACAGAAAAACGCTCCTGTTAAAATAGCGTTCATCGCCACAGCGAGCAATGATAATCCGCATTATATTGAAAAATTTCACACTTCATTTCAACTGCATGAGACAACACATATTACACAGCAAGATTTTCATAGGCAGGACATTCAGCACATCATCAATGCACAAGATATTCTTTATGTAGGCGGTGGTAACACAAAATATATGCTGGATTGCTGGAATGCAGCTGAATTTGATGGCGTGTTAAAAAATGCTTATGCAGAAGGTATCATTTTAGCAGGCGTCAGTGCTGGTGCCATGTGCTGGTTTGAGACTTGCTATAGTGAGGTCGATGGTCGTTTTATACAATTTGAAGGCTTAGGGCTATTAAAAGGTACCTTTTGTCCGCATTATCAGGAATCAGAACGTCAGCAACTATTTGATACATGGGCAAGTACACATAGTATTGTCCCTAGCTACACATTAACTGACAATGAAAATTTGCACTTTAAAAACGAACAACGCGTGATGAAGTTAACTAGTTATTAAAATTAATCGCAAAGAAAGTGTCCTCGAATCACTTCACGGACACTTCCTTTTCTATTACTTCCACGTTTCATCCAACTTGTCTGAGTAAAATTCAATCGCTCGCTTATACATTAAAATCGAATGATCAGATGTTGTGTTTGTTAAACATTTTAACAGCAACTCCATTGCCTCACTATGAGCTTGTAAATTATAGAGCGTCATCGCATAAAACACTTTTAACGATTCATTTTCTGGAAAAAAGCTTACTGCCTTTTCAAAAACATCCCTTGATTTTTCGTATTCACCAAGCGTTCGATATGTACTTCCCAATCCTAAATAAGCACCCTGTAAATCTTCTTTGTGTAACTTCCCTTGAATGGCAACTTCATAATATGGTACTGCCTGCGCTTCTTCACCCAGGCAATCAAAGCTCCATGCACATTGATAGTTTATATAAGCATCTGCTGGGCTCTCTTTTGCTAATGCTACAAGTAATTCATTGGATTCCTTCAATTTGTTTTCATTTCGATATCGTAAAGCTTGTTTTAACGTTTCCTGTTCCGACATATAAACACTCCTAATTAAAAATCATTTCATATTGAATAAGTGCACTATCCATTTCTAAATAACGTTCAGTTCCAATTCTACTTACCTCTTGAAACCCGAGCTTTTGTAGCATCCTTCTTGAACGGATATTTGCTTCATGTGTTTCAGCAGTAAATCTTGTAATCCCTAGCTCGATTGAGGCAAACTCAAAAAGGCTTAGCGCCGCTTGTGAACCAAATCCTTTTCCCCACGCATTACGATCGCCAATTGCAATACCAAACTCTGTTGTATTCCCTTCTATACAAGCTAAATCAACATATCCAATTAACCTATCACTTGTCTCAATCCCCAATCGCAAAAAATCCTTCGCCTTATTCATTACACAATGTTTCCACCATTGACGTAGCTCCTTTTCCTGTCGATTTATTTCCCATCCATTTGCCAAACAAAAAATATGGTCCTTGCTCCACGTCAAAACTACTGTATAATCGTCTAGTGAAATTGACCGAAGCTTTACTAATTGTTTATTACTCATAATTCCTCCCCCTTTTATCAAACCGTTTTTATTGCAGAATTTCTTTTCTAAAAAATAATGAGAATGAATTTACACTTGCTTCGTTGTACTAGATGAAAAAGCTTTTTCAATACAATAAGGAGCCTAACCTATGAAAAGTTCACCAACTAATTTTATCGATCGATTGAAAAAACAAAAGGAAGATGCCCTTGATTATATTATCGATAGTTACATGCCACTTGTTAAAGCAATTGCATACAAAATTTTACACACACAATCCAAATACGATGTAGATGAATGTGTGAATGATGTGTTTTTAAGTGTTTGGCAAAATGCCGCGCAATTTCAAGGAGACAGCACAGACTTTAAAAAATGGATTGGCATGATTACGAAATATAAAGCAATCGACCGCTACCGACAATACGAAAAGCGCGTAGCTCGTGAGCAATCTGAAGAGCAGCCATTCGCACAGCAGCAAACAAGCTACACTACCGAACAACAAATACTTGAACGCGAACAAAAAAATGAACTGCTCTTTGCCATTAGTAAATTAGCTGAGCTCGACCGACATATTTTTATGATGAATTCTATTTAGAGCTAACAAATAGCGAAATTGCCGATACGCTTGGACTAACAAAAGCCGCTGTCGATAACCGTTTATATCGCGGCAAAAAAGAACTCGCACAACATGTCAACTTAAAGGAGCGTTTTATATGAGCATGAAAGAATGGATGGAACTCGACATCGATAACCTCGAATTAGAACAAGTAACGGAGATTGAAAAACAACGCGTCAAACAGCACGTCTTCAAAAAACGTAAAAAAGCGCCCATTTGGAAATCGCTTAGCGTTGCAGCCGTACTACTCATTAGTGCTACTACTGTGACAACTTTCGCTTTTCCATCCTTAGCCTCTCAAATTCCATTTATGAATAATGTCATCAGCTATTTTGATGATGATTACGGGCAATATACAAACTTTGAATCATTCTCGGATGATTTAGGACTTGTTGATTCAGATAACGGTGTTTCAATTTTAATCGATCACGCTGTATATGACGGCACAAATATTATCGTTTCTTATGCCCTCAAAACAGAATCAAGTTTAGGAAAATCACTTTCCGTAAGCGGTGGAAATTGGTTCGATGTCAAAGGTGCTAATGGAATGAGTGGTAGTGACAAAATTATCCAAGTAGATAACAATCACTATATCGGTGTAGCTGAACTCACACCCTTTTTTAAAGATAGTGAACATCCTGAAACAATCGAAGTAACATGGGAGCCAAAAGCCTTTTACAATCACGAAACTACTATGGAAGTAAAGGGTGATTGGTCATTTAACTTCTCACTAAGCCGTTTAGAGGGGACCGTACTTGCAGTCAATAAAACGGTAGAAAGTAGTGGCGTAAACCTAGCTTTAAATTCCATCGAATTCACAGACGTTTCAACGGTTTTATCCTATAAACAATTCGCAAACGATGAGCTCATGAAATCTTGGCTATCTGTAACACCTGTATTTACGGTGAAAGACAATTTAGGAAACATTTACGTAGATGGGACAAGCGGCGGTGGACAAACTTCCGACGACTTTAAAACCTTTACTGGTACAACTTCATTTGGCGCCATTAAAGATGGTGCAACAAAGCTGTTCATTGAGCCAACAGCGATTGCTAGCTTAGAGAACGGGCGAGGACATGAAGAAATTCCGCTTAGTGTTATTGTTATAGAATTAACAAGCAAATAAATTTATTAAGTTAAAACAGCGTCAAGTAACTTGTGACGCTGTTTTTTAAATAATCAAAAAATTACTATATAAATTACCCTTTCAATTCTTTAAAATTAAAAGAAACGTTTGTTCTCAAATCCACAAAAAACGGGAGGCAATAATTTATGAATCAAGTTTGTGTCATTACTATTTATGTTCCAAATTTAAACGAAGCAATTAATTTTTACACTAATAGCTTAGGCTTTGAAGTAAATAAACAGTATAGCCCTAAAATTGTTTCACTTGTTCATAAAGGAATCCCATTCATTCTAGAAGAAAATGATCAATTAATCGAAAACACAGCAAGTACATCACGCGTTGTTTTAGCACTAAAAACAGAAAATATCGTGCAAAAAGCTAAACTTTTAAAAGAAAAATCAGTTGAATTTTTAGTAGCAGAACCAACTGCTTGCCCGCCCGGAAAGTTTATTAGCTTTAAAGATCCATTTGGAAATATTATAGAATATCTACAATTTGATGATCAATAATAGCTGATTTTCTACGTTATTCGCATAACATGAGCGTAGAATTTTTAATGCCTACACACAAATTTCCAATACAAGGATTTCACTCAAACTTTCTTGAAATAGTATTAATCACATCCATATCGAGAGGAGTTTTTTTCTTGAGCACCATTGAACAGCGCCTACATGAACTAGGCTTACAGCTACCTGAAGCAACACCCCCACTTTACAACTATGTACCCGTAACAATTCATCAACATATTGCTTATATTAGTGGACAAGTCCCTCGCATCGATGGACACATTCCGTTTCCCGGTAAAGTTGGTCGAGACGTTACAATCGAGCAGGCAAGTGAACTCGCTGAATACTGTGTATTAAAAGGCCTTAGCTGCTTAAAGGCACAGATTGGTTCACTCGATCAGGTCGAACATATCCTTAAAGTAACAGGCTATGTTCAGGTAGCACCTGACTTTTACGAGCCATCAAAAGTGCTTGACGCGGCTTCTGCGCTACTCGAGAAAATCTTTGGTGAAAAAGGCCGCCATGCGCGTACTGCTATTGGCGTTGCAACCCTTCCTAGCAACGCACCAGTTGAAATCGATTTTATAATCGCCATTAAATAAAGGAGTGAAATAATTGATTACACTAAAAGATATTCAAGATGCTAGACAGCGTATTCAAAGTATCGTCTATGAGACACCGATTCTTCAATCGGAACAGCTATCGAAGTTATGCGGAAATCAACTTTTTTTAAAGGCAGAACACCTACAAAAAACAGGCTCATTTAAAATACGCGGGGCTAGCAATATGGTCATTCATGCAGTCGAGAATGGTGCACAGCATGTGACAACGGCATCTTCAGGCAATCACGGACAAGCCGTAGCTTACGTGGCAAATAAATACGGCGTCCCATCAACAATTGTTGTGCCTGAAAATGCCAGCCAGTGCAAAATTAACGCCATCATCGGCTATAATGGGCAAGTTGAAAAGTGCGGGACTACATCTATTGAACGTCTACCTAGAGCAATGCAAATTGCCAACGAGCAAAACGGCATTTATATTCCCCCTTACGACGACCCGCTTATTATGGCGGGACAAGGAACAGTAGGGCTTGAAATTTTACAACAGCTTCATAACATCGACGCCATTGTTGTGCCAATTGGTGGTGGCGGCTTAATTTCAGGTATTTTAACTGCCATAAAAGAAACGAATCCTGCTATTCAAATAATTGGGGTAGAGCCCGCGCTTGCCAATGACACATACCTATCACTACAAAACAAAAAAATCACTGCGATTTCTGCAACGAACACGATTGCAGATGGATTACGTACAAACCAACCTGGTGATTTAACATTCCCAGTGCTAACGAAATACTTAGATGATCTTGTTCTCGTAAGTGAAGACGAAATTCGCATGGCCTTTAGCTTTGTACTCGAGCGCACAAAGCAACTGATTGAGCCTTCAAGCGCAACAACTGTCGCAGCCGTTCTCTATAATAAGCTCAACATGCAAGGGAAAAATATCGTCACACTTATATCTGGTGGCAATGTTGACCTTGAAAATGTGCAAGGATTGATTGTAGATACAGCAAAGTTTTCTCAGGTAAACTGCTAGGGGTGGTGACATCATGGGATCTAGAATTATGCATGCCATTATCGCTTATAAAGTGGCTGATGCTTTACACATTACAAATAAAACAGAATTTATATTAGGTGGCATTGCAGCAGATGCTTCTTCAAATAAAGAAGCGTCTCATTTTTATACTGGAAAGCATGAGGATTATACACGTAGGATTGATTATGAATCATTCATTAAAAAATATAACGGACATGCTACCAATGACTTTATTCTTGGCTATTTTGCACATCTTATTGCGGATGAGTATTGGCTTCAAGGTTTCTATCTACCTTGGTTAAAAAATCGTATTGAGACAAACGCCGAAGTACTCCCGCTATATCATCAGGATTTCCAAGTACTCAATACAAAGCTTATTCATTACTATAATTTAAAAGATGGACTCATCAACCATCTAACAAACGACGCTCAGTTACTAAAGCTAGATGAAGTGCAACCAAACGAAGTGATGCATTTTGCTCGGTATGTCATCGAAGACATGAACGATAAAGTCGGTAATCTTCATACCACTCTAAATGTATTCACATTGGAGCAAATTATCGGCTATATTGAAACGTCCGTTGAAAAGTGCATTTATATGATTCAGCAAAAACAGAGCAACACGCCTAGAGTAAATTGCTAAAACCTTATAGAGCCACTAACATAAACTTTGCTTAGTGGCTCATTTTTTTAGTTGATAGCTAAGTATGAATTATTCAAGGAAATCCACAAAGATGCAACATCATTTTGTGTTATTTGGCGCGAAATGTGTTTTTCTAATTTTTTCGAGTACGGGTAATAATTCAAGCAAATCCTCTATAACTGCATCTGCCAAAACGTCATCCCACTGGTCATCCTTTTTCCATACGCCCTTCATCCCTATGCGCCTTGCAGCCTTCACATCATTTTCAGGATGATCTCCAACAAATACACTTTCTGAAGGTGTAACCTGTAACTGTCCTACAGCCTTTAAGAAAATGCGCTCATCTGGCTTTTTCATTCCTTCCCATTCAGATACTAAAATTACATCAAAATAATGTTCGATTTGTAATGCCTTTATATTGTCCATTTGGAATTGACCATAACCATTTGTAATAATGCCTAATTTGTAGTGCGCTTTCTTTAACGCTTCTAACAGTTCTATTAAATTTGGAAATGCTACGCAGCTATATTTAAATTCATGTAAATAGTCTTCTAATAACTGCTCTGACGTTATATTCGTAATCGCAAATTCCTGTACTAATTGAGCATACACCTTGTCCTTCCAAACATAACCGCGCTGATCCAGTTCGATAAAACGCTCAGTATATTGTTCCTTTGGTATATGCCCAACATAATTATGTAAACGTTCATATTGCTTTTCCACAAAAACTTTTACTGATGCATCCCGATTTAATAATGTACCATCTAAATCAAACAGTATCGCCTTCATCTATTTAGCCTCCTTCTCCATCGTCACCGTCTCCATCACAAAACCTAGAGAGCTCGTCGTTACCTCCTCTTTTGAAATGCGAAACCCGAGTTTTTTATACAGCCTAATATTATTCACTTCCGATTTACGGACCTTACAGCGTACATATGGAATCTGCTCTTGTACTGCCAGCTTTTCAATAAAATTCACGAGCGCACTCGCTATGCCCTTCCCTTGAAATTCAGGCAATACTGCCAATCTTGAAAAATAAAAATGATCTTTATAGCGTGTAACTTTTACAACTCCAACAAGCCGCTCATGAATCTCTGCGCCCCATATCAACACATTACTTTCAAGCTCTTGTTCAATTGTAGCTGCCGTTTCAGCTAAAGCACTGGACGGCATCAAATCATGTTCATAACGTTTAAATGCTGCATGAATTACCTTGATAATTTGCTGTTCATCTGTAACATTCTTTATTATCTCAAGCATTTTCATAACCTCCTATATGAATTCTATATGTATAAAAATAACATAATGCTAATTTAAATACAAAATAACCCATTTCAATGAATATCTGAAGCAAAAAATACATTACTTAATGACATATATAAAGGCGGTGGTTTCGAGCATATAGCAACTGAACTGATTATTTTAATGACATGTGGTATTTATTATAGTATTCGTGGAATGTATAGTGGCGTTATATCAGAAGAGGTTGAAATATATGATGCCAACAGCAAATATCGCTATAGCACAAAAACAGTCGTAATTGGCATCCTTTGTGGTGTCGTAATCGCGCTAGCTATGGCATTAAATAGTGCCATCAACTACACAGACAATAATGCACAGGCTATTGAGTATTTCTTTATGGTGTTTTTAATTTCATTAGTAATCTATGCACCATTTTTAGCCCTATTTTTATTTATTAGCTATCAATCCGCCGTTAATAAAAGTAAGCAAATTAATGCTAAAATGCTAGAAGATAATGAAGATGAGTGGTGAGATGAAATGAAAAATGTACGTTTAAAAATGGCTCGCATTGAGATGGACTTGTCACAAGAGGAACTGGCTAAAAAAGTTGGGGTTACGCGCCAAACAATCGGCTTAATCGAGCTTGGCAAATACAATCCGACACTCAGTGTATGTATCGCGATTTGTAAAACGTTAAATAAAACACTCGATGAATTATTTTGGGCATAGTAAAAAAAACAGTCTATCATTACTTTTAGATAGGCTGATTTTTGTTTACATTTTATTACATAAATATTAAAATTGAATAACTTTATAAAAAAATCAAAAGGAGAAATATATATGGCATCTATTCAGCTTATCCACCCTAGCTTAGCTTACGAGTCTCAACTTATTGCTTATAAAAATGAATTTCCTTATAACCCAAGCGGTATTGAGGGCAGTTCACAAATTGCTTTTGCCGAAAGTATAGAACAATGGCTTGATCAAATTGAAAAAAATCGCCATTGGGAAACTGTTCAAAATGGTTATATGCCTGCAGAGCAATATATTGCGATAGACAACAATGACAACGTAGTCGGCATGCTTAACTTCCGTAAAGAGCTCAATGATTATTTGCTTAATTATATCGGGCATATCGGATACTCCGTTGCCCCAAGCAAACGTCGTCAAGGACTCGCAACAGAAATGTTAAAGCTGGCATTAGAAGAAGCCAAAAATTTCGGCTTACAAAAAGTCCTCGTTACATGTACAGATGATAATATTGCTTCCTACAAAGTAATTGAGAACAATGGCGGTTTATTAGAAGACAAACGCGTTGATCCAGGTGATCAAAAATTAACACGAAGATATTGGATTACATTGTAAAACGGAAAAATCCGCGCATATAACCATCTTCAATTGCGCGGATTTAATGTAATATCATTTATTCACCTATAAGCTTCATACGATACAATCGGTCATCTCCCGTAGCTGGTTGCCCACGTCCATCGGTATTATTCGTAATAAAGTACAGCATATCCTCTTCAATCCATACGTCACGAATCCGGCCAACATCATTGACAACTTCATGCACTTCATCTGTTTTTAAATCAAAAGCTAGTAGTGCTGTTCCTCTTAGAGCTGCCACATAAAGTACATCACGATCATAAGCCATACCCGACGGCGCCCAAGTACTGTCCTTCCCTGATGTGAATAATGGCTGCATCATTTCATCTTGCTTTTCTATTCCTTCAATAATGGGCCAGCCATAATTTTTGCCCACCTTAATTTCATTTACTTATTATTCGCGCTTTGTCCATGCCCCGTTGCATACATTACTCCCTCAGTCGACCAAACGAGTCCTTGCGGGTTGCGATGCCCATAACTGTATACATATGAGTTTTTAAATGGATTATCGTCTGGAATCGGGCCATCTAAATTCATACGCAAAATCTTCCCAGCAAGATTCTCTTTATTTTGCGTAAGCTCAGGATTGGATGCATCCCCTGCTGTTACATATAGCTTATTATCTGGCCCAATTTTCAAGCGCCCCCCGTGATGATATATTCCACTGGGAATCCCATCTATTAGTGTCTTTCGCTCATACCAAACTTCATCATCAAGCTGCAACAATACTACACGGTTCAACTGTTTATCGGCCATTTCATATGTGTAATACGCAAATGCTACATTGGAATTTGAAAAATTCGGTGCTAACACAAAGCCAAGTAACCCAGCCTCTGCAGCAGTAGAAAGCGTTTGTTCAAGCTTCACATTCTAACGCGACATAGAATCAGCCTCAATTTTTACAATCGCTCCTGTACGCTCGGTTATATAAAAGGTTTCTTTATGCTTTTCAATTGCCCACGGAGCCTTTAGGTTTTCTGCGATTACTTCGACAGCAGTTAGGTTATTTGGCTGTTCTGCTTCCTCTACTATTTGTTCCTTACCATTTGTTTTACATCCCGTGACTAATAAAATAAGCAGTGTAATTCTTAACAAATGATTTTTCAAAAGCAGTCCTCCAACTAACATCATTTTATTACTTAGCTTAGTATTGGTTTTTACCTGTTCAAATGCTTCTTTCTACCGCTAATCATTACTGCATTATGCAAGAAGGGGTCAAACGAGATTCCCTATTGATCCATGGTCGATTTGTAAATGAAATTTATATGAGCCTGCTTCTTTAACAGAAAAAAAGAACGAAAGTAGCCCCTTTATGACTGCTTTCGTTCTTTAATTTAATTCACTTATTTACCGAGCTACACTCTATAGTCAAACTTAATTAGTTACATTGTTAATGCAATTATCTATCTATAAATTCCCTTATTATAAAAAAAAAGCGTGTAGCAATCGCTACACGCTTATGAATGACCCGTACGGGATTCGAACCCGTGTTACCGCCGTGAAAGGGCGGTGTCTTAACCACTTGACCAACGGGCCATGGCTCCGAAGGCAGGACTCGAACCTGCGACCTGCCGGTTAACAGCCGGATGCTCTACCAACTGAGCTACTTCGGAATAATACTTTGGTGGGCCTAAATGGACTCGAACCATCGACCTCACGCTTATCAGGCGTGCGCTCTAACCAGCTGAGCTATAGGCCCTCTAAAAAACTGGAGCGGGTGATCGGAATCGAACCGACAACATCAGCTTGGAAGGCTGAGGTTTTACCACTAAACTACACCCGCATATGGTGGGTTTGGACGGAATCGAACCGCCGACACTTAGAGCTTCAATCTAATGCTCTACCAACTGAGCTACAAACCCACAAATGGCGGTCCCGACCGGGATCGAACCGGCGATCTCCTGCGTGACAGGCAGGCATGTTAACCGCTACACCACGGGACCATTTGGTTGCGGGGACAGGACTTGAACCTGCGACCTTCGGGTTATGAGCCCGACGAGCTACCACTGCTCCACCCCGCGATAATAAGAAACATATTTTGTTATAGTTCTCTCGAGTTCTATTTTGTTGGTATCTACTTCGTACCTCAGTAGCTACTAATCACTACACTATTTGGTTGCGGGGACAGGACTTGAACCTGTGACCTTCGGGTTATGAGCCCGACGAGCTACCACTGCTCCACCCCGCGATAATAGGAATTTAACTATTCAATTAAAATGGAGGAGGTAGAGGGATTCGAACCCCCGCGCGGTGTTACCCGCCTGTCGGTTTTCAAGACCGATCCCTTCAGCCAGACTTGGGTATACCTCCGACATATTAAAATGGCTACCGAGGGAGTCGAACCCACGACCTTTCGGGTATGAACCGAATGCTCTAGCCAGCTGAGCTAGGTAGCCATGATTGTTATTAAAATAAATGGTGGAGCCTAGCGGGATCGAACCGCTGACCTCCTGCGTGCAAGGCAGGCGCTCTCCCAGCTGAGCTAAGGCCCCATTGTAATGGTCGGAATGACAGGATTCGAACCTACGACCCCTTGGTCCCAAACCAAGTGCTCTACCAAGCTGAGCTACATTCCGATCTGTCATTTGAAAAATATATATGGCGCGCCCGACAGGAGTCGAACCCATAACCTTTTGATCCGTAGTCAAACGCTCTATCCAATTGAGCTACGGGCGCTAAAATTTTTTTATTTAAAAAAATGGTGCCGAGGGCCGGAATCGAACCGGCACGGTGATCACTCACCGCAGGATTTTAAGTCCTGTGCGTCTGCCAGTTCCGCCACCCCGGCATTTTGGAGCGGAAGACGAGGTTCGAACTCGCGACCCCCACCTTGGCAAGGTGGTGTTCTACCACTGAACTACTTCCGCAAAATGCTTAGAATTTTTTATTCTGACAGTATTTGAAATTTATAAAACTGGTGAGCCATGAAGGACTCGAACCTTCGACCCTCTGATTAAAAGTCAGATGCTCTACCGACTGAGCTAATGGCTCCTTATTAAAAGAGAATGGCTGGGGTACCTGGATTCGAACCAGGGCATGACGGAATCAAAATCCGTTGCCTTACCGCTTGGCTATACCCCAAAGATTTCAATTTTGTTTAAATGGGGCGACTGATGGGAATCGAACCCACGAATGCCTGAACCACAATCAGGTGCGTTAACCACTTCGCCACAACCGCCATTATAAATATTTTGTTTAATTAATTGGCAGGGGCAGTAGGAATCGAACCCACACTGACGGTTTTGGAGACCGTAGTTCTACCTTTAAACTATGCCCCTAAAAATAAAAATGGTGGAGGGGGACGGATTCGAACCGCCGAACCCTAAGGAGCGGATTTACAGTCCGCCGCGTTTAGCCACTTCGCTACCCCTCCGACATAAAATACTTATTGAAGCATTAAAAAAATAAGCGAAGCGACGTCCTACTCTCACAGGGGGAAACCCCCAACTACCATCGGCGCTAAAGAGCTTAACTTCTGTGTTCGGTATGGGAACAGGTGTGACCTCTTTGCCATCATCACTTCACTTATTAAATTGAAAGATTGTTCTTTCAAAACTGGATAAACGGTTCATTGATTTTCGTAAACATGTGGTTAAGTCCTCGACCGATTAGTATTCGTCAGCTACATGTGTCGCCACACTTCCACCTCGAACCTATCTACCTGATCGTCTTTCAGGGGTCTTACTTACTTGCGTAATGGGAAATCTCATCTTGAGGGGGCTTCATGCTTAGATGCTTTCAGCACTTATCCCGTCCACACATAGCTACCCAGCGATGCCTTTGGCAAGACAACTGGTACACCAGCGGTGTGTCCATCCCGGTCCTCTCGTACTAAGGACAGCTCCTCTCAAATTTCCTACGCCCACGACGGATAGGGACCGAACTGTCTCACGACGTTCTGAACCCAGCTCGCGTACCGCTTTAATGGGCGAACAGCCCAACCCTTGGGACCGACTACAGCCCCAGGATGCGATGAGCCGACATCGAGGTGCCAAACCTCCCCGTCGATGTGGACTCTTGGGGGAGATAAGCCTGTTATCCCCGGGGTAGCTTTTATCCGTTGAGCGATGGCCCTTCCATGCGGAACCACCGGATCACTAAGCCCGTCTTTCGACCCTGCTCGACTTGTAGGTCTCGCAGTCAAGCTCCCTTATGCCTTTACACTCTACGAATGATTTCCAACCATTCTGAGGGAACCTTTGGGCGCCTCCGTTACCTTTTAGGAGGCGACCGCCCCAGTCAAACTGTCCGCCTGACACTGTCTCCTACCCCGCTAAGGGGCATGGGTTAGAAGTTCAATACAACCAGGGTAGTATCCCACCGACGCCTCCTTCGAAGCTGGCGCTCCGAGATCTCTGGCTCCTACCTATCCTGTACAAGTTGTACCAAAATTCAATATCAAGCTACAGTAAAGCTCCACGGGGTCTTTCCGTCCTGTCGCGGGTAACCTGCATCTTCACAGGTACTATAATTTCACCGAGTCTCTCGTTGAGACAGTGCCCAGATCGTTACGCCTTTCGTGCGGGTCGGAACTTACCCGACAAGGAATTTCGCTACCTTAGGACCGTTATAGTTACGGCCGCCGTTTACTGGGGCTTCAATTCGCAGCTTCGCTTGCGCTAACCACTCCTCTTAACCTTCCAGCACCGGGCAGGCGTCAGCCCCTATACGTCACCTTACGGTTTTGCAGAGACCTGTGTTTTTGCTAAACAGTCGCCTGGGCCTATTCACTGCGGCTCTCTCGGGCTATACACCCTACCAGAGCACCCCTTCTCCCGAAGTTACGGGGTCATTTTGCCGAGTTCCTTAACGAGAGTTCTCTCGCACACCTTAGGATTCTCTCCTCGACTACCTGTGTCGGTTTGCGGTACGGGTACCTCCCACCTCGATAGAGGCTTTTCTTGGCAGTGTGAGATCAGGAACTTCCTCCATACGGAGTCGTCATCACAGCTCAATGTTAAAGTACGCGGATTTGCCTACGCACACACCTTACTGCTTGAACAGAGACAACCAACGCTCTGCTTACCCTACCCTACTGCGTCCCCCCATTTCTCAAACGGTGGGGAGGTAGTACAGGAATATCAACCTGTTATCCATCGCCTACGCCTATCGGCCTCGGCTTAGGTCCCGACTAACCCTGAGCGGACGAGCCTTCCTCAGGAAACCTTAGTCATACGGTGCATGGGATTCTCACCCATGTTTCGCTACTCATACCGGCATTCTCACTTCTAAGCGCTCCACCAGTCCTTCCGGTCTGACTTCAACGCCCTTAGAACGCTCTCCTACCACGCATACCAATGGTATGCATCCACAGCTTCGGTGAATCGTTTAGCCCCGATACATTTTCGGCGCAGCGTCACTCGACCAGTGAGCTATTACGCACTCTTTAAATGATGGCTGCTTCTAAGCCAACATCCTGGTTGTCTAAGCAACGCCACATCCTTTTCCACTTAACGATTACTTTGGGACCTTAGCTGGTGGTCTGGGCTGTTTCCCTTTTGACTACGGATCTTATCACTCGCAGTCTGACTCCCGTGTATAAATATCCGGCATTCGGAGTTTGTCTGAATTCGGTAAAGCGAGATGCCCCCTAGTCCAAACAGTGCTCTACCTCCGGTATTCTCAATCACGAGGCTAGCCCTAAAGCTATTTCGGAGAGAACCAGCTATCTCCAAGTTCGATTGGAATTTCTCCGCTACCCACACCTCATCCCCGCACTTTTCAACGTGCGTGGGTTCGGACCTCCAGTAAGTGTTACCTCACCTTCATCCTGGACATGGGTAGATCACCTGGTTTCGGGTCTACGACCACGTACTAATTCGCCCTATTCAGACTCGCTTTCGCTGCGGCTCCGTCTTATCAACTTAACCTCGCACGTAATCGTAACTCGCCGGTTCATTCTACAAAAGGCACGCTATCACCCATTAACGGGCTCTAACTACTTGTAGGCACACGGTTTCAGGATCTATTTCACTCCCCTTCCGGGGTGCTTTTCACCTTTCCCTCACGGTACTGGTTCACTATCGGTCACTAGGTAGTATTTAGCCTTGGGAGATGGTCCTCCCAGATTCCGACGGAATTTCACGTGTTCCGCCGTACTCAGGATCCACTCTGGAGGGACTGAACTTTTGACTACAGGGCTTTTACCTTGTTTCGCGGACCTTTCCAAGTCGCTTCGTCTAATCCAATCTTTTGTAACTCCGTATAGAGTGTCCTACAACCCCAAAGAGCAAGCTCTTTGGTTTGGGCTCTTCCCGTTTCGCTCGCCGCTACTCAGGGAATCGAATTTTCTTTCTGTTCCTGCAGGTACTTAGATGTTTCAGTTCCCTGCGTCTGTCCTCATCACGCTATGTATTCACGTGTAGATACTATCCGATTAAAGATAGTGGGTTCCCCCATTCGGAAATCCCCGGATCAAAGCTTACTTACAGCTCCCCGAGGCATATCGGTGTTAGTGCCGTCCTTCATCGACTCCTAGTGCCAAGGCATCCACCGTGCGCCCTTATTAACTTAACCAAAAGTTAAACTTACTTAAAAAGTAAGATTTTAAGGATATTGCACGATCAATTTCTTGATCTATGTTTGTTTATTACTTATCAATGTCGTTTTATCCAGTTTTCAAAGAACAATACAGCGAACTTCAATCACATCGTGACTAAGCTTCACTGAATTTGCTTCATGCAGTCTTGCGACAAAAGCGCTAGCGACAGGAGCAAATATTTTTTTGAAGTGTTCCATTCAATTAAGAATGAACCTTCAAAACTGAACAGCAACCGTTAATGTTTCATTCCCTAGGAATGAATTCCGAAAATATCCTTAGAAAGGAGGTGATCCAGCCGCACCTTCCGATACGGCTACCTTGTTACGACTTCACCCCAATCATCTATCCCACCTTCGGCGGCTGGCTCCATAAAGGTTACCTCACCGACTTCGGGTGTTACAAACTCTCGTGGTGTGACGGGCGGTGTGTACAAGGCCCGGGAACGTATTCACCGCGGCATGCTGATCCGCGATTACTAGCGATTCCGGCTTCATGTAGGCGAGTTGCAGCCTACAATCCGAACTGAGAACGGTTTTATCGGATTAGCTCCCCCTCGCGGGTTGGCAACCGTTTGTACCGTCCATTGTAGCACGTGTGTAGCCCAGGTCATAAGGGGCATGATGATTTGACGTCATCCCCACCTTCCTCCGGTTTATCACCGGCAGTCTCCTTAGAGTGCCCAACTAAATGATGGCAACTAAGAACAAGGGTTGCGCTCGTTGCGGGACTTAACCCAACATCTCACGACACGAGCTGACGACAACCATGCACCACCTGTCACCGTTGTCCCCGAAGGGAAAACTGTATCTCTACAGTGGTCAATGGGATGTCAAGACCTGGTAAGGTTCTTCGCGTTGCTTCGAATTAAACCACATGCTCCACCGCTTGTGCGGGCCCCCGTCAATTCCTTTGAGTTTCAGTCTTGCGACCGTACTCCCCAGGCGGAGTGCTTAATGCGTTAGCTGCAGCACTGAGGGGCGGAAACCCCCCAACACTTAGCACTCATCGTTTACGGCGTGGACTACCAGGGTATCTAATCCTGTTTGCTCCCCACGCTTTCGCGCCTCAGTGTCAGTTACAGACCAGAAAGTCGCCTTCGCCACTGGTGTTCCTCCAAATCTCTACGCATTTCACCGCTACACTTGGAATTCCACTTTCCTCTTCTGCACTCAAGTTCCCCAGTTTCCAATGACCCTCCCCGGTTGAGCCGGGGGCTTTCACATCAGACTTAAGGAACCACCTGCGCGCGCTTTACGCCCAATAATTCCGGACAACGCTTGCCACCTACGTATTACCGCGGCTGCTGGCACGTAGTTAGCCGTGGCTTTCTAACAAGGTACCGTCAAGGTAGCGCCAGTTACTACGCTACTTGTTCTTCCCTTGCAACAGAGTTTTACGAACCGAAATCCTTCTTCACTCACGCGGCGTTGCTCCATCAGACTTTCGTCCATTGTGGAAGATTCCCTACTGCTGCCTCCCGTAGGAGTCTGGGCCGTGTCTCAGTCCCAGTGTGGCCGATCACCCTCTCAGGTCGGCTACGCATCGTCGCCTTGGTGAGCCGTTACCTCACCAACTAGCTAATGCGCCGCGGGTCCATCCTATAGTGATAGCCGAAACCATCTTTCAACTTCCAACCATGTGGTTCAAAGTATTATCCGGTATTAGCTCCGGTTTCCCGAAGTTATCCCAGTCTATAGGGTAGGTTACCCACGTGTTACTCACCCGTCCGCCGCTAACGTCATTGGAGCAAGCTCCAAATCCATTCGCTCGACTTGCATGTATTAGGCACGCCGCCAGCGTTCGTCCTGAGCCAGGATCAAACTCTCCATAAAAGTAGTTTGAAAGCTCATTTGCTTTGCTAGCGATTCTAACAATTAAGTTAGAAATCATTTTTGCTTCATTTAAGAAGCTATATTCATTAACGTTGCTTGTTCAGTTTTCAAGGTTCATGTTGTTTCGATGTCGTTTTAGCGACTTCTCTAATTTAACATTTTCAAACTTCATTGTCAATAACTTTTTCACAAAAGTTTTTCAAGCAATTTCAGTAGTTGATTATGTTGTTTCGAGTACGTTTTAGCGACTCTTAATATACTACAATACTATTTACCGAACCGTCAACAACTTTTTTAAAAAAGTTTTTAACTAGTTTAATATCATAACTGAAATATTTAAATATCCTGAGTTTCTACTATAAGAATATACGATTAATAAAAAAACTTAAAGATGCCTTCATGAAATGTAAATTACATCTGCTTTATCTAGTTGATTATTAAATTGTAGTTCGATTTCAGCTTATACAGATGTTCATTTTCGCAAAAATTTAAAATTAGTAGCTCACAATAATCAGCTAAAATAATAGATTTATAATAACCGCGCTAGGTTTTTAAAATTATTATCCATTCACTAGTAATTGCATAATTACCTTTTGATCTTCATTGTAATCATGCTGAATTTGAGCGATTTCATCATAACCCTTCCATGCAATTTCTACAATTGTTTGATCAGGATCGTGATAGGTGATTTCACCGTCAATAATTTCACACAGAAAATATTGCGTCGTAACTTTATAGTTCTCGATAATCGTCTTTTTTATATGTAACGGTTGAATGATTCGAGCCTTGTAGCCGGTTTCCTCCCAAATTTCACGAATACACGCTTGCCTGGCGCTCTCACCATGTTCAATGCCACCAGAAGGAACACCCCAGCTGTTTGTATCCTTTCCACGCACCATAAGTACTTTGTTATCTTTAATAATAATGGCTGACGCACCGTTCCAAATTTTATAATCCATTTGTTTGTCCTTTCTCATTTTGATAAAAACTATTTTATTTGAGGTGTGTTCAACTGCTGGATTTCATTCAATATGAAATTAATAATTGTCTCCACACTTACATTCTCTGTATCAATCTCTGGGCCAAAGTTATATTTCTCATAGGCCTCTAAACATTTATCTGTTTGATGGAAGCACCAATTGCCCTCCTGCTCCCCACGCTCCTTAAGTCTTTTATGAATTGTTTCCTTACTGGCTGTTAAACAAAAATGATAGGTTTGTTCGTCTATGCTTTTGAGGCCGTTATAAATATACTCAAAATACTCTGGCTTTCGGATGGTCATGGGTACAATTAAATGCAGCTGATAGTGCTCAACTAAGCGCTTTGCCACCTCTACTGTTAGCTCTTTCCATAGTACAAAATCCTGAAAGTCTCCTGTCGTTGCTTCTGCACGCTTAATATCATTTGGGAGAACATGTCTCAGCATTCCCCCAACCATCTCAGGGTCATAAATCATACTGTTCGCCAATTTTTCGTGCAGTGCCTGTGCAGTAGTTGTTTTCCCAACACCAAAAGCGCCGTTTATCATAATAATCATGTATTTAGCTCCTTTTTCATTAAATATAGTTCACTTACAATAGCATCTATTATCGGATCTAATGGGTTTATGATCCCCACGCCTACTTTTTTCGAAGCATCTACCATCGATAACTGGGCTACTGAAATGTTCATTTTTTCTTTATTCATCGTATTTATATATTCATAAATAGCATCATCATATTGTGACTTGTGGCCCTTCATGATTAAGCCAAACGTATTTTCAATGACTATTGCTTCTACATCAATATTTTTTTGATGATCGTGCGCATATTGATGAAGACGTGCCAACGTACCCTTTACTGTAGCAGGGTTTGTAAATAGCATAACTTGTGGACTTTGGATATTACAGATGCATTCAAAGTACGGTTCATCGATTTTCATAATTGGGATAGATACCGTATGTTCTTGTAAAATAGCAATATAATTCGTACACGTAATTAAAATGGCATCGACATGACAGCTAGCAATCCATTCTAATTGCTCATTCACCTTATGTTTCGCATCTTCAACTGTGAATGCTCTATTTGTAGTAACTTGATGCATTAATGCTGGGTCAACAAAATGCACGAGCTCCACGTCATATGAGGAAAGCGCATTTTCGATATAAGCAATGTTGGAATGATGTGCATGTAAACAGGCTAATGTTTTTTTCATATAATTTCCGACCTCATAAAATATATCGTAATGATTTTTTATTGCCCAAACTTGATGTTCATGAACTAGTTTTGTCATCGCTAACGTGGGATCTAGCCAGATTAGGGAATGATCTTCCTCCAAAGGTCCGCTAATAATAGAGCTAGCCTTTTCTTCATTATCGGAAATTATTGGTATTTATTTAATTTCACTACTTGCTAATACATGAAAAAGGCAAAGAGCCCCCTCAGCTCTTTGCCTTTTTCATGTTTATTTCAACCAATATTTTAAAATTAATCGCCAATCACTTTCAATATGACTTAATTCAAATGATTGAAGTGGATATGGTAAAAATGTTGGTGCGGATAGGTTGCGGGTTGTTCCATCTAAAAAAATCGGATACAATTCATCCGGTCCTGAAATAACCGCTACATCTATCAGTTCTTCTTTTACCACTTTTGACTTTGATTCAGCCTTTAAATTTACGGTCTGGATGCGTGGTGTTGTAGGTTGTTCCGTTTCTTCAAGTTCCTCGCTACCCTTCGAATCCATCGTTAGTGCCTCATGTTGATTTAACCTTGATTTATAGACAAAGTATTTTTCAACAGGCTGTAGCAATGTATTACCATTTCCATCAAGCATATAAATATACTGCGCTTTGTCGTCATCCTCATTTTCGATTTGAACAAGCCATTCGTTATCTACACCCAAGCTATGTGTTTCTTCGTTAACTGTTATATCCGCAGTAGCTAATGTCCCTATAGGCGTATCGGAAATATCCTCACTTAATTGGATACTTACCTCATATACTGTTTCGTTAACATTTATTTTTTCGTGCTTTTTCATTTCTTGAAAGCCAATGGACTCAAGAGCTGGAATTTGTTGCTTTTCAATTACGTTTCCATCTATCGTTAATTCATTATCTTGCCCTTTGAATAATGTTATTTTAGCCATTTGATCGATTTCGACTTCTTGCCATTGCTTTGGTGTTACATAAGTAACTAGCTTCTTATCAGTAGATTGTATATTGAAGATAATCGAATCTCCTTCTAACACAATTTCCTTCACGATGCCGTCAACAGGAGACGTTAACATATTATTTTCACTCAATTGGGTAATACGACTAGACAATAATTCCATTTGTCGCTCCGTTTCAGCTATAGCACGTTGAATAATTGCAATACCCTCGACTGTTGGTGTACCTTGTTCAATCCCTAACTCAATCGATAAAGTCAGATTCAAGATGTCTTCAACACGCGTCGTATTCGAATCGGTTGCAGAAGTTGAATTCGTCTCTGTACTAACTATTTCTAGCTGTGAAACAACACTATTTAACTCTTCTAACTCGGTCTCATAGGCAGCAAGGTCCGATTCTAGTCGAGCAATTTCTTTTTCCGTTTCTTCTAACTTGAAGAGCACCAATTCGCCAAGCACATCTACCGTTTGCCCTTCCGTTACGAGCACCTCATCAATCGCTTGAACAGGTGCTGCGATAAATTGCTCATTGCTTGAAGTTACAATAGCGTCTGTTGAGAGAATTTTCTCATGATCTTTTGTTACTGCAAAGTGTGCGTCATTAATATAGTATTTCTTTAGAATAATGTCGTTCTCTCTCAATAGTAGATAAGCATTCACTAATACTACTATCGCAATAATTGCGCCTGTGATTTTCACTTTTTTCGACACATACATTACTTACCTAGCCACCCTTCGATCCATGTAGCCATTGGTAAAATGCTAATAAGGGCCACAATTGCTGCTATTATAACTTGAAGAAGAATTAGTTTAATAAGCAGTACTTTTTTGCGATTTTCCCATTGTGCTAAGAATGTATATTGAATCCATACAGTTACAACGGACGCAACAGTGATCTGATTAAGAAAATAAAGCAAATAATCCTGATAATATACATACGATACCATTGGAGCAACTGAGAAAAATGTAAACGGCGTCGCAAAACCAACCGCTGCAAAAATAATCACCGTAATAAGCTTTTCAACAATAATAATAGGAATCACATAAAGCTGTACCTTTTGAATCCAACGATATGGAATATTACTCGTAAAAGCATATAAAATGCCCGGAATAAAATAATAATAGAATAGGAAATATAGTAACCCTGTCAAAATAGCGCCTATTAATGATATAAGCCGCGCAAAACGGTACTGATCATAGTCGCCATTTACGAGCAAATACGTCAGTTGCGTTGTGTTCATACCCCAAATATCACGTACAATAAAATATGCAAGGGTAAACCCTAAAATAATCGTTACCCACTTTGTATAACCTTTTAACTTCCCATTCTCGCTATTTTCTAAACTATGTGTAAGGCGAGAAGGTTGGGAAAGCTGTTGCCAGTAATGAAACTCACTCATATTCTCACCTCGATTTTAGATTTAACCCCAATACTAGATTTCTATAACTTTAGGAGTTTTTATTTATCGCTATTCTATTAAATATGTTTTCTATTATACACTCTTTTTTGATCTTAATTGTTTCAAGTGAATATTTAAATATTTTTACTAATTCTATAGTAAATAACGCGAGCTCTAGTGGTAAATTCCCTTTATTCCTTCTACGATTAACCCTGCAAACTCATAGAATAAAGAGGCTGGAACACAACTCTTTTTTTTGAATAATGGCGAAAAAGAATATTAATATTTTGTCTAATCAGATTGAATTTCCCATCTTAAAGCAAAAAAAATGTTAGACCAATAATATCTTGGTCTAACATCTTCAATTTTTGTCCCAGTCTCTTTGTTTTTAGGTTATATGCTTCAAACTAAAATAATCAATCTTTTTTAACCATCGTTATAAACTCCGTACCACCCGTGCTGAAGTTTTTTTCTGCAACAAAACCTAGCTTTTTATATAAATGAATGGCTCTTTCATTAAACGTTGCCACCGTTAATCGAATTGTAGGGTTATTAGGTTGCTGTCGAATAAATTGAATAACATGCGTACAAAATTCAAAACCATTTCCTTTACCTACTAGGGTCGGATTCATACCAACCCCCATATCAACTAAATCTTCAGTGTACACACCAAACTGATTACCTGCAGGGACTTTAGCATTGACTCCAATACAAAAGAAGCCAATTAACACATTGCTGCCATCAACAATCGTATAATATGAACCGTCGAGCATTTCTTTCATCGCATCCTCTGTTTGCTCATTATTGTAAAAATCATACGGCTTATCGTATTGCCAACCCAAAATATCAGTAGCCATCGCTTCATTCATCTGTCGCACAAACAATTGCATTTTGTTCACCCCATGAATTCTCAAATTTTGATAAAAGTAATCCCCTCCAATCATACAGTAATTTCCTTAAAAGTAAAAAAACGAAACAGGCTGTTTGCGCTGCTTCGTTATCAAATGTTATTTAGCTAATGCGTTTTTAATATGCGCCAAGTGGTGTTCCTCATGCCACGCGAGTTTGGCTACCTTTGTTGCAACTTTAATTTCACCGTTCACTTGATGCGTGAACACGCGATTTAATTGCTCTTCTGTTAAATGCTCTCCCAATTCAACAATGCGTTCGTTAATGCCCTCTAGCATTTTAAGCGAGCTTTCTACTGGAAGTTTTGTATCTGGTTGAATCGCCCACTGTTCTTCACCAAAAGCAGGTACAGTTGGATTATTATCTGTTAAGGCCAGCTTTAAGCGTTGGTACATATTGAGCTGTGAATCAGCAATATGATGCACCAATTGACGCACATTCCAGCTACCATCCCGATACGTTTTGTTTAAATCATCTTCACTTAAACCATCTACCGTTTCACGTAAGCGCTGTGTATAAGTCTTGGTTTGTTTTAACCATTCTTGAACATTTTCAAGCGTTACATGTTCAGGCACTAGCAATTGACCAATTGGGTATTTTACGTCCATTTACATCTTCCTTCCTTTTTGTATTCAAGTTAACTATATCGAATTGGATTCATTAATGCATGTTTTTAATCCAACTATTCAACGTCGCGAAAAGAGGCTCGGACAATCTTTAATTATAAATATCACCATATTAAGGTATTGCATGTTAATCTATACCGCCACCTTTAACTGCATAAAAAAAGGAACTGTAATTACAGCTCCTCTTTAATGGAATACTTAGATACCTTTGGATGTTTTAATTAATTTGTATTTAAAAAAGTCGGTGCATCATCTACATTTTTTAACCATCGATGTTCTAGACCATCCATTCTATCTTTAATCCATACATCTCCCTTGTTTTCTTTCTCAGATTTTCGATACCATGTAATCGTTGAACCAACCACTTGAGGAGAATTGTCAAGTTGATTGTTCTTCGGAAAGGTCAGCTGCTTTTGTTCTCCTGTTTGAATATTTATTACGTATAGCGCTGTAAACATCGTTGGAACTGGGCCCTCGTTCCATTTTTTGTTTTCTTTTGCCCGTGCAACAATTATTTCATTCGCAGAAAGCCATTCCAAATCAAGGTCAACATATCCTTTTGGTGTGTATTCTTTAGGTTTTTTTAATTCAGGAATATCGGCAATAGCAGTATTTTTGTTTTCGACATAAAATCTCCCTTCACCCGATATGAATGCTAATTGATTTTTCGTAGGAGCCCACTTGATCCAATTTCCCCTCCCAAGCATTTTCCCTATTACTTGAAAGTTGTCTCCTGTTGATGAAAGCACAGATAGCGTATTACTATCAGCAGACCAAGACGCAGTAGGAGTTAATAAGAAGCTAACCCAACTACCATCAGAACTCCATTTAAAATATTCTGCATCAATTGCAAATAAGTCAGTTGTATTTGTTTGAACGGTATAAAAAGGCTTTATTTTATTCGAATCAAGATTTGCATCTACGGGCACTTTAAATAGACGCACCGGTTCCCATCCAGTAGGTAGCAAATTCGATTGAGATGAAACAATAAACTCTTTTCCGTTTGGGAACCATTCAAAATCACTAACACCTAGAGATACATTTCCGAAACCTTGTGGTCGACCATTTTTTGTTTGTGTAACGTTTAGGACACCACCTGAAGTGTAAGCTAGTTGATTGGATGTTGGAGACCATTTATAATTACTTGTTTCAATTGAAATATAGGGCAAATAGCTTTCCTTTTTCTTTACATCATAAATAAACAAATTGGTGTTCTCGCCATTTTTGTCACCTGCTGTATACGCGATAAATTGACCATCTTTTGACCACTGCGGATTGAAAACATACGTACCTTTTGTAAGTTGCGTTTCTTTATTGCCCTCTTTCATCCAAAGCTGATGATCCCGTATAAAGGCCGCTTTAAGTGGAATTTCAGCTGAAGTACTTGTTGTAAAGATAAAATTAAAACTAACAAATAGTAGAACTAATAAAATCCTAATTGCCAAAAAGACACCTCCTAATAATAAGGTGTCCTCATGGAATATATATATTCATCCATCAAACATAGCAGTAGTTGGTACTATTGATTATTTTACATAACGGGGAACAATCGCTATTCCAAATTAATCATTAGCGTGAATACTTTTTAGTTCCACACCGCGACACGCGCCATGTTATTTTCCCGTCTTAAGCGGAACACGTAGTACATCATTGCGCTTATGAACTGTATAATTCGAAATGAAAATGTCGAGCTCGGTCTTGTCAAAATTCTCATACACGTCCATATTTTTATTATTATCATCTCCAAATATTCCTAACATAGCAGGCGTTCCATACTGCCGATCTTTACTGTCTAGATAATAGGTTTGAACGACTCCTCCGAATGTTGAGTCTGAGCTAAAGGATTCCACATAGAGATTATTGTCCTTCATATAATAAGTCCATGAAATCGGATACTCCCCAATGTGAGTAGTTAAGCTTTGAGGTTCGGCTGATATGCCAGTTAAGCGTATCGGATTTTGGTCGCCGCTAGCCTCATCTATACGGTGCTTGGCAATAAACGTCATGGGTTGGCTTTCCAAGTTCATCACATCAATTCCTGTAATTTCAAAACGCAGCTCCATCTTGTTAGGACTTCCTTGTACACTCCACACATGCCCAGTTAATAGAGTCCCTCCTATATCCAGTTGGTAGTCCCTATAAGGGAAAGTGTAATATCTGCCCCTACCTTCGATAATGAGGCGAACTTGAGTTGGTGTGACTATCATCTCATGAATTTTCCTCTCGCCAGGCACATCGATCAGAGGGATATTTAGCACCTCCTTAAATGATCCATTTTCCAAATGCTTTTTAGACAGAGCCAAATTTAAGTTCCAGATACCTTCAGTAGTTTCTAATGTTTGATCATAAGCTAACTGAAATTTGGTTCCTTCCTTACGTATAGCGTCAGATTTGTATATTTGGCGGTTTACTTCTTCTCCCGTCACCGTTCGAGTTCCGAAGACAGACGGTTCAGCTTCCTCAATAGATTTATTCATGTCATTAATAGCTTCAATGCGCACCCAACTTTTACCTACCATTTCAGGGTCTGTAAACGATACGGTTGATCGAAGCAATACTTTATCTTCCGGTTGTTCAAAAGTCTCCATCGTTATGCTGCCAATCCCGTCTTTCTGAATTTGAAACACTTGCTTATTGGGGTCTTTAGGATTGTAATTAATTGACTGATTCGCATCGCCAATGAACTTAATATTCTCTATAATAAACTCAACATCAGCCGTCTTCCCTTTCGCAACCCAATCAGTTTCAAAATAACCTTGGAACATACCGAGCTCATCATTCCACTTATGTGTATATCTTCCTTCTATTAAATTACCCTTATGATCTTTTAGTCCGATTTGTTCAAAGCTTACTTCCTTTTCAGCCCATGATGCGCTAGGTTTCAAACTATACAGTAGGACGGTTCTGTTATCGTCTAAAAACGCCTTATGCACAGTTAGCGTAACACCCTCCTTTGTAACGGATTGCTCGATTGTCTGACCTAGGCCTTGGTCTAATGCGGACTGAATACCTTCTCTATAAGAAAGGATGTTGGACCAATCATAAGTCAGCGCTCCATAAACCGGTGTAGCCAATAGCGCTACCGATAATCCTGCTATTAAAGCAAATCGTTTTCGTCTTCGAGGAAGCATTTCAACTGGTTTGCCTCCATTAGTCTTCAGTTCGTCCTGCTGGATATCACTCCACATTTGATCAAAATCAGGATAAGTTATATTTTTCGATTCTTTTATTTCATTTTTAATCTTGTTTTCAAAGCGTTCCAAAGTGATTCTCCCCCTTCAACCATGAGTTGTGATTGGATTCAAGCTTTTTACGCAAAATTTTCAATGCCTTGTGAAGCCTCGACTTCACTGTGCCTACAGGAATCTTTAAGATTCCAGAAATTTCCATCATCGACAGCTCGCCGATATAGCGAAGAGTAACAACTGCCATCAACTTCTCTGGAAGCTGCTTCAAAAGTTCCTCCCATTCCACAGTAGCTGTTTTTTCCAATAGAATAGTTTCTACCGATTTAACAGATGCTATGGTCTGTTCATGGGACCATTGAATCTGGTCCTTTTTTTCAAACTGGGTCTGATTCCTTTTAAGAAGATTTAAGCAATGATTCATCGTGATACGCATGATCCACGCACGCGTATGCTCTACGCTTCTCCAATTTTGGCGAAAAACAGTGACAAATACGTCATGGCAAACATCTTCTGAATCTTGTTTGTTCTTCAGCATGTAATAGCAAGTGCGGTACACATCTTTATTGTAAGCATCGAATAATTCTCGTTCTGTCAATTCGAGGCACTCCTTTCTTGGCGTTATACTTTATAAACAAATGACTCTTGGGAAAGGTTCACTTTTTTAAGTTACTGCAACACATTGCAAAAGGGATTCAGACGGAAGTACTTTTTGTGAACGATGTTACTTATGTAAAACCAATCAGATTGAAATACCATTTTCCGCTAGTTCTCTTCGTTACATTTATAATAACTCTACACTGCCACCATTTGGATAACTTGTTACACGCACAATTGCAACTACATACAAAATAAGAACCTATTGAACATTTATGTTAATATCACTATAAAGTTTGTGAAGAAATGTACCAAAATTAAAGGGGACTAAAAAATGTTAGATTCTTGAAGATGTGTGATAACGTATGATTTAAAAGTTGAAGGTAATATTGCAGCAAGTGCTCTTTGGTGTAATTAATGTTTTGGCAACTATGATATAGAAGCAGTACCCATTTTAAACAAGTTGAAAAGTGAATTAAGACAGTGGATACTAAAATATGGGAAATGGATTGATTGAGATAGTGATGAAATATTACCCGGTGGAGTATAACTGGAAGAAAAACACAATAAAGAATACCTAAATTTAACAGTATAAGTGCAAAAAATTGCTGGGAATTACAAAGTTTCGGTTTTACCTTCAGCAATAGCGAAAATTATGGCTTTAGCCAATTAACAGAATTTAAAATAGGGGACTACAAATGGAAATTATTATTAGACAAGAACGCATTGAAGAATATAACAAAACTGAAGACGTAATTATGAACGCCTTCTTAAATGAAGAATACAGCGACCAAAAAGAGCACCTACTCGTAAGTCGTATTAGAAAATCCGATGCATTTATTCCGGAACTTTCATTAGTTGCAGTAGACCAAAACAATGAAATCATTGGTCATATTCTTTTATCCAAAATTACAATCGTAAATGATGATAACATTGCGAATTCCTTAGCGCTTGCTCCAGTGTGTGTTTCACCCGCGCATCAGAAAAAAGGTATTGGAAGCAAATTAATTAATGATGCATTAAAACTGGCAAAAGTGCTCGGTCATCATTCAGTCATTGTTTTAGGACATCAAGATTATTATCCAAAGTTTGGCTTTAAACAAGCGAACTTATGGAATATCCGTGCGCCATTTGAAGTGCCCGCTGAAATATTTATGGCCCTAGAATTATCCGAGAATTCTCTTGAAAATGTACAAGGCGTAGTTCAATATTCAAAACCTTTTTGGAGTAAATTTGATTCGTAATAAAGGCTGTTCCTAACTTGTTTTTCAACAAGTTAGGAACAGCCTCTTATTAGTAGTTCACTCTGAAAGTTTTTTATTTGGTGTCAATGCTGTAATAAGTCCAACTACATTCGGTACAATACTCGCTATTAAAAACAGCCAATTATTTGTCATGATCGAAATTGTCGTAAAAATAATAATCGAACAAGCAATGACGGTTATACCAATTTTCACACGGGAAGGCTGCAATGGAACGGTACTGGACATGTTGATGGACAAAACAATTCCAATTATCCCCCAACTCCCTATATGTGTTAATAGAATAATACCTAGAACCATAGCAGTGCTTAACTCAACCCCAAACATGATGAGCGAAAAGAAAATATAAATTGCCCCTAATGTTGCATACCATGCATAGGATCTCGCCTTTTGCCAAATATGGTAGTAAAGCTCGTCTAAACCTCTATTTTTCTTAGCTTTTTGCCTCCCGAACCACCAACCAAGGATCCCACAAACCATTCCCCCGTATAACCCAATCATACCCCCGATATTAATCCCCATAATTAAATTCCCCCCTCTTCGAATATAAACACTTCTTCAATCGTGCAATTGAAAACTTTTGATATGTTGTAGGCAAGCTCAATAGATGGATTGAATTTCCCTGATTCAATTGCAATAATCGATTGCCGTGATACCCCAACTTGCTTAGACAATTCTTCCTGCGTAATCTTCTTCAATTTCCTCAATTCACGAATTCTATTTTTCATAATACCTCCTTATTCAATGTAAAGTAAACTGTACATTTAGTGATAAGTAAAGCTTACTTTACATCATTTCCAATGTCAAGTAGTCTTTACATATTTTGTTATAAAAAATCCACTTATTAGGGTAGATCTAGAAAATGAAGTAAAAGCAATCAAAAAAGGACTAACCCGTAAGTAAAAACTTACAGATTGGTCCTTTAATTTTGTAATATACCTTGTTCTGACGCTGGACATATTATATATCATCAATCTAGCCTTAAAACAGCTTCTCAGAAACCCACTTTTTGCTATATTTCCTCATTTCGTATGTGCATTATTAATCGCTCTAAATACTGTATTGAGCTGTCTATTTTATAATTCGCATAACCATGTACAAAGTCTGCCAATACTTCTTGCCCCGGTTCAATAAAATGTTTGTCTTTAAATTTAGACATCTTATCCCAAGTTGTTTTTATCATGTTTACCTTCTTTTCTAATATAACGATGACTTTATCGCGCTCTACATATTTCATATTAGCTAAACCTATAATCATGTCGCCAATTGAATCTGCATTTTCAAAAAGCTTATAAATCTTTTTCGGTAACACTTCTCGACCCTTATCAGTAATCGCAAATACTTGTTTATCTGGTCGATGCTCTTCTTTAATAACTTCTTTTGCCTCTATAAAGCCTTGCTTCGCTAATGATTCAAAATGATAATATAACTTGCTTTCAGTCAGACCATTTATCGTTTCTAGAGGCTGTAATTCTGAAATTTGCTTTTTTAATTTATATGGGTAATTATTTTCCTCCATAAGTTTGGTCAAAATGAAAATTTGAATTGCCATTGTTTCAGCTCCTTAGGCAAATATTAGTTTTATTGTATCAAAACTAAACATTTCCTTCAGCAGAAAATAAACCTTTACAAATTCTTTTATATGCTACGCTTCATCTACTTGTAGTGGCTTATGGAAAAACCAAATAATCACAATGTTAATTAACATCGCTCCAATACCAACTAAAGCTAACCCTAACAAATATGGGCTAACACTTGTGCTACCAAAAACATTTGCAAAATATGCTTGTACCGAGTAGTACATCGGTGAAATATAACTTGCCCATTCATACGGTGCATACATCATATCACGTGAAATCGTTAGCCTTCACTCCCCATCCTTTCCACAATAAAAACATAATGCTACGCAAAATTAAATTCTAACTATTTCTAATTTTCATAACATATTAGACCCATTCATGTAATACAATTACAATATATCGTTCAGTTGAAAAGGAGACTAGATTAGTATGAGTTTAGAACAAAAAGTAGAGTTGCAAGAAGGGTTTTTCGGGGAGTTTGGTGGTAGTTTCGTACCTCCAGCATTACAAAATGTATTAAATGTCTTAGCGGAGCAGTTTAATCGTTATAAAGACGACGAGGAATTTATTGCGGAATACAAGCATTACCTGAAAGAATTTGTAGGTCGAGAAAATCCACTGACGTATGCCAGCAATTTATCGGACAAATTAGGTGGCGCAAAAATTTATTTAAAACGGGAGGATCTGAATCATACAGGTGCTCATAAAATCAATAATGTAATCGGACAAATTTTACTTGCAAAACGTATGGGGGCTACGCGTATTATTGCAGAGACAGGAGCGGGCCAACACGGCGTTGCAACTGCGACTGCATGTGCATTATTCGGCATCCCTTGTACGATTTACATGGGGAAATTAGATACAGAAAGACAAGCCTTAAACGTATTCCGTATGGAGTTATTAGGGGCAAAAGTAGTAGCGGTCAACAAAGGGCAAGGTCGTTTAAAAGATGCCGTTGATGAAGCATTAAACGATTTAGTAGAAAACTATGAAAATACGTTTTATTTAATGGGTTCAGTAGTGGGACCACATCCATTCCCAACGATGGTGAAGCATTTCCAAGCCGTCATCAGTGAAGAATCCAAACGCCAAATTCTCGAAAAGGAAGGCAAGTTGCCAACAGCTGTGATTGCATGTGTAGGTGGCGGAAGTAATGCCATGGGTGCGTTTGCCCATTATATTGATGAACAATCGGTCCGTTTAATAGGCGTAGAGCCAGCGGAAGCCCCTTCATTAACACAAGGTGTTCCGGCAGTCATTCATGGCTTTAAATGTTTAACGCTTTTAGATGAAGAAGGGAACCCTCAGCCAACGTATTCCATTGCAGCAGGTTTAGATTATCCTGGGGTTGGTCCTGAACATTCCCATTTAAAAGTAAGCGACCGCGCTGAATACGTAACGGTAACAGGTGCCGAAACACTCGCCGCTTTCCAAGAACTTTCTCAAAGCGAAGGGATCATTCCAGCACTTGAGAGCGCACATGCCATTGCACATGCGTTGAAATTAGCACCGACATTATCGAAAGAAGACATCCTAATCGTCAACTTATCGGGACGCGGTGATAAAGACGTTGAACAAGTTTTTGAAATGCTTTCAGAACAAAAATAAAGAGAATTGAACTGTAATTAGATGGTTCCGATATTCTGTCGGAGCCATTTTTTGGGGTTTCATTGCTTTCATAATGGAATGTAATATACTATGTATCGTTCACAAATCCATAACCAAAAAAATCACCTCAAATACTATTAAAGAAGTGATTTTTATTATATATAATCCGGAAATAATCATTTCCTATTTATTTAAATGTAGTTAACTCCTTTGACACAGAATTTAAAAAATCTCCCTCAAACCGATAGATAAATTTACCTGTTGTACTGCTTAATGGTATGTGATCTGCTATCATTCCATCACTTAATGAAACCGATTTTATAGAATTAAATTTTATTTCATTATCAATCAACGAATCAAGCGACACATTGGCTTCTATTTGAGTAAACAGTTCTTTTAATTGTGTTGGTGGAATTTCGCTCTTTGTTTTATTCATAACAGCAATCATTAGATTTAATAAGTCTTCTTCATCTAAGCCGATTCCCTCTTTCACTGTAGCAGCCATCATTAAGGCCACAACTTCCTCGCCATTCAAACGATGCTGTCCTTTTTCGAAGTCAAAGGCCAATTGTGATACCGCTCTTACTCGCATATCTTCCGGCAAATCATAATCGATCCCATTCACCGAATCAATTAGCGTTGAAAAAGTTTCTAAATCGATAACTGCATAATAATCAATTGGTAAATCTAAGAATTTTGAAACGGTTGTTCTTACATTTTCTGCACCACCAAAATTATAAGCAAATAATAATTTATCGTATACAGTAGTCCCATCATCGTTATCCGCTACCGACACATACGAGGCATTAGGGAGCGATGCAACTTTCATTATCTTTTTATCTTTACTATAAGTAAGTAAAAGATTTAAATAAATTCGATCATCCATCTCCTTTGACTTCACCGTAATTAAAGTGGTGTAGTATCCAGCTTCCTCAACTACTGGGTCATTTACAACAGTTGTGTTAGATTCTTCATTAAGGTTTCCAGGAAGTATCGATGGAAGATACAAAAACATACACAATCCTACTACCAATAAAGAAACTATAAGGGGAGCAAACTTTTTAATAGAAACAATAGATTTCTTTTTTAATTGAGGATTCGCATCTAGTTCACGAAGTTGTTCAAATACTTTATGACGATCTTCTTTCGTAAATTGTAGTTCTTGGTCCGACGTATTATAAAATTTATCTCTTAATCTTTTATCTTCCATTAAATTCTGCCTCCTTTATCACCGACTCTAACCTTTGTTTTGCTCTTCTTAATCTAGTTTTCACTGTATTAAATGGAATATCTAAAACGTGGGCAATTTCTTCTGTCGATAATGAATCATAGTAGTATAGATAAACCACTTCCCTATACACTTTTGGAAGAGAAAATAGAGCATCTTTTAGTTCTTCTTTTTTGTATTTATCGATAACGGTTTTTTCTGTTGATGGTAATATTGACTTTGCTGTTTCATTTATAAAACCTCTTACCTGTACCATTTTATAATTCCAACTTTTTAAATAATCTTTACATTCGTTAATTGTTATACGATAGAGCCATGTTTTTATTTGTGCGTCATATCGAAACGATTCAAGATTTTTATAGCATTTGATAAATGTATTTTGCACCATATCCTTAGCAGTCTCTGTATCTTTCACATATGAAAATGCCAATCGTACCAACTCGTTACCATATTCAATCATCATTTTTTCTAATATAAAATCTTTTTCTTCTCTGTCCAATCTACTCCCCCCTTTCAACCTAGTTCAAATTCGGCTATTAGACGATTGTCGAATCATAATAGGTTCAATTTTCAAAATATATTTCGCAAAAAATTGTTCATACAATTATAACTAAAATACAAAACCTGTATCCTAGATTACCAAGTAGTCATAGATACAGGTTTATTTTTTATAATTATTCCACTAACAATAGCGTTTAACCGGTCAATTTTTTTATAAAACTACACTCGTATACAATTTCAAACTCACCGACCTATACTCACTGCACACACTAATAGAAAGGTCGTTAAATGAGAAGGAAATGACATTGTATTCATTGGCATAACTATTTAAGTCGTGCATGTTATCGTTAATACCCTCACCTGTAAATTTTAAAATAGCTTCTTTCCTCGTCCATATTTCAGAAAATAAAGTACCCCTGTCCAATTTATTTTTTTCTTGTTCATGTAATATCCAACTGTATAATGACTCGTCATAAGGTATATAATTAGCTTCTACATCTATTCCAATATGCCCTAGTTCGCTAAAAGCAATTACCAAAAAACGATCTGTATGCCCCCAATTTATAAATTTATCTTCATTTACAATGTAGGGTTTACCCCGTGCATCTTTTTTGATTTGAATCCTGTCAAACATACGTTCAATAATATTTGTAGCCCAATTTTCTTTAGGTTCATTAATATTAATTTTACTTTTCCAATCTTCAATAATGTATATCTCCATTTACACTATTCCCCTTAATAAAAAAGGGCTTGTCCGGAAAGTAATTTCTGGACAAGCCTTTTGCGCCGAGGATGGTGAGAATTTATTCTTACCACCGCAGAAGCACCGTCAACAGCGGATAATTAACACATAAGTGGAACACTGTCCAAAAAGTATACTTTTTGGACAGCCCCTTACTTCTTGTTATGCCATGACTGCTTCTTTAATAAATCCAACTGAAATCGCATGGTTAATTAATTTACCAATGTACACTGTATCAAGTACAGGAATGTTAGCAAGTTCTAGCACTTGCATTGTATTTGTACTATCATAAACTGCATTAGAATCGTTAGCGCCATCACCATCTAACTGTGCAACCGCTAAGTTCTTCACTTCTTCGCTTACCCCTTCACTTAGGATATATGCGTTGTAAGCATCTTGTTCTACCAGTGTAATATCAAAATCTAGTTCGTTTAAAACTGTAATTAGATTTTCAAAAGTTATAGGGTTAGGATGACTCACATGATACACACGTTGAGGGTTATCCGTTTTCAGTACAGACTTTACTACTACCTCACTAGCAAAATCAATTGGTGTGAAATCAACTTTCCATAATACATTTGGTGCTTTATTGCCAAGGATCATGAGCTTTAACATACGGTAAAATGCGTTAGCATCAATATTATTTTGGAATTTGCCGTCACTATAACGACCCACTAAATTACCCATGCGGTAAACAAAGACTTGTTTGCCTTCTTTTACTTTATCTAATACCCACTTTTCAGCAATCATTTTTGTATCAGTGTATACACTTTCTACAGATAAACCGTCTGGCATTTCTGTAGTACCTTCAAGTAAACTCCATTTACCTTCTGCCAATAAATCTTCTACTACCCCTACAGTTGAGATATGATGGAATACGATTTTAGGATTCACTTCTACTAATTCAAAGATGTTTTGCGTACCTTGTACATTGATTTTTTCAAAGTGTTCTCTATCACCAAAATGGCGCACATCAGCAGCACTATGAATAATAGCATCAATGCCTAGAGCTAATTCGTTAAATTCTTCTTCTTTTAACCCTAAGTATCTTTCAGTTAAGTTTCCTTTTACGACTTCAATCTGTGACGACACTTCTTTATTGAAGAAATATTGAATTGTATCGTTTACACGTTGGTTTGCATTGTCACCACGTACTACCAATACTACTCTTTTTCCTTCTTCCACAAGTTTATTCGCAATGTGACTACCTAGGAAACCAGTAGCGCCCGTTACAAGTACAGTTTCAACGATAGGTAATACCTCATTGACATGCATTTTAGGGAATTCTGTAAGCTGCGTAAATTCCTTTTTAAACTCTTGTACCGCTAACTTAGAATCCGCCTTTACTTTTTCGGCTAGATTTTCTATTGTCTTTAATTCAAAGAAATCTTTAATCGATAATGTACTGTACTTTACTTTCAACTTAGATAAAATAGCGATGATTTTTAAAGAGTGACCCCCAATGTCGAATAAATCGTCAGTTACCCCGATGTCCTCTAATCCTAAAACAGCTTTCCATGCTTCAAGTATATCTGCTTCTACTTCATTACGAGGTGCTACAATAATATCAGATTTATGCATTACTACTTGATCCGCTTCTAATTGTTCTAATTTTTTGCGGTCTGCCTTACCTGTAGGTGCAAATGGAATATCTTCAATCTGTTTCAGCTTTGTTGGAATCATGTAGCTAGGTAATGTTTCTTTTAAATTCTCGACAATTTGATAGAATGGTAACTCAACATCCGAAGTAAAGAATCCTTTTAACGTTTTCTCACCGTCAATGACCTCAACAACTACTACTGCATCATTAACTTCAGCTATCTCGTTCATACGAGTTTCAATCTCGGCAATTTCAATACGATGCCCACGGATTTTTACTTGCGTGTCTTTACGTGATACAAATTCAATATTTCCATCGGCTAAACGTTTTACTAAATCTCCTGATTTATAAATCATACCGCCATAGATACTTTCATCAAAAGGATTCTTGATGAATGCTTCATCCGTTTTTTCTTTATTGTTAAGGTAGCCTAAAGAAATACCTTCCGAAGCAATCCATAACTCCCCTACTTCATCAGTAGCACAAATGTTACCTTCTTCATTTACTACATAAAGCTTTGTCCCAGGCAAATCGTTACCAATCGGAACACTGAATACAGACTCGGCTAAATTGTTTGGTACTTCATAACATGTAACAATAGCTGTTGTTTCTGTTGGTCCATATAGATTGAAGAAACGAATTTCCTCACCGATGCTAGATTTGAATTTACGTGCTAAATCACCTGTTAATAACTCTCCTGCAACCCCTACAATTTTTACGTTATTAAATGTGTTTAATTTTCGCTCGTTTACATAGTTTACGATGCGGTTGAAGAATACGGTTGGAATCGCAGGGATAATTGAAATGTCCTCACGTTGGATTACTGATAGGAAACCTTCCTCCGACATACGTTCAGAATCGTCAATTAAGTATAATGTTGCCCCGCTGTATAGAGATGCAAAAGTATCTAAAATTGAAGCGTCGAAGCTGTATGTAGCAAATTGCATAATAATATCTTCATTTGTAATGCACCAATCTTTTAACATATATTCCATAAGGTTGATTACCCCTCGTTGGCGAATTAACGTACCTTTAGGGTTTCCAGTAGTGCCTGAAGTGTAAATTACATATGCTAAATCATCAATAACATCGTCAGTAAATTCGATGTCTACCTTTTCTAAAGCTTTTAGGTTCTCCATTAATAACACATTGGTATTTCCAGCTACTAAATCTGTGATATTGTCTAAAAGACTCTCACTTGTTATTACATTAGTGGATTTCGTATCGTTAATAATATATTTATTTCGTTCTATTGGATGCGTAGGGTCAAGTGGCACATATACACCACCAGCTTTAATAATACCTAAAATTGAAATGACTGTTTCCATACTACGCTTTAAATAGATACTAACAAACTCACCCTTTTGCAAACCTTTTTCCTTTAGATAGTTAGCAATTTTATTTGATTCTTCATTTAGCTCGTTATATGTAATTGTTTTCTTACCTTCTTTAATCGCTACGCACTCACCGAAGCGAGCTACTACTCCATTAAACTCTTTTAAAATTGTATTCATTATAAAACTCCTATGACAGTTGTGTATGTAATTATGTATTAATACAAGGGGATGCTTTTGACAATCCCCCTGTACGTTCACTATTTATTAAATTTGCTAACTTCTTCCTCTAACTGCTCAGAAGTGTCTGTTAATTGTTTTGACATATTACCGATTGTCCCAAGAGTTGCTTGTTGATTTTCTACGTTTTCAACAATAGCCTCATAGCCACCTAAAATTTCTTTAGCACTAGATGACAAGGTTACAATCATAGCTGTTGTTTCCTCTACACCTGCTGATATTTCTTCTGACGAACTTGATACATTTTGTAATTTGGCTGAGATATCCGTATTAAAGTTAAGAATTTTATTAAACATTTCACTTGTTTCTTGTGTTAATAATCTGCCCGTTGAAACTTCATTCTGAATTCCAGACATAACTGTTTCGGCTTCTTTTACAGAAGCGCGTACTCTATTGACTAATTCACGAATATCTTCTGTCGACTGTGCGGATTGTTCAGAAAGCTTTTTAACCTCTTGAGCGACTACTGCAAATCCTTTTCCATGCTCTCCCGCTCTTGCTGCTTCTATACTTGCGTTTAATGCAAGTAAGTTCGTATTGCTTGAAATCGAATTAATAACTGTTAGAATTGTTCCAATTTCATCTGATAGTTGTACTAAAGTTTCGATCGTTCTATTTGATTCTTCAACATCATTTTTAATAGATAACATTTGGTCCGATACTTTTTCTGTTAGTACTTTACCATTTTCAGTATAAGAAATAACTTCTTCTGAATATTTGTATACATCCGCTACATTTGAAGCGATTTCCTGTACTTGTTTTGACATGTCTTCCATTGAATATGCCGCTTCCTCAATAGAAGTTTCCTGTCCACTTAAAGTAATCTTCATATTATTTACTGAATCCGTGATCTTTTCAGATGATTCGTAAGTTGCATTAAATGTATTGTCTAATTCTTCAGCTCCTGTTTTTAAAGTAGATGCTGAATTACTAACCCCTTTTACCATATGAATCAACGAGTTGATCATGTTGTTGAAGCTTGCATTTACAGTTCCTAATTCGTCTTTACTTTCTGGTAAGTCAGATTTCAACTCGCCATTACTAGCTTTATTAATGCCAACCAATAGGTACTGCAATGGTTTTAATTGCTGTTTAACAATAAAGTATTGAGCTACAATGACTAGAATAAGTAGGACCGATAACACAATAAGGGACATTTTTAATAAATCTATTTGACCTTTACCGATACTAGATGCATCTACATCAATTGCATAATAAGCAAATAATTCATTATTACTATCAAGGATAGGATACATAAATGTTAACCACGTACCAAAATCATCTTTGTAAATTTCAGTGAATTGAGGTTCTTTTGTTTCTTTTAACTTCGTTAGACCGTCTACTACTAAGCCTGGTTGTTCATACATGTCACCGACAACCATACCTTCAGAACTAAACGCTTCCCATAAATCTGTGTCAAAAGCAATTAAAGAGGTTTCATTTCCCTTGTCCCCACCTAGTTCAGTTCCGAAAATGTAACCGTGTGATACTGATGGATTATATTCACTCATTTTATCGAACATATCTGTATATTCCATATGAGTTTTACCTTTAATATCAGTATCTTCAGCTAATTCCTCAATTACTGCACCGTCCATTTGCTCATACCAAGATTCTGATATAGCTTTTGTTTGGCTACGCAATTGCTCTTTCAAAAGACTACCTTGAATGAAATAGCTAACTCCTATTAGAAATAAACTTATCAGTACAATTCCCGAAACAGTTGACATCATACTTTTCTTAAAAAACGTCATATTTTTAAACATAAATTTCTCCTAAAAATTATATTGTAATATTACGTTATAGTATCAAGTTGTTATATAATTTGTTGCTTTACTTCCTATAAAACTATTTATTTTCCCTCCCTAAAAACAACTCCAAATAACGCTAACAACTTTAAACTATACCATTAAACCTATAATTTCCCAAGTGAATATAGTCATTTGGGTTGTTCTTAAAAAATCATTACTTTTTTTAAAATAGGTAAAATTAATCAATTTATTGTTGGTTTATTATTAATTAAATTCCGCATATCCATCCAGAATTATTAAACAAACTTTGTTTGACATAATGGAACCCACTAATATCGCACAAAAAAACCAATCTCTGTGAGAAGATTGGTTTTTTATATAAGTCATTTGAATTTCTACAAATAAGAACAGCTCATACAGTTTGGCTTGGGGGTGATCTTATAAAAATTCAATAATTGCATGTACAATTGATGGACAAAGGCAATAACTCAACTCCTACTGATAGGATTGAGTTTTAAATATGATATATGATATTAATTTGTTCGGCAATATTAACAATGAGTAACGACTCATTCACCTGTTCGATTGAAATATTGTTTGCTCCAAAGTGGGCTACAAACGTTGCTTTTAGAATTGAAGAAATCCACCTAATCGAAAAACTCCATATATGTTTTGTCATCTTTATAGTAATCTAATCTATCTTGTAATGTACCTGTATGAAATTCAAATTTATGTCCATCTAAGTCCGTAAAATAAATGGACTTTTTATCCCTTTCATCTCTCTGACGACTTGACAAGATATTTACATTTAAGTTCTTTAATTTATCGTACATTTTATTAAAATCTTCTTCTTTAATTGAAAAAGCGATATGAGTGTAGGATTGGTGTATTTCATTACGGGGTATGCCTCGCTCTACATTCAGAGCAAACCACATTCCATTTACATCGAAGTAAGCCGTTTTCCTACCCTTTACTAATAATTTAGCGTCAAATACATTTTGATAAAACTCAATAGATTTTTCTAAATCAGAAACAGAAAATAAAAAATGATTAAGCCCTTTAATTGACATCTTTCCACCTCAATAAAATTTCATCCTTAATTACAATATAAATCTTTGCACTCCTGCATGGAAATAGCAATTTTTCGATTCCTGCACTGGCTGAAGAAGTAATCATCATGAAGAATTGGGTTCAAACAACTAATTTCTATTCTCTATGCAGATACAATTCTTTTCCCCGTTCCATACCTACTGAAATATCGTTACTTATTTTAGATTCCCGTAAAGTTAATACACATTTTCCAATTACTACTGTAAAAGCAAAAAGGCAACTATCAGCTTTGCACTGAAGTTGCCTTTTGTATTCGCAATTTTAACATGACTATGTGAACAGGTGAATGATTTTATTTTACTTCTTCCACTTGTTCAGACCCTACCTTCACTCGGTCAAGGCCAACTTTAATGGCATTTATATATTCCTGTACCACTTGTTGCGCTAATTCTGATTGTGGATTTAGCACTTCAAAACCATGATAGGCACCTGGATATAGATGGAATTCCACATCAACGCCTGCCTGTGCTAATTTTGTCACGTATGCAATTGTTTCATCTCGGAAAGGATCTAACTGACCTACGCATGTATACGTATATGGTAAATTGCTATAATCTTCCGCGCGCGATGGTGCAGCATAAATCGGTATATTGTCGTTACCATATAACTCGCCTAAATAGCATGTCCAACCAAAATCATTTGTTTTTTGATTCCAAATCATGCCCTCTTTAATTTCATTGGCAGAAGGTGTATCATTGCCATCATTAATCATTGGATACAATGGCATTTGGAAACAGATCGAAGGGTAAGCTCGATCACGTGCTAGTAACGTTAAACCAGCAGTCAAACCACCGCCCGCACTTGCACCAGCTACACCAATTCGATTGGCATCCACTTGTAATTCTTTCACGTGATCTGCAATCCAGGTTAAAGCACTATAGCAGTCCTCTAATGGAGCAGGATATGGGTGTTCTGGCGCTAATCGATAATCCACTGAAACGACCACACAATTCGACGTTTCAACAACTTGTACACAAAGATGATCATTATCTTCAATACTACCTAAAATATATCCGCCACCATGGATCCAAAGCAAAGCCGGTAAGTCTGTATCTTGGTTTGCAGGCTTATAAATGCGAATACGTATCTCATTGTCATCAATACCTGTAATGATTTTATCCAAAATAGTTACTGTTTCCGTGCTCGTTAAAGACGGTTTTAATTGCACCATTCCTTCACGAATAACCGATAAGTCTTCCACTTTAAATTCAAAATTTTGAAAGGATTCTAACCCGGGTAAAAATTCAGGATTTACTCTGCTTTTCATACTATTCCCCCATAGTCTCTGTCAATTTTGACTCTCTGTACTAATCTATTCATTCAATTAAGTAATTAGTACAGCTTCAAAAACAACAATACTTTACTCATGTTATAGAAGTATTTTTCTTATAAATGAAAGGAACGTTTGGTCTATAAAAGGAGTGGTGCATGGGAGACTATTTGTTTCGTTAAGTCACCTAAAAAATATCATATATTCTTTCTTATTTTATAGTTGGTGACTGGTATCCGTATGAGTATGCGAGACAGTCAAAACCACATTTTTCTAGGATTGGTTTACTCATTGGGCTGGCGTCAACAGTAAGGAAAGGATGTCCCTTCTCATAGGCCTTTTGTGCACGAGCAGCCAGTAACTTGGTGTAATAACCTTTTCCTCGAAATAACGGTAGCGTTGACCCTCCCCAAAGACTAGCAAAGGATGAATTAGTCTCCAAGTACATCCAAGCCGCGCTAACAAGCTGCTCTTCTTCATAGATTCCGTAAAGATATAATGTGTCAGGACTACTCTGTTTATCTCGCCAAAGCCTTTTTCCAAGCTCCTCGTGAGACTCGTTCCAGATGGCATCTTCTAGATTCACAATATGTTGAATACCTTGTTCGTCTGTTATTTCCTTTACATCAAGGAGTTGGCTATCCATTAGCAAAGGATGCGCATCCGTTAATTTCATGACCATAAGCGCTTCAGGCTCACCACCTGTAAACCCTTCCTGTTCAAGTAAGTCCTTCAAATAATCTGGCTTATCATAGCTATACACCTTCCACTCAAAATCCTGCTTAAGATTATTAAAATAGTTTAATTCATTTTTAATAACCGCTTTCACATTGACGTTATTTACATTCGAATCAATAATAAAACCCGATTCACCAAATTCTGAAATGTGGCGCACTACATGCTCAGTTTCTTCTCTTATGTATCCAGGTGTTTGAGCCTCGTATCTAAGTTCTTTATGAAACAGTGAAACTAATTCGTTCTTATTCATTGTCGAGCTCCTTTCAGGTTAAAATAACATAAATATAACTAGAGGTGTGGCTTGCTCTACGTTAAGGGCAAGCCACACTATATATAATTAAACCCCTTGTATCAACATAATATCACCTTAAAAAACCTCTTCTTTACTACATAACAATTCATTCTTCCACTAACATTCCTTTTTTGTTTAAGTAACATTATTCAAAAGTTCAGCATTGTGCTTCGCCTGTCCCTTAACAAACGCGCCTGATTCTGGAATAATCTCTTAAGGAGCAAATAGGAAAGGCAGTAAAGTTGACAGCGAGAAAAGAAGGATAATTATGTTTCCAAATAGAGCAATTACTCTAAGTTTGGTTCGAACCTGTAAATAATAAAAAGTAAAAAACAAAGCTATTAATGCGTATGGTAATAAATTGCTACCCGTTGCTATGGCTGAACCTAAAACCAACAATACAATTAGCCCTGAAATAATATTGAATATGTGTATTTTTTTCATTTTATCATTCTCCCTTCGAAAGCAATGATCTTCAATTATCTGGCCCGTTTGTTTATGAGTGGTCAGCTTTGGTATGTTCCCTTTTCTTCTGTTGAGAAAATTCGCCATCAAATAAACAATTCCTCCTCTGTTATAAATTCCCTCCCTAATTTCATTAAATCTTAAGAAATGCCCTAAGTTTTTATTAATATTTTCTTTTTATAATTAGTACTATCTTGATGGAAGGAAGATGACATATTAAAAAACCATTACTAAAACACAGATTTTTTGATGATAATGTAATTTAGTCCAACAGGTCCCCCAGTTGTCCAGATCAACAGGAAATTCTATCGTAAAAAGCTTTTACTACTAATATATGAGGAGTCAAATAAATATGATAAAAAAAATAGCCACAATTGCATTTGCATTACTAATGATGATTCTAATAGTTTCTGGCTGTTTCGGAAATGAACAAAACAAAAAACAAAAACAACAGGAAGTACTTACTGTCGATGATCCTGAAAGTATCACGGTTCTTGTCAACAAACAATATGCTTTTCCGGAAGGCTATGAACCGAAAGATCTCGTTTATCCAAATGCTCCATTTATATTTAATGAAAAAATAGAAAAAAGAATGATGAGAGAAGAAGCAGCGAAGTATCTCGAAAAAATGTTCCATGCGGCGAATCAGCAGAATATTCATCTTGCAGGTGTTTCAGCCTATCGTTCTTCTCAAACTCAAACAGTCCTATTTAATAATTATGTTGAAAGAGATGGAATCGAAAAAGCAAGAACATATAGTGCTGTTCCTGGAACAAGCGAACATCAATCAGGATTAGCAATTGACGTTAGTGGATCTGATGGTTCTTGTGCAGCAGAGGACTGTTTCGCGAATACAGAAGAGGCAGCATGGCTTGAAGATAACGCCCATAAATATGGATATATCATTCGCTTTCCAAAGGACAAAGAAAATATTACCGGTTACCAATATGAACCATGGCATATTCGTTATGTTGGTGTAAATTTATCCACTGAGTTATACAATAAAGGGTTAACATTAGAAGAATATTATGAGTAGCACCTGTAAGCAGAGAGTGAAAATAACAATGAGTATCTTAAAGAAGTAAAATTTCTCCAATGATAGGTGTGGGAGAAATTAATTTAGTGGGCCCCCATTGAAAAATGGGGGCTCTTTTTAATCTGTTAAGTAAAGAAGTATAAGGGAGAAATTAAGAATGAAAAAGTGGGGCTTTTTATTAATTTTTGCAATCAAGGGGGGCTGACTATTTAAATACGTTGTTTTAATACGGACTTACTTTGTTTTGGTATGTCACTACTTTGGAATGATCAAACTTATCTCATCTTAGGGTAAGTTTTTTATTGCTATCAACTTTTTCTCCCCTTTCACACGTCTAGTAGTTGTATACAATTTGAAAAAGTTTAAAAGGAGCTTCTTAGGACATGAAAACAAGAAATGCATTTCAACATGAAGAAATATTTGTCCAGTTTATTCGCGAACAGAAAGAACGTTTTTATTTGCTCGCGTATAACTATACGAAAAATGAACAGGACGCACTTGATGTTGTACAAGACAGTATTCAAAAAGCAATGCTTTCTCTCGATCGACTAGAAAATGTCGAGAATATGAAAAGCTGGTTTTATAAAATCGTTGTACGTACAGCCATTGATTTTTTACGTAAGCATAAACGCTTACAGGTGACAGACGATGATACATTGCAAAATTTAACACCTGCACAAGAGGACGTCTACGAAAACGTTGATTTAGAGCATGCGTTAGACGAGTTACCTCAAATGTATCGTGAAGTTGTCATTTTACACTATTTTGAAGATTTAAAGCTCGCTGATGTAGCTAATATCCTTAACATTAAGTTGAGTACAGCCAAATCTCGCCTTTATAAAGCGTTAAAACTCTTAAAAATTCAATTGCAAGATGTGAAAGGAGAAACAGCACATGGATGAAAAATTAAAAGAATTAGAAAAACAATATAATGAGGTACCTATTCCAAAAGAGCTTGATTTTGTAGTTGAAAAAGCACTAAAGCAAGGCAAAAAGAAGAGAAAAAACCGAGCACCCCAATGGTTACTTGGATCTGCAGCGGCCGCAATCCTTTTTACAGCTAGTTTAAATGCCAGTCCTGCAATGGCGCAAAAACTTTCAGAAATCCCTGTTGTTGGTAGCATCGTCAAAGTTTTAACATGGACTGAATATGAAGTAAAAGAAGAAACATATGATGCTAACATTAAAGTACCTTCTATCGAAAACTTAGAAAATAAAGAACTTGCCAATACTTTAAATGAAAAATACCGTTCAGAAGGTAAGGCTCTATATGATGCATTTGTTTCTGACGTTGAATATGTAAAGGGACAGGGAGGTGGTCATGTAGGGATAGATAGCGGTTATGAAATCAAAACAGATAATGATCAAATCTTATCGATTGGCCGTTATACCGTCAATACCGTTGGATCGTCTTCAACAACTATGCACTACGATACAATTGATAGACAAAATGAAATTTTAATTACACTACCGATGTTATTTAAAGACGATAGTTATATTAAAACGATCAGTGAAAACATTATTGAACAAATGCGTGAACAAGCTGCATCCGACCCAGATAAAAAGTACTGGGTAATAGGAGGAGGTCTCCCTGATGAAGAAGTAATAGATGGATTTACAGCTATTAAAGCTGATCAACAATTCTATATTTCTGATAAAGGTAAACTTGTTATTTCCTTCGATAAATACGAAGTAGCACAAGGCTATATGGGTATAGTAGAATTCGAAATCCCAACCGATGTCCTAAAAAATGATCTTGTAAGTTCTGAATATATTCATTAATTATATTGCTATAAAGCATAGTTCCAAAAACGAGGTATTTGACAACTAAATTGTCAAATACCTCGTTCTTTTACTTATGAAATACTCTTCTTTGATTCTTCTTTTAATGGGAGTCTGTCAATGGACTACACCTCACAAAATAATATTCACCCTTAACTTGATAGCTGAATTAATTCCGCTAGAAGTTGTACACTTAAATAGTTGTGACTTCCGTGTAATTCTTTAGTGTTCTACCTGTTAAATTGAAATGTTATTATTGACTATAAAGTTAACCCACCATCTACAAGAACAATCGAACCGGTCATATAACCTGCTTTTTCTGATGCTAAGAAAGCTACCATTTCAGCGAGTTCACTCGGCTCAGCATATCGTCCGATTCTCATATTTGGAAGCTCTTCAGGAGCTATAATCGCCACTCATAGAGTTTTTCATAGAACCATATTATTTTATAGGTGGTGACTGGTATCCCTATGAGTATGCGAGACAGTCAAAACCGCATTTTTCTAGGATTGGTTTACTCATTGGACTGGCATCAACGGTAAGGAAAGGGTGGCCCTTTTCATAAGCCTTTTGTGCACGAGCAGCTAGTAGCTTGGTGTAATAACCTTTCCCTCGAAATAACGGCAGCGTTGACCCTCCCCAAAGACTAGCAAAGGATGAATTAGCCTCCAAGTACATCCAAGCCGCGCTAACCAGTTTCTCTTCTTCATAGATTCCGTAAAGAAATAATGTGTCAGGACTACTCTGTTTATCTCGCCAAAGTCTTTTTCCAAGCTCCTCATGAGACTCGTTCCAGATGACATCTTCTAAATCCACAATATGTTGAATCCCTTGTTCGTCTGTTATTTCCTTAACATCAAGGAATTGGCTATCCTTATCGTTGTTCTTATTTGGAATAACGTCTCAAAATCGATTGGAATCGTATAGTTACCTCTTATTTATGTATAATTTTCAAATAATATTTACAAAGATAGATTTTTAGTGTTAACCTAATTTTTGTATTAGGTTAACGTAAAAGGAGATTAACAATGCAACATTTTTGGATCGTTGGTACAGATACCGATGTAGGAAAGACATGTATCACCACTTTATTGATGCGGCAGTTACAGGAGCAAGGACTTCGAGTAACGCCGTACAAGCCTGTGCAAACGGGAGAAATAATAGAGCAAAAAGAAGCCTATTATTTTGACACAACAATGTACGAAAAGTATTCTCTACAGAAACTTACGCGAGTCGATTTAAATGATTACTCATTTAAAGAGCCCGCATCACCACATTTTGCTGCAAGGCTGGAGGGGCAGCAAATTGATACGATGCGGTTATTGCAACACATAAAAAAACTACAACAAAAATATGATGCTGTTATTTGTGAAGGAGCAGGAGGGATTTTCGTTCCCTTGGATTGCAATGGGCAGGAAACCTTACTTGACGTTATTTCGAAAAGCCAATTGCCTGTTGTTGTCGTCACACGTACAAAGCTTGGGACGATAAATCACACATTTTTGACTTTGGAGGCATTAGCTTCGCGAGGAATAGAAGTACTTGGTATCGTTTTTAATGGCGATACTGGAAGCAAAATCGAGCAGAATAACGTGGAGATGATTATTCAGCATTGCTTATTACCTTATGCCGTTGTTCCACAACTTAACGACATAGATCAAGTTGTCGATTATTCACTCAAACACACATCATTATTCGAAAGGCTGTATCAACATGACAAGACAGATATCTGACCTACAAGCTAAAGATTTACAGCATGTTTGGCATCCTTGCTCACAAATGAAGGATTATGAGCAGTTCCCACCCATTGTGATAAAAAGAGGGGAAGGTGTCTGGCTGTACGATGAACAGGAAAATCGATATTTAGATGCTGTATCATCCTGGTGGGTGAATTTATTTGGTCATGCGAACCCACGTATTAGCCAAGCATTAAGCGAGCAGGCATTTACATTAGAGCATGCTATATTTGCGAATTTTACGCATGAGCCAGCTGTTAAAGTAGCAGAAAAATTAGTGGAGTTAACACCGGTCGGCTTAAATAAAGTTTTTTTTGCAGATAACGGCTCCTCGGCTATTGAAATCGCCTTAAAAATGAGCTTTCAATATCATATGCAAAGCGGTAAACAGTCTAAAAAGAGATTTCTTGCATTAACGGATGCTTATCACGGTGAGACATTAGGAGCGTTATCGGTAGGTGGCGTAGATCTTTATAACGAAGTGTATCAGCCGCTATTACTCGATACTGTACGGGCGCAGGGACCTGACTGTTTCCGTTGTCCGTTTAACGATCGGCCCAAAAGCTGTCAGGCACAATGTATTCGTTATGTGGAAGAGGAGCTAGTTACTCATCATGACGAAATTACAGCTGTCATTATTGAGCCACTTATTCAGGCAGCGGCAGGGATGAAAATGTATCCGCCTAGTTACTTAAAACGACTTCGCGAATTATGTACAGTGTACGATGTGCATTTAATTGCAGATGAGATAGCGGTTGGCTTTGGTCGTACTGGAACATTATTTGCATGTGAACAAGCGGGCATTTCCCCAGATTTTATGTGCTTATCGAAAGGCTTAACAGGCGGGTACTTACCTCTTTCTACTGTATTAACGACAGATAAAGTATATGATGCTTTTTACGATGATTACGGAACAATGAAGGCATTTTTACATTCACACAGCTATACCGGAAACACACTAGCTTGTCGTGTAGCACTGGAAGTATTGACGATTTTCGAAGAGGAAGATTATCTCTCTATTATTGAATCTAAGGGAGAGCGGATGAGAAAACTTGCTTTAGAGGCATTTTCTGCGATGCCTTTTGTGGGTGAATATCGCCAGACTGGGTTAGTAGGGGCAATTGAGCTTGTAGAAAATCGAGTTACAAAGGAGCCATTACCGAGTGAAGAGCGGATTGGTTATCAAATATATAAAAGAGCTTTAGCAAAAGGCTTACTTATTCGACCACTTGGGAATATTTTGTATTTTATGCCGCCGTACATAATAACAGACGAAGAAATGGAATTTATGATAACAACGACAAAAGACACAATTGAACAATTTTTTGAAGAACGGGAGGGATAAGCTATGCAGCAACGTCAATCAACTCTTTCACTCGTCATTATTGCAATGTTTGCCGCTTTAACAGCAATTGGTGCTTTTATTAAAGTACCTTTGCCGGTTGTACCATTTACATTACAAATTGTTTTTGTTTTTTTAGCGGGATGCTTGTTGGGAAGACGAAATGGACTACTTAGTCAGCTCGTTTATATTTGTATTGGTTTAATAGGATTACCTGTGTTTACGCAAGGGGGTGGAATTACGTATGTTCTGCAGCCCACATTTGGTTTTTTAATCGGATTTGCAATGGCCGCGTTTGTTGTTGGATGGATGTTGGAAAAAGTAGAAGCACCGACAAAAAAACATTTTATTGGCGCAAATGTCGTAGGATTATTTCTAATTTATGCAGTAGCTGTACCATATCTATACGTATCCCTTAATTTTTGGTTAGATGTAAAAACAAGCTGGTCACATATTTTGGTAGTAGGGTTCTTAAATAGTATCGTAGCAGATTTTTGCTTAGCGATCCTTTCCGCTTTATTAGCACAGCGACTGTATCCGGTATTTCGTACTGCACGAGCATTAAAAATTGTCAGAATAGAACAGGAGCATATTTAGCGAGAGGTTTATAATTAGCGCAAGAGGTTATTGAAAGTAAATGTGTATGCTTAGGACTGACTATTTAAGGAAGAGCAAGCACAGCAATTAACGAAAAGTCGGTGTCGACCATTATAATCATAACTTAAATACTTCAGAGTGCCACCCGTAGGTTTGCAATAAAAATTGATTAACAGCATTCGGCGAACGTGATTCTATATTTTAGAAGAGACCCACATATTATTTGGGGTTATGGAGTCTGAACTCCTACACTTGAAGGATTTTGAAAGTGTAGAGCATTTAAAAGGACTAAAAAATATAGCACTACAAGTTCTTTCATCATCTCATTAGCACATAAATCCACTTTTTTGTGGAAGGCTATTTTCATGTGGAGGTGTAGAAATGGGAAAAAAAGCGTCGGGTGCTATCGACGAAACAGCTAATCTTACTTGGTGGCAATTATCCCTTATTGGAGTAGGTTGCATCATTGGTACAGGATTTTTCCTGGCATCAAGTATAGCAATTAAAATGACAGGTCTATCTGTTATCCTGGCCTTTATAATGGCTGCAACTGCAACATTTATCGTTTTTGAAGCACTAGCTAAAATGAATGCAAAGGATCCACAGAAAGGGTCTTTTCGTACTTATGCAAAAAAAGCATATGGGCGTTGGGCTGGGTTTAGCAGTGGTTGGGTGTACTGGTGTTCAGAAATATTAATTATTGGCAGTCAGCTTACTGCAATTTCACTATTAACTAAGTTTTGGTTTCCTAACATTAAATTGTGGATATTCGCATCAATTTATGCAGCGATCGGTCTCATTGTTCTCTTTATTGGAGCAAAAGCATTTGGGAAATTAGAAAGCGTATTTGCAGTAATGAAAATTGCGGCTATTTTTATGTTTATTGTGATTGCAGTTTTAGCGCTGACAGGAGTAATTGGCGGAAACTCAAAGCCTGAAATACCTCAGTCTGTAAATGAATTTTTCCCTAATGGTTTCATCGGATTTTGGAGCGCTCTAATATTCGCGTTTTATGCTCATGGCGGCATTGAAGTAATGAGCATCATGGCCATCCATCTTAGAAATAAGAAGGATGCACCTAAATCGGGTAAAGTGATGTTAGGGTTGCTTGGAATCATTTATGTTACCGCACTTTCGTTAGCGCTATTACTGAAGCCATATGATAAGTTCAAGGAGAATAAAAGCCCGTTTGTTGAGGCTTTATCAAGTGTTCATAATATCGAATTTTTCCCGCATGTGTTTACTGCAGCAATTATTATTGCCGGGTTTTCAACGATGTCTGCATCGCTGTTTTCGGTTACAACAATACTTGTGACTATTTCTGAAAATGGAGATGCTCCTAAAATATTCAGTCAACAAGAGAAAAAGAAATTCAAAATGCCATTACCTGCTATTGCTTTAACATCAACGGGGCTTGTACTTTCTATAGTTACCTCTTTATTATTGCCTGATAAAGTATACGAATATATAACGACTGCTGCGGCACTAATGCTCCTATATAATTGGCTTTTCATTTTAGTCATGTATCACAGATTAATTGAGCCGACCACTTCCGATAAAGTAAAAAGAGTCATTGGAATGATTCTGATCGTTTCAGCTGTTAGTGGAACACTCTTTCATCAAACAAGTCGTCCAGGCTTTTTTATCAGCTTAATATTTCTAGCGGTAATCGGGAGTATTGTATTTTTTATGCAAAAAAGATGGAAGAAGGAAGAGACTCAAAATAGTGTATGATAGGCCTGAATCCCAAAGTAAATACCGAATCCCATCACCACTAGGGATGAAAGGATGGAAATATTCTTTAAGACACTGGTCGATAATATCCTACGGGCACCACTGGATGTAGTAGCCATTATTGTATCCCACAAAATAATTCCAATGATGACGGCTAGGCTATTAATTATTATTTGATTATGCGTAATGACTTTGGTTGTTTCTGCAAGAACTGAACCATAGATCCCCAGCCAAAAAAGAATAGTAAGCGGATTCAAAAGTGACAAGTAGCCTATATTTCACCACTTTTGATACATAACTATGCCCATCAAGCTAAGATAACTTGTATCCCCATTTCATTCATTGGAGCGTATTTATTTAACTGAAGGAGTCTTGAATCAGATATTTGATTTACGAAATATCAAATCGGTCTTTATGTTTGAACAGCAGCAATCTTCTAGAAAATAGCCTTAATTAATAAGTGCCTTCCTCTATTGCATAAAGGAAGGCACTAGCTTTATAAATCAAAAAACACTACTCTATTATACATCCCAGTTATACATAAATTAGTTACTAACTTAAACCAATAGGGTACAACTATTTTATCCGGGTACAATTAAGTTGTGTTCTAACACTCACAGCTACTACTTTACAATACCTTACTCAACCGTTACCGATTTTGCAAGATTACGTGGTTTATCCACATCACAGCGACGGTGAAGGGCCGCGTAGTAGCTAATTAACTGTAACGGCACAACTGATACTAACGGTGTTAATAGCTCATGTACGCGAGGGATGACTAGGCGGTCGCCTTCTTCCTCCATACCTTCCATTGCAATAATGCAAGCGTTGGCACCGCGCGCTACGACTTCTTTCACGTTACCGCGAATGTTTAGTGAAACATCTTTTTGTGTTGCTAAAGCGAATACTGGTGTACCTTCCTCGATTAACGCGATTGTACCGTGCTTTAACTCACCACCGGCAAATCCTTCCGCTTGGATGTACGAAATCTCTTTCAATTTTAGAGCGCCTTCTAAAGACACACAGAAATCCATGTTACGGCCGATGAAGAATGCGTTGCGTGCGATTTTTAAATAGTCTTCGGCAATTTGCTCCATGACATCTTTAGAATCAACCATCGCTTGGATACCGTTCGCGACAATGGCAAGCTCTTGTTTTAAATCAAAATCAAGTGCGATTCCCTTTTGTTTTGCTACCGCGTAAGCAGCTACTGCTAATACTGCTACCTGTGCCACGTAAGCTTTCGTAGAAGCTACCGCGATTTCTGGGCCAGCATGTAATAATAATGTGTAATCGGCTTCACGAGAAAGCGTAGAGCCTGGAACATTTGTTACGGTTAATGCTTTGTAGCCTAGCTCTTTGATCTTTACTAATACTTGGCGGCTATCTGCTGTTTCACCTGATTGTGTAATAAACACGAATAATGGCTTTTCAGAAAGTAATGGCATGTTGTAGCCGAACTCACTTGAAATGTGTACCTCTACTGGAATTTTTGCGATTTTTTCGAAGTATTGTTTGCCGATTAAACCCGCGTGATAGCTTGTTCCTGCTGCAATAATATATAAACGATCTGCTTCGGCGATTGCGTTTAAAATATCCGCATCGATTGTTACATCTTCGCCTTGCTCGTAAGCTTGAATAATTTTACGGATAACAGTTGGCTGTTCATCCATTTCTTTTAACATATAGTGAGGGTATGTGCCCTTTTCAATATCTGAAGCATCAAGCTCTGCTGTAAATGGTGCACGATTAACAATACGGCCATCTAATGTAGCGATTTCCACTTTGTCTTTACGTACAATTACAACCTCTTTATCATGTAATTCGATAAATTGATCTGTTACTTGTAGCATCGCCATTGCGTCTGATGCGATAACGTTGAAATCTTCCCCAACACCTACTAAAAGCGGTGATTTGTTTTTCGCGACGAAGATTGTTTCTACATCTTGGTTATCAAGTAGCGCTAACGCATATGAACCATGCACTAATGATAATGTTTTACGGAACGCTTCTAATGTTGATAAGCCTTCTTTTGCAAATAGGTCTACTAATTGCACGATGACTTCCGTATCTGTATCAGAATTCATTTGAATCCCTTTTAAATAGGCTTTTTGTAATAAATGATAGTTTTCGATAACCCCATTGTGCACTAATGTATAGCGACCTGATGCACTCGTATGAGGGTGTGCATTTAGGCGATTTGGTACACCGTGCGTTGCCCAGCGTGTATGACCAATCCCTACTGCTGCCTCTACATCACCATCAACAGCTAAACGTAAATCGGCAATACGCCCTTTTTCTTTGAATACTGTTACGCCTTCTTCATTGTGTACCGCAATACCTGCTGAATCGTAACCACGATATTCTAATTTTTCTAAGCCTTTTAATAAAATTTCCTTCGCGTCTAATACGCCATTATATCCTACAATTCCACACATAATCCTTTACCTCCGCCTAGCGTACATCACTTTTAGACAATACAAAAGTAAACTACTGTATCTACCTTTTTTGGGGACGAAAAGAACCTGTGGCGTTTGTTCTCGTTTAGCAAAGCTCCCACAAGTATTAACCCAAAAAGATGATGTAGCTTGTCATAATTTTTGTTTAGAAATGCCTTTTCGTTTGTTTGTGCAAGAAATTGCTTTCCTGTTTTGAAAACGAATTACAACCGGGCATGTGCAGTTGGGAGGCATCCGCCGAAAATTCGATAAACCTCCGCCTCGTCAGCTAAGAATTTGTTACCGTCCGATTTTCTTAGCTCTGGCGCTATAATTGTTTTTCCGATTTGTTTTATGCGCTTCTAGTTCTCCCCTTTCGCGCAGCTCAATTTAAGAGCATCTACATCATACACAAAAACAATTTCATCCGTCAATGAATCCCTTCTAATGAAAGCGCTTCAGCTAAAAATATTCCCCATTTCGCATGAAAACGTAGAATATCTGAAGTCTATTCTGTTCTATTGTATGCAAATTGACTTATTCAGGATAAACAAATACTGCCTCATCTTTGTAAATGCTACAATATCATCCCCTTCAATTAGGTAGGTAAAACATACTTAGTCCAGTGCTACTAGTAAATAAAAAAACACCGGTAGTCCCCCAAAAATAAAGGTACTCCCGATGTCCGTAAAAATGCTATTAATTATTCAGTTAAACCCATTTCCGCGCGCACGACTTCTGCAATACGATTTACGAACGTTTCGCAAGCTTCTGTTGTTGCAGCTTCTACCATAACACGCACTAAAGGCTCTGTACCTGAAGGACGCACTAATACGCGGCCATTGCCGTTCATTTCTGCTTCCACTTCGGCAATTACTGCGGCCACTTTTTCGTTTTGTGTGACAGCATGCTTGTCTGTTACACGAACGTTTACTAATTTTTGAGGGTAAATTGTCATTTCAGCTGCAAGTTCTGAAAGCTTTTTACCTGTTGCCTTCATGATTGCTACCAATTGAATACCCGTTAATAAGCCGTCACCTGTTGTGTTGTAATCTAAAAATACGATATGGCCTGACTGCTCGCCACCAACGTTGTAGTCGTTTGCACGCATTTCTTCTACTACATAACGGTCACCAACTGCTGTTTGTACACTTGTCATTTCGTTTTCTTCTAATGCTTTATAGAAGCCCATATTACTCATAACTGTCGAAACAACTGTATTTTTCGCTAAGCGACCTTTTGCATTAAAGTACTTACCGATGATGAACATAATTTGGTCACCGTCTACGATTGCCCCGTTTTCGTCTACTGCGATTAAACGGTCGCCGTCGCCATCAAATGCTAAACCAATGTTAGCTCCACGCTCAATAACAAACGCCGCTAGTTTTTCAGGATGAGTCGAACCAACACCCTCGTTAATGTTTAGTCCATCTGGAGAAGCACCCATTGTTGAAATATCTGCTTCTAAGTCAGCAAATAAATGTGTCGCTAATCCAGAAGTTGCTCCGTGCGCGCAGTCTAATGCTACGTGTAAGCCAACGAAGTCCTCATCAACCGTTTGTTTTAAGTAAGAAATATACTTTTGACCACCTTCGAAGTAGTCTGTTACCGAACCAATGGCAGCACCAACTGGACGTGGTAATGTATCTTGTTCTGCATCAATTAGCGCTTCGATTTCTGCTTCTTGTGCATCTGTTAATTTAAAACCATCTGGACCGAAAAATTTAATGCCGTTATCCGCCACAGGGTTGTGTGACGCTGAAATCATTACACCCGCTTCTGCGTTCATCACACGTGTAAGATAAGCAACACCTGGTGTACTAATAACACCTAAGCGCATTACCTCTGCACCGATTGAAAGAAGACCTGCAACAAGTGCTCCTTCTAACATTTCCCCGGAAATACGTGTGTCACGTCCAATTAATACTTTCGGGTGGTCTTTAGCATCCTTTGTTAGCACATAGCCGCCAATACGACCTAATTTAAATGCGAACTCTGGTGTTAACTCGCTATTTGCGACACCGCGGACGCCATCTGTTCCGAAATATTTACCCATTACTTTTTCTCTCCCTCAACGCCTGACATATCATACGTGTTAAATTATTCGACTATAACGAATCGATTTGTTGACATTGTATATAATTAATTACCCTCAGTCTCGTCAGTGCTAACTTCAGCATCGACTTTACTAACGTTTTCTTCTTCGCTAACCGATTCATTAATTACATCTGCATGAATAGTCAGTTGATCTTGTGATAATTTTGTTGCCCCTGTTGGCAAAGTAATTTTAAAGTCATATGAACCCGATTCCTTTAGTTGAGCTCGATCTACTTCCACAACGACCTCTTTTAATGCGTCAATCGCTGTTTTTTTGCCGTAGACCGTTACTTTCGATGTCACTAACGATAATTTTTCAATCGTTACACCTTCAGGTAACTCCCCTGTCTCTTTCAGTGTAATCGGTAGCTCTCGGCTATATTCACTAATATCGACCTTCACATTTACTTTTTCTGGATTCACTTGTACGTCCAGCTTGTTTAAATCACGGTCTAATACTTTCACAGTAGCCTGTTGCTCGAATGATTTTTCAATTCCCTTATCCCCTGTAACCGTTGCCTTTACATAGCTAATGCTATCGATGACGCTTTTCGCTCCAGTAATCGATACGCGCGTTGGCTGGATTGTCATACTTTTTACGATAAAGTCGTCTTTGACAAGGCGATTATTCATCTCAGGTTCAACACGGAACTCTTCTGTAATCTTTTCTTCAATCTTCACATTGACAAATTTAGGATCGATTGAAACATTTAGTTTCTCAGAAAAGTTTTCTTGCTGTATTGTAACGCTATGTTCGCCAATTGCCAATGAGTTTAAATCGACAAACACTTTAAAGTCTTTCTCGAGCTTTGTTTTCATGACAATCGCTGATGATCCTGAAACTTTTACATCTACCGTGTCTGGAAGCCCTGTTACAAACAAATTTTCATGATCGTAGTACACTTCTAACGGTACATTTGTAATAACATCTGTTTCATTAGAGGAGCCCGTTTCCGCCATGCGCTTTTCTTCTATTTGGATATATAAAAATAGCGCCAACGCCAAAAATAGCGCTGTTAAACGTAGCATCCATGGGCTATCGAATAATTTATCCATTCTTCTTCCCTCCCCAAGTCCACTTAGAAGCTAAGTTAGAATCTTGCTCAGGGCCAAACCACATTTTACGTAATAGCTCTTCAAATTCTGAAAGTGATAAATTTCGGTGTAAATTACCATTTGCTGTAATACTGATTGCACCTGTTTCCTCAGACACAACAATGGTAATCGCATCTGTCACTTCACTCAACCCAAGAGCTGCACGGTGTCGCGTCCCAAGCTCTTTTGAAATAAAGGCACTTTCTGATAGAGGTAAGTAACAAGCTGATGCAGAAATTTGATCTTTTTGGATAATCGCTGCGCCGTCATGTAACGGTGTATTTGGAATGAAGATGTTAATAAGCAGCTCTGAAGAGATACTCGCATCCATTTTGATACCCGTTTCTACATATTCGTTTAAACCCGTTTCTTTTTCAATCGAGATTAGCGCACCGATTCGACGTTTCGCCATATAGCTGACTGATTTTTTCATCGCCTCAACTAAGCGAGATTGCTCATCCTCTTGCTGATTGTTTGTACGTTGGAATATCTTTCCGCGCCCAATTTGTTCTAGCGCCCTACGTATTTCTGGCTGGAATATGATGATAATCGCTAGGAAACCAAAATCAATGACCTCTTCTAACAACCAATCAAGAGTGTCTAAGTTAAACACATATGTAGCTAACTTCGCTAACACAATCATTAGCAACCCTTTTAACAATTGAACCGCTTTCGTTCCTTTTATGAGGGTTAATGATTTGTACACGACGTACCACACAAGCAGTACATCTAATATTTTAAAAATAATACCTACAGCTGCAATGTCTGTAAACTGCTGAAATATTTGCATGTGGCATCCCCCACTTTTAATAGCTAATCATATTGTACTTAAGTATAGCACAAATCATGTCTTGATTAACTTTCTTAACAGAAAAAAGTCTACCCAAGAGAGTAGACTTTTCTTTCTTTAGTAGAACGTTTTTTTTTCTGAAAAGTTTCTGCTTTATTCAAATAATGCTGTAAAATCATTGAAGCCTCTTTTGATTTTGTACCATAGCCATTCGAACATTTCATCGATTTCTTCGACTTGCCCTGTTACGACAGCAGTAGATGCCATGTAATTACCATTAATGACTGTAATATTGCCATCTACTTCTCCCTCTACGATAATGTCACCGTTTTTCACGACGATATCACCTTTTACGATCTCTCCAGCAGGTACAGTTACCGTTTGGCCATCCACCACTAAGTTTGGTTGTTTAGTTACTGAAAACTGCTCGTCATTTGGAAAGCTTCCTAACAACGTTGCACTCATAAACAAGCAAAACACAGCTGCTGCCACAAGCACCGGGTGATGACGGAACCATCGTTTTATGCCAACCGCACTTTTTCGTTTCGGTAAACGGCTCATTACTTGTTCCTCTAAATTAGGAGGGGCAGTAATATGCGCTGCACTCTTGATAAACGCAACCGTGTCACTTAATTCATGCATATGTTGTTGGCAATTTCGGCATGTTTGTAGATGTTGCTTTAAGTATTTCTCATGCTCACGACTAATATCACCATCTAAATATTCGTGCATATAATCCACGAATTGTGATGCACACGTTTTCATGCGTATCGTCCTCCTACAAATTGTTTAACTGTTTTCTTAATGCTTCTCGCCCACGATGGATACGGGTTTTTACCGTTCCTAATGGCATATCTAAAATTTCACTAATCTCCTGCAACGACAACTCTTCAATATATTTCAAAACGATGACCGAACGATATTTATCTGGTAATCGACTAATCTCATACTGAATACGGTCTTGAAGCTCCATTTGTTCTACTACCTCTTCAGGTAATTGCTCATCGGCGGCAATCTGCGAATACATATCTAATCCCTCTGTACCAGCAACCTCTGCATCTAAGTAATAATCGGGCTTCTTTTTACGTATTCGGTCAATACAAAGATTCGTCGCGATTCGATAAATCCACGTCGAAAATTTTCGTTTTTGATCATACGAATGAAGATTGATATAGGCACGTATAAATGCCTCTTGTGTGATATCCTCGGCTTCTTGCTTATTGCCAAGCATACGATAGCACACTTGATACAGCTTGTGCTGGTAGAGGTTAACAATATCGGCATATGCGTTTTGATCACCTTTAAGCACTTGCTTTATTCTTTTATTCACTAACGCATCCATCTGTCTTTCCTCTCCACCTTTTCAGCTGTTCTATATATACGGTCGGAACTTTTAAAGGTTTCATTTTTACAAAAATTAAATTTTAAAAGTCGGCTCTTTTATTATAACAAACTTTCGTTTTTTCCATTATATGTTTTTTTAACATTCATACTAAAGTTTCCCCAAATAACGAACCAATTAGCGCAACCGCAGCATCTGCTGTTTTATTGCGCTCATCTAAAATCGGATTAACCTCTACAAATTCTGCCGATGTTAGTAATCCGGATTCTTGAATCATTTCCATCGCTAAATGACTTTCACGATACGTAATTCCCCCTGCAACAGGCGTACCTACCCCTGGCGTATACAGTGGATCTAATGCGTCTAAATCCAATGATAAATGCAGTCCATCTACTTGCTGAGTTTTAAAATATTGAAGTGTCTCTTCCATAACATGTGTCATGCCTAAACGATCGATTTCATGCATCGTATACACTTTAATTCCACGTTCTTTAATTAGTACACGCTCTCCATCATCAATCGATCGCCCACCAATAATGATAATATTTTCAGCCTTAATTTTTGCTTCGCTATGCAAAATTGACGTTAAGCGCTCATGCCCTAGCCCAATACTCGTCGCAAGCGGCATACCATGAATATTACCTGATGGCGTTGTTTCTGGTGTATTTAAATCTGCATGCGCATCAAACCAAATAACTCCTAAGTTTTTATACTTCACAGAAAGTCCAGCGAGCGTACCAATTGCAATACTATGATCTCCACCTAATACAAGTGGTGTACGATTATTTTTCACAACAGTATCTACTTTTTCTGCAAGCGTAGTATTCACTCTTACAACTTCTTCTAAATTTAATAGTCGATGATCTTGTTGCTCCACTTCATCAAAATCAACGACCTGAATATTGCCCTCATCCGCAACATCATAACCAAGTGTTTTCAACCTATCCTGTAATCCCGCATAGCGAATCGCACTAGGACCCATATCAACCCCACGTCGTTGCTGACCATAGTCACACGGCACCCCTATAATTGAAATATTTTTATTCTCCATCTTTTGCATCTCCTAACATATCCTTATATTCTAGCTTCACTCTACTTAACTATGCTTAACTTATTAATTTCGAGTTTAAATATGTTTTTCCCTTTTAAAATGCAAAAAATCCCTTACTTAAAGTATTAAGTAAAGGATTGTAATTTTTATATTTAAGTACACTTCTAGATTTCAAAAAATAAAAGTGAGCCATGAAGGACTCGAACCTTCGACCCTCTGATTAAAAGTCAGATGCTCTACCAACTGAGCTAATGGCTCATAAAAAATAAAAAAATGGCTGGGGAACCTGGATTCGAACCAGGGCATGACGGAATCAAAATCCGTTGCCTTACCGCTTGGCTATACCCCAAACATTTTATAGATGGTGGAGGGGGACGGATTCGAACCGCCGAACCCTAAGGAGCGGATTTACAGTCCGCCGCGTTTAGCCACTTCGCTACCCCTCCGACATGTTGTAACACACTGTTTAAAGTTATATGGTGGAGGATGACGGGCTCGAACCGCCGACCCCCTGCTTGTAAGGCAGGTGCTCTCCCAGCTGAGCTAATCCTCCATACTAACAAGTGTTACGTTTTATTTTTTTATGAAGCCTTAAATGGTGACCCGTACGGGATTCGAACCCGTGTTACCGCCGTGAAAGGGCGGTGTCTTAACCACTTGACCAACGGGCCGGATTTTAGCATGTTTGTTGCTCTCTTTAAGACAAGATTTATAATATCATTATTATTAAAAATACGCAATAGCTTTTTAAGAAATTTTTGAAATAATTTTTTTCATTCAACTTTTCAATCTTAAAAAACGCAAAAAAAATGGCTCCGAAGGCAGGACTCGAACCTGCGACCTGCCGGTTAACAGCCGGATGCTCTACCAACTGAGCTACTTCGGAACGCTACTATTATGTAATGATGTACAAGTTATCTCTCGTACATTTATTATTATAGCAACGTTTTAAATTTATACAAGCAGTTTATTAAAATAATTTGAATATTTTACTTTTTATTATTTTTTTTAGAAGAAACGAGAAATTTTCTTCAATTTAAGGTCGCTAAAATCATCACATTTACTTTATAAACGAGGCGATTTCATCTATTAAACCGGTCGCTAATGGTAACTTGGGATCCGAATAGCTGGCAATATTCTGTTCACGATTTCCTTCTATGTCCTTTAACACATGATTCATTTTATCAAAATAATGTATGACCGCTTTGCCGTTTGCCGCTTGCAGGTTTTTTGCATCTGCTTCTGTCACTTGTATATCTTTTTTTCCTTGAAGAATAAGAATCGGCGCTTTAACATTTTTTATTTCCTGCTGTGGATCATATTTCAACCAAGAAATCATATATGGCTGTACAGAAGGTCTAAATAATGATTGTAATTCTGCCGGCACGTTCTCTACCTTTTCCCCCGCCTTTAACTTTCGAAGCGCTTTTTCGGATTCCTGCAATAAGTCAGGCGGTAACATCTCCGTCAGTTGTTCCATTAAAATCTCATCGACTGGTCTACCCGCACCTGCAATCGAGATTAGGGAATCTACTTCATTTTGTTGCGCTGCAATTGTCATAATTAAAGCACCTTCACTATGGCCAAGTAGATGAATTTCATTAAAACGCTTATCTTTTTCTGCATAGTCAATAATCGCTATTACGTCCTGTACATACATATTAAACGTCAAATTCTCTTCCCTTGTAATAAGTGCAGTATTTTCTCCAATTCCGCGCTTATCAAATCGGATTGATGCAATTCCTTGCTCTGCTAAGCTCTCTGCAATCATTTTTAAACCGTTGTTTGCTCCCCCGCCGATTGTATTGCCATCTTTATTCGTAGGACCTGAACCCGCGTGGATAATAACAAGCTCCCCAGTAGGTCGCTCGGGCATTTGCAAAGCTGCTTTAAGTTCTCCGTCTGCAACAGGAATATCTAGTTTTTCATAGGTAACAGCCGCTTCGGTATAAGGTTTTAAGGTAATAGGAAACGATTGTCCATTTTGCGTAAACATACCTTCTAGTTGGTCATCCTTCAGCGTTCCGGTAATATTAATTATTGAGCCTGCCAAATTGATTTTAATCTCGACATCAGAGTCATTATAAACAATCAATTCAAAGGGAAATTCACTTAAACCTTGTGCAGGCACCGAAATATTTCCGCTATTCTTTTCCAAATTTAAAATGATTTCAAGTGGCGACTGGGGAATATCAATCATTCCTTGCCATTTACCTATCAATGCTTCATTCATATTTACAACCTCCTGCTTCGTTTGCCCCTCTATTGGTAATTTACTTGCATTTTCGCTATTACAGGCTGTTAGCAACAATACAGTAGCTAAACTAAAAGCAATCTTTCGCATGGCTTTACCCTCCCGCTTAATTCTTCTTACATTTACGTGTATAACAGGGAAAAGTTTCAAAATAAAAAGGTTCTACTTTTGAGGCGAGCTGTTCCACTTTTGCATAGAGAGACTGAATTAACCGAGGAGTTAGCGCGGTTGCCTGGACGGGGATTAACCTTTCTTTATAAGTTGCCCATATTGCAGTGTATTATTTCTTCAACAAAAAAAGCCACCATATATGATGACTTTTATTCTTATGAATGTTTTGTCCGTACAATCAAGAGCATCATAAAGGAAATAATAACGATGGAAATCACCCACAGCCACGCCATTACCATATTACCGGAATCAATTGCTATATAGATCGCTGTAGAAATATTCTGTGTTTCTCCAGGTATATTACCGGCGAACATTAAGGTAGCACCAAATTCGCCTAAAGCCCGTGCAAAGCTTAATATACTTCCCGAAATAAGCGCCTTAGAAGCTAGGGGAACCGAAATATATAGGAAGACTTTCCATTCATTTGCTCCATCTAACCTTGCCGCTTCTTCAATGTCAGGATTTACTTCTTGAAATCCTGCCTTTGCGGACTGATACATTAGGGGAAATGCTACAACAATGGAAGCAATGACCGCAGCCCACCAAGTAAAAATGATTGGCTGCTTAAAAATCCACTGAATCGCCTGTCCCGCTATGCTATTATTCCCAAAAATAAAGATAAGAAAAAATCCGATAACTGTAGGAGGAAGAACCATTGGAAGCATTAGAATCGTCTCCAAAATGGCCTTCCCCTTAAAAGACTTTCTAGCAAATAGCCGGCCCGCCAAAGTTCCTAATATAATTACGACTATGCCAGATATAATGGATACTTTTAAAGATATCCAGATTGGGCTCCAGAACTCAAGCATAAAACTTTTATTTAGTAGTAAATCCATACTCTTCAAAAACCTTTAAAGTTTTTTCATTTTGTATATACTCGTAAAATTCTCTTGCTGCTTGGTACTGTTTAGAATTTTTAATGATACCAAGAGGATAAATAATAGGAGTATGTGTGGCAGGGTCGGCAGACGCAACAATTTCCACTTTATCTGAAACCAGTGCATCTGTTTTATACACAATTCCAGCTTTCACATTGCCTGTTTCCACGTAGGATAATACTTGACGGACATCCTTTGCATAAACTACTTTTGACTCAACAGTATCCCATATACCCAGCTTTTCAAGCGACTCTCTTGCATACTTTCCTGCAGGTACTGTTTCAGGTATTCCGATTGAAATTTTATCTACTTCTGCTTTCGCAAGATCTTCGAAATCTTTAATAGATTGTTCACCAGTTGGGACAACTAATACGAGTTCATTTCCAAGAAGGTCCAAGCCGTCTTCTTTTGCAATATTTCCTTGCTCAACCAATAAATCAAACTTATCTTCTGCCGCTGAGAAAAAAAGATCAACTGGCGCACCTTGAGAGATTTGCTGTTGCAAGGAACCAGAAGCCCCATAATTGAATTTTAAAGTTACTTCAGGATGTTCTTCCTCATATGTATGCTGTATAACATCCATTGAATCCTTCAAACTTGCTGCTGCTGATATAATTAATTCCACATCTTCCGTGCTTTTTGATACGGATGGAGTTTCTTTATTGTCTGAAGATTGATCTGTGGCCTCGTTATTAGAACACGCCACCATAAACACAAGTAAAAATAATAAAGTACTAATAAATTTAAAACTTTTTTGCATGTTTGCACCTCTTCCGTACTTTCTGCAATTAGTTAAATCGCCTTTCATCTCACAAATTATCCAGGGATTTAGTAAACTGCCCCAACTACACCTTTTTTTACCCTCCACTAATAGGCGGGATAAAAGCGAGTGTATCTCCATCATTCAAAATCACTTCATCTTCAGCAAATTCCTCATTTACAGCGGCCATCATCTGTTGTAAAGATAGTTTAGGGTATTGATTTTCCATCCACACTTTAATTTGACCAACAGTATGACCTGATAGATCTACTCTCAATTCTGATTCACCGATTGCTTCTTGCAAGTGTGCAAATAATAAAATCTTAATCATGAAAGATCTCCTTTTTGATTGGTGGATTTCCTTTTGGATAAGGAACATTTTCTAACTGATCGCCAATCCATTCGGTACCATCTTCCCAATATTCTTTTTTCCAGATGGGGACGATTTGTTTAATGCGGTCGATCGCATATTCGTTAGCCTCATAAGCCACTTTACGGTGCGGGGATGATACCGCAATAACAACGGCAATATCCGTAATTTCTAAATGACCTACACGATGTGTTATGGCCACTTTCACTTCCGGCCATCTCTCTTGTATCTCTTTAGAGATTTGTTTGAACATTTTAATGGCCATTGCTGGATAGGCTTGATATTCCAGATGCAGTGTTTTTTTACCCTTCGTCAATTCACGTACTGTCCCGATAAAAAGCGTAATCGCACCAGCATTTCTGCTAACTACTTTTTGCTTAACTTCCTCAATATCTATTGGTTTATCTACAATTTCAAATAACTGTGTGTTCATGAGCTCCGCCTCATTTCTTTCATTAAAAATTCCATATATTGTGCATTTTCATGAATCGAAAAAGTTGGGTATTCCAGCGGCTTTTCCAGTGGATAGGCTGGCCAATAGATTACACAAATAATATTGGTCACTTTTTCGAGCAATTCTTGATCTTCTATTGTTCGCAAAAGGACAACTTTCGGATAGTGTTCGTTCTTATATCCCTCAATCAGAATGACATCCATGTTAAAGGATGCATAAATCGCTAGAATATCAGCAAGCTGCCAGTTGCTTTGGGAAATACTTATTCGCAAAGTGCCGTCTCCTTCAACTGCGGTCACATGTGCCCCAGCCTGCTCGTGACGGAAACTATCTTTTGAATTGTCGCCAATAGGGATACCGCCATGTCCATGATGCTTGATCGTTCCCACATAGAGTCCCTCAGAAGCGGCTTGTCTAATAAGCTGCTCCATTAATGTGGTCTTCCCACTATTCTGGTAGCCTACTATCTGTATGATTTCACGATATTGTCCCATGGCCACTCACTTCCTTGTAAATCTTCCAGCAATAAAACTTCTACTTGCATGCCTTTTTCGTATCCGCGTGAGCCTCCAGGCAATACAATCAAGACATTGGCATTGGCTAACGAAGAAACCGCACTCGATTTATCAAAACCAGAAGGAACTGCAACTAGTTGACCGTTTTCTTGTGATGCATTCCCTCGCACAAAACGGGTAAACGGATTCGCTTTTTTGAAATCAGCCCCTAAAATAGCCAGCTCTTTGCGAAGATGCGGTTTCTTATTGCCAAATGCTGTCCGGACAATGGGACGTACAAATAATTCAAACCCAACATAGCAAGCAGACGGGTTTCCTGAAAGCCCAAATAATAACTGACCGTCCCTGGCAGCTACAGTTGTTACACTCCCTGGCCGCATTGCCACTTTATTAAACAATACGTCTGCACCAATGGCTTCATAAATCGCAGGCAGGTAATCATAATCACCCACGGAAACGCCTCCAGTTGTAATGAGTATGTCTACTTCCTGTAATGCTTTTTTTACAGCATCAATACATAAATTCAGATCGTCGCTCAATTTGCCGTAATATTTGGCTGTTGCCCCTGCACGTTCAATTTGAGCCATAGTCATATATGCATTACTATTTCGAATCTTGCCAGGCTGCAAAGATTCGTTTGGTTCAAGCAGCTCGCTTCCCGTTGCAATGACACCTACAATGGGTTTACGAAAAACAGGAACTTGATCAAAGCCAAAGGTAGCAAGCAAAGCCACAACACCTGGATTAATATATTGCCCTTTTTCAATAAGGATTGCGCCTTTTTGAACGTCCTCTCCCTTATAGGATATATTTGTTCCAGCTTCAAAAGTTCGCTTAATTGCCATATACATTTGATCATTTTCTTCAAATGAATTTGTCAATTCTAACATGACAACTGCATCACAGCCTTTTGGAATAGGGGCACCTGTCATAATACGCACTGCTTCTCGAACCCCTACTTCTTTTTCGAATAGAAAGCCTGCGCCAATTTCTCCCACGACATGAAAGGTTATTGGATTTTCTGAACTCGCTTCTTCACTATCCGCCGATCGGATTGCATAACCATCATAAGGTGAACGATTAAAAGCTGGTACATCGGCATCTGCTGCAACGTCTTCCGCTAAAAAGCGCCCATGCGCTTGCAGCAATGAGACGAATTCTATTTTCCCTTGTCCCCCCAATTCCATTACACGTTGAACAGCCTCTCCCACTGCTATCGGTTTTCTTTTTTCCAACATCCGAAATCCCCCTTATCCTAATAAACGATGATAAATGCTTTTTGCTTCTTGTATATTCTGAATACCATGAATTACTACTCGTCCATCCTGGAAAATTACGAATCGATAATTTGGTGTTTGCAAAGAAAGTAAATAAAGGTTTTTTTGAATTTCACCGTATGGACGAAGTTGAACAGCAAGTTGACCTAAATTATATTGAATTGGTTTAGGTGGACGAATTTGTACAGCATCACGACCGCATAGTATCTCTGATTTTGTTTGATTTTCATAGGATAAATAGGGATACGTAGGGTTTTTGCCGCAAGATGGACAATCCTCTTTGCGCATTTTCTCCACATTAATTTCATAGTGCTGATTTTGCCAAGCATCAAAAGTTAAGTACGTTTTTCGTCTGGCTTTTTCATCGCCTACCAAAATTTTGAATGCCTCTGTGACTTGATAAGCTGCTACGATTTGAACAGCCGGACTTATAATTCCCACCGTATCGCAAGTCATCCCTGTGTTCGGCATCATTTTCAGCAAACAATGCAGACAAGGTGTAATGCCTGGGACAATTGTATATGTCGCTCCATAACTGCCCACACAGGATCCATAAATCCATGGAATTTGATATTTCTGTGCGATATCATTCATCATAAAGCGAATATCGAAATTATCCGTTGCATCTATCATGAGATCTACACCTTTAAGGAGTCCCTGTAATTCCTCTGTACTGGCATCAAGAATCAACGCGTTGATTTCCAACTCCGAGTTAATGCTCTGGAGTCTCTTTTTTGCAGCAATGACTTTTGGGACTTTTTCCTGTGCATCTTGTTCGGTATACAGTTGCTGCCTTTGTAAGTTGCTCCACTCGACATAATCGCGGTCTATAATCGTCAACTTTCCGATACCTGCTCTAACAAGTGCCTCCGCGCTTGCGCTTCCAAGTGCGCCAACACCAATAATAAGGACATGCTTTTGTTGTAGCAGTTGCTGACCTTTTTCTCCGATTGGGCTGAATAATTGCTGTCTAGAATATCTATTATGCATCAACGTTTTTGCCTTTCTTTTTCTGAATTTTAATTTGACCTTTTTATTTATAGCCTTATAATAAAAGCAATGTTTTTCAATAAAAATCATCTCTGGAAAAGGAGGTATACTCCCTTGCACCCTTCACATCATGATCTCCGTATAGGAGCTGCCATTTTAACCGTGAGCGACACGCGATCAACGGCGGATGATCTTGGCGGCCAACGAATTCAATCATTACTTCGAGAAGCTTCTTTTGAAGTAATAGACTATCAAATAACAAAAGATGAACCATCCGAGATAACAAATCATGTAAAAAAATGGTGTTCAAATCAAAGCATCAATGCGATAATCGTCACTGGCGGAACAGGTTTTACACCAAGAGATCAAACCTATGACACCATTCTCCCCCTTTTCGAAAAAGAAATGGTAGGTTTTGGAGAATTGTTTCGGTCATTAAGTTATGAAGAAATTGGTCCAAAAGCCATGTTTAGTCGTGCAACAGCAGGATGCCGGGAAAAATCCGCCATCTATGTACTGCCAGGTTCCCTCAATGCGGTAACTCTTGCAATGACTAAACTCATTCTCCCTACTGTACAACATTTTGTCGGTGAGCTGGATCGCCTATGAAAATTGCCGGTGTTGTTTTAGCTGGCGGTCAATCTTCTAGGTATGGCCAGCCAAAAATGTTTGAACTGTTTGCTGATCAGCCTTTGTATAAGAATAGTCTTATTGCCTTACAAGAAAATCGGCTACAGCCTTTAATCATCGCTACGAATGCCAGCCTGCAATCGAAATTCGCAGGAGATAAGATCCACATAATTATTGAGGACCAGCCTCATCAGGGACCTTTGTCCGCCTTGCAAAACATCATGATAAATTTCCCTGATGTTGAGTGGTTTTTTATGCTAGCTAGTGATATGCCTTATATGAATGCAGATTTTGTCCAAACCATGCTTACATTTATCGATGATCATTATGATGCGATTGTTCCTGAACAGGTTTCAAGAATACAACCTCTTGCTGCCATTTATCGACGTACTGCCTTATCAAAAGCAACGCGATTAATCCAGCAAAACAAGAAAAGCATGAAAGTTCTGTTAGAGCAAATTCAAGTTTGTTATGTTGATTTTGAAGAAGAATATCCAACATTCGTCAATATCAATACTCCACTCGATTGGTCACAAACAGCTAAAAAGGAGTCAACTTATGAATAATTTTACCCACTGGAACGAAGAAGGTCGCCCTAAGATGGTCGACATTTCAGAAAAAGAAATTTCAAAACGCACAGCCATCGCCCGCAGTACCATTACTTTATCTGATGCTGTCTATGAAGCCATCCAACAAGGCGGCATAAAGAAGGGTGATCCTACACAAGTAGCACAAATTGCAGGGATTATGGGTGCCAAAAAAACAGCAGATATTATCCCGATGTGTCACCCGATCATGCTGCAAGGAACAGATTTCCAATTTGAGTACAAAAAAGCAGATGATGGCTATGAACTTCATATTCAAGCTACCGTAAAATGCAGTGGGAAAACAGGTGTCGAAATGGAAGCATTAACTGCTGTGTCCGTTGCCGCGCTGACATTTTATGATATGTGTAAAGCCGTCGATAAAAATATGGTGATTAAAGAAACCTATCTTGTTCAAAAAACAGGTGGAAAAAGCGGCACTTATATGCATAAATAAGCAGAAAAAATCCGGCAATATTTTGCCGTTTTTTTCTGTTTTTCTTTATCCGCCGATGTGCGACATTTCGATTTTTGATTTTTTTCTTTTTTCCATCGTCTGTTCATTTCGTTCATCAGAATAGCGGTCATTTCTATTCTCCCAAACTTCCGATATGCATTGGGTGATTGTTGCATCATCTGCCTCTGTTCTTAATAATTCTCGTAGATCCGTTCCTTCTGTTGCAAAGAGGCAAGTATATAATATCCCTTCCGCTGAAATACGGGCACGCGAACAAGTTGAACAGAATGAATCTGTTACAGATGATATGACACCTACTTCACCTGTATCATCTAGATATTGATAGCGCGTAGCTACTTCACCTTTATAATTAGGCTCAACTGCTTGGAGCGGAAAAACTTGATGAAGCTGATCAATAATTTCCTTCTTCGACACAACATCGTTCATTCGCCAACCATTTGAGTTCCCTACATCCATATATTCAATAAAACGAAGAATATGCTGTTTGTCTTTGAAAAACTCTGCCATTGAAACAATATCTTGTCCATTTACACCTTTTTGAACTACCATGTTAATTTTCACTAGCAAGCCCGCTTCTGCAGCTTTTTCAATGCCCTCTAATACTGTTTTCACTTTTCCCCTATGACCATTTATCTGGAAGAAACGCCCTTCATTTAACGAATCCAGACTAACCGCAACTCTTGATAATCCTGCTTTCGCCAAGTCACTGGCATATTTTTTCAATAAAGTGCCATTGGTTGTTAAGGCAATGTCTTCTACTCCATCAATACGGTGAATGCGTTCAATTAATTTGGGCAAATCTCTTCGCAGTAAAGGCTCGCCACCTGTAATGCGAACTTTTTTCACACCTAGTGAAACAAAAATCTTTACTAATCGTTCGATTTCTTCAAAACTTAATATTTTATCGGGCGGTAAAAATGCGAAGTCTGGGCCAAATACTTCCGCTGGCATGCAATATTGACAACGAAAATTACAACGATCTGTCACTGATATCCTTAAATCTCTTAGTGGTCTGTGCAATTGATCTCGCAGATTAGTAATTTTTATTCTCCTTCTTTCCTATTAGTCGATTGGTTCATTTGCAGGTAATTGAATACGCTCTTTATGGGTATAAATATTTAGTGTGTTTTGCCTAATAAAACCGACCGTTGTAATCCCCAGCTGCTCCGCCAATTCCAAAGCCAATTCTGTAGGTGCTGACTTGGACAGGACAATTTCACAGCCGATTTTTGAAACTTTTAGTAATATCTCAGACGAAATCCTTCCGCTAAATACAATGATTTTGTCTCTCATACTTATGTTATTTCTTAAGCAATATCCGTAAATTTTATCAAGTGCATTATGACGTCCAATATCCATGCGACTTAAGACAATACCATTCACATCGCATAGTGCTGCATTATGAACACCACCAGTTTTTTGGAATGTCACAGCCGAATTCTGCATCTCCTCCATTAGACGAAAACAATCATCTGTTGTAATGCGCACATTAATACCTTCCATTTTTTTGGATACTAATGCATCATTAACAAAAACGAAACCTTGGCGGCTCATGCCACAACAAGAAGTGATATAGCGTTTATTTTGAACTTGTTGATAGATAGGATTTATTTGCTTTGTTTTAACATGCACAAAACCATCTTTTTCCTGGTACCAAATTTCTTCAATATCCTCAAAACTGCGAATGATTCGTTCTGATGCTAAATATCCCACTACCATATCTTCTACATACTCCGGTGTGGAAACCATTGTAACGAATTCTTGCTGATTAATCTTAATTGTGACCGCGTGTTCTGTGACAACTAGATCTTCTATTTCTTTAACTTGATTATTTTCAATGCGCAGAATTTCTCGGGTTACTGCTTTTTTCATAAGTTAACCTCTTTATTCACTAATATTTTTCTCAAAAATAAAAACAGAAATAGCAAAATCTTCTTCAATTTTGATATCTGTAAATAAATGGAGTAGCTTTGTGCCCATCAATTCTTCCATACCTTCCGGGGTTGCTTTATAATACAAATCTTGGATCATGCTTGTACGTGCTGCATGAACCATTTTTAACCCTTCCGGTGTACTCGCAATAAACTTTTCTGTTGGTGTAAGATTGCCATGCAATGTTGAAATTGCCATGTTTTCTGTAAAAATAGTATGAATACGCTCTGGTCCTTTACCAAATAATTCTTTACGCAGTTTTCGAATAATATCGTTAAATTCATGTATTTTTTTTGACATTCTGATGATTCTCCTAACGTAAATATACTTTTTTTCCTTTGTTTTCCGTGATGGCACCCTTACATTTTGTTAATAATATAGCAACTTAAAAAAAATTTAAAGGAAAAATAATTTTAGGTAATGATTAACTTGAATCGAAATTTACGATAAATATTGTCCATTTTGAATGAAAACGCTATAATAAACATATTACAAATGGAATTGATCTATTTTGTTTCATATGTCTTGGTTTCACAAAAAAAGTGGAACTATTTGCAGATGGGGTCATAATATTTGAGTTCTATTGTTACATCTAAAAAATTAAAAGTAGATTGAGTTTTTAGCACGGCCTGCTATGAATTTTATCCACCATGATTAATCAGCATGTGAGAACCATGCCGTTTCATGGTGGATTTTTTTATTTTTTAGACATGTCAGCAATTTGAAAACCTCGCTAATGAATCGTTTTTAAATCACTCATGTTTAGAAACGCCGGTAAATCCGGAATAGCATTTTATAAGTTCATCCTAACAAAAGATAACAAGATAATGATTATTCCGAATCACCAACTGAACGTTCTATTTCGCTTTACCATAAGCATTAACCTGTTTTCATATAATTGATTGACACATAGCAAAAGGAGGAGTTTACCTTGACTAACATTAAAATTAATGGCGTACCGTATGAAGCAGCAGAAGGAGCTACAATTCTTGAGACCATTAATCGATATTCAATTGCCCATCCGCAGATTTGTCACGTACCTGCCGTTGACCCCATCGAAACTTGTGATACATGTATCGTTGAAGTGGGTGGACAATTAGTTCGTTCTTGTTCAACAAAAGCGATTGACGGTATGGATATCCAACTTACTTCTGAGAAGGCGAAAGCAGCACAAACAGAAGCAATGGACCGTCTACTAGAAAACCACTTATTGTACTGTACCGTTTGTGATAACAACAACGGCAATTGTAAATTCCATAACACAGCAGAATTGATGGAAATTGAACATCAGAAATATCCTTTTGAGCCAAAAGTAGATCCACATGAAGTGGACATGTCCCATCCATTTTACCGATATGATCCTAACCAATGTATCGCATGTGGACAATGTGTAGAAGTCTGTCAAAACTTACAGGTTAATGAAACATTATCCCTGGATTGGGAAGCAGAACGGCCACGCGTTATTTGGGATACTGGCGTTAACATTAATGATTCTTCCTGTGTGAGTTGCGGACAATGTGTAACCGTATGTCCATGTAACGCTTTAATGGAAAAATCCATGCTTGGAGAAGCTGGATTTATGACCGGGATTAAACAGGATATGTTAGATCCGATGATCAATTTGATCAAAGAAGTTGAACCAGGATATAGCGGTATCTTCGCAGTATCAGAAGTCGAAGCTGCCATGCGCAGTAAACGTACTAAAAAAACAAAAACCGTTTGTACTTTTTGTGGTGTAGGCTGTTCGTTTGAAGTTTGGACAAAGGGACGCAAAATTTTAAAAGTAGAACCATCTGAAGGTCCGGTAAATGCGATTTCTACTTGTATAAAAGGGAAATTCGGCTGGGACTTCGTCAACTCTGAAGAACGAATTACAAAACCACTAATTCGTAAAAACGATGTATTTATCGAATCATCATGGGATGAGGCATTAGATTTGATTACTGAAAAACTTGGCGGTATTCAAAAAGAATTTGGCCCTGGTTCTGTTGGTTTTATCTCTTCTTCAAAAATTACGAATGAAGAAAACTACTTAATTCAAAAAATGGCACGTCAATTATTTGGCACAAACGACGTTGATAACTGTTCACGTTATTGCCAATCTCCAGCTACAGATGGCTTATTGCGCACAGTTGGTTTTGGCGGTGATGCAGGGACAATCCAAGATATTGCGAAAGCTGGTCTTGTTATTATTGTTGGGGCAAACCCTACAGAAGGTCACCCTGTTTTAGCGACTCGCGTAAAACGTGCCCACAAGTTACATGGTCAAAAATTAATCGTTGCCGATGTTCGCAAGCACGAAATGGCTGAACGCTCTGACATCTTCATGCGTCCAAAACAAGGTACTGACCAAGTTTGGTTAATGGCTGTTACAAAATATATAATTGATCAAGGTTGGCATGACGAAGCCTTCATTAAAGAGAATGTCAATTTCTATGATGATTTCAAGCATATCCTTGAAAAATACACACTCGACTATGCAGAAGAAATGACAGGCATTTCTAAAGAGGTATTGATCAATGTTGCCGAAATGATTCGTGATGCTGATGGTACATGTGTTCTTTGGGGTATGGGTGTTACACAAAATACAGGTGGTTCTTATACTTCAGCAGCTATTTCAAATCTTCTTTTAGCTACTGGTAACTATCGCCGTCCAGGTGCAGGTGCCTACCCTCTTCGTGGTCACAACAATGTACAAGGTGCTTGTGACATGGGTACATTACCAAACCTATTACCAGGCTATCAAAAAGTCACAGATGACGAGGCACGTGCTAAGTTTGAAAAAGCATATGGTGTTGAAATTCAACCACAACCAGGTCGTACAAATCCGCAAATGTTGGATGCGATTATGGAAGGTAAAATGAAAGCTATGTATCTAGTAGGTGAAGATATGGCTCTCGTAGATGCAGATGCGAACCACGTAGATAAAGTTCTTTCATCTTTAGACTTCTTTGTTGTACAAGATGTATTCTTATCACGCACAGCTCAATATGCAGATGTTATTTTACCAGCAGCACCATCTCTTGAAAAAGAAGGTACATTTACGAATACAGAACGTCGTGTTCAACGCTTATATCAAGTTTTACCAACACTTGGTGAATCAAAAGCGGATTGGGAAATCCTTCAAGCAGTAGCTTGTCGCTTAGGAGCAGACTGGAATTACAGCCACCCTAGTGAAATCTATGACGAAATGGCTAGTCTTTCTCCAATTTTCTCTGGAAATAACTACGATGTATTAGAAGATTGGGGCAGCTTCCTGTGGGGTAGCCATGATGGTACAAATACACCATTACTATACGTAGATGGCTTTAACTTCCCTGATAAAAAAGCTCGTTTTGCTTTAAACGATTGGGTAAAACCTGTTGAATATGAAGCACAGTACGATTGTCACATTAACAATGGACGTATGCTAGAACACTTCCACGAAGGAAACATGACAAATAAATCAAAAGGTATTCAATCAAAAGTACCTGAAATTTTCGTAGAAGTATCACCAGAATTAGCGAAAGAAAGAGGCATTGAAGATGGAACTCTATTACGTTTAGTTTCTCCGAATGGCGCACTAAAATTAAACGCCCTTGTAACAGATCGTGTACAAGGTAACGAGCTATTCTTACCAATGAACTCTACTAGCAAAGATTCAGCGATCAACTTCTTAACAGGTTCAGCTGCTGATGTTAATACATCAACACCTGCCTATAAACAAACAAAAGTTAGAGTGGAAGTACTGAAAGCAAAAGGAAAATCACCACTTCCTAGAACAAATCCAAGAAACAAAGAGCGTCACCCACAAAACGGTGTCGAAGTACAACGTAAATGGAATCGACCTGGCTACGTTCACTTAACAACAAATTAATGGAAGGGAGTGAAATGTATGGCTGCACCAATTAACACCATTAAAAAACAACAATTAACAGAAGAACAATTAAAAGAACAAAAACTAGAAAATTTAAAACATCTTCTTTCCGAAAATGAAGACACAGTAAATCAAGTGTTTACTATCATGGCCGAGTTAAATGATATTGGCGCACTAGAAGCTGCTACAAAACTTCTTGAAGCAAAAGAAGATGTTGCCCATATTGCACTTGGTCAGTTGACTCGCAAACCAGTTACGAATCTCATCAACAACTTAATGGGTGCTGCAGGTGCTTTAACGAACTTGAATCCAGAAACAACAACAAAGCTAATAGACAGTTTAACTATCGGCTTAGATGAAGCAAACAAAGCATTAGAAAGTGACGAAAAAATCAGTGTCTTCAAGTTGGCAAAGCTGATGAAAGATCCAGATGTCAATCGGGCATTAAACTTTGGCATCCACTTCTTACAAGGGCTTGGCAAAGGCTTAAAATAGAAACGAGGTTTGTTAAATGCTAACAAATGAGAACATTTTAAATGCACTGAAAGAAGTTAATGACCCAGAACTTCATAAAAGCGTCGTTGAGTTAAATATGGTGCGCAATATACAAATTGAAGGGACGCATATCTCACTTGACGTGATCTTAACGATTCAAGGCTGCCCATTAAAAGCAAAGATTCAACAAGATATTGAACAAGCTTTAAAAGAACTTGGCGCTACAAGTGTCTCCCTTACATTCGGTTCAATGACAGATGAAGAACGCCGCAATTTAACAGCTTCTTTAAAAAATCAAAATGTGACAGATCAAGGGATGCCTAAGATGCTTAAGCCTGATTCCGGCGTCAAATTCATCGCCGTAACGAGTGGTAAAGGCGGTGTTGGAAAATCGACTGTTACGATTAACTTAGCAGTTGCCCTTGCCCGTCTTGGAAAAAATGTCGGTATTTTAGATGCTGACATTTATGGCTTTAGTATTCCTGCTATGATGAAGATAAATCAAAAACCAACAATGCTTGACCAAACTGCTATTCCTGTTGTGAGTGATGGAGTAAAAATCATGTCGATGGGCTTTTTTGCAAAGGACAATCAACCTGTCATGTGGCGTGGCCCAATGCTCAATAAATGGATTCGCAATTTTCTTGTCAACACTCATTGGGGCAATTTGGATTATCTGCTGCTGGATTTACCGCCCGGAACAGGAGATATTGCCATCGATGTGGCGGCAATGATACCGCAAGCACAAGAAATAATTGTAACAACACCGCATAATGCTGCTTCTCATGTAGCCTCACGTGCAGGTTTGATGGCTCAGCACACCAAACATACCATTTTAGGTGTTATTGAAAATATGGCTTACTTTGAAAATTCAGATGGCGAAAAGCACTATCTTTTCGGTCAAGGTGGTGCCGAACAATTAGCAGATGAACTTGATGCAAATGTCATTGCCCAAGTTCCATTTGCTCACCCTGAGGAAAATACCGGTTCTTCGGTTTATGATGAAGACTCCATTATTGGTGAAATATTTACGCATCTTGCAGAAGATATTATTCATCAAAAAGATATAGAATTCTCAGCTTTATAGGAACCTTCTCCTTAATATAATAGAAAATACTCAAGCAACCAGTCGTAGGATGTCCCCTGTAACTGGTTGCTTTTTGTTAGATGGATTATTCCCAAAGAAAAAACATCTCCATATTGAATGTTCGGCAACTAAACCCGAAATTAATTGAAGATGCTTTTATTATTTATTTTAATATAAGTTCTTTAAAACGTACGATGATTTTATTTAAATGTATTTCAATTAGACATCTCACTATTTATAGTATATACCCCGCTCTTTTTAAAACCTGCATAAAATAAAAGCGATACGTATTTTCAACAAAATTGTCTAATGGCAACCCCACATTCAATTGATACTTCGTAAAAATAAAATAAAATCTTTTATCCCATTTTAAACGCAATAATTCACCCGCTTCTTCGCCATATTTCTCGGTAAACTCTGTAATTAAAGGCTCGATTATATGAAAGCAGTAATTTTTTAAGTTTTCAAGAGCCTCGATATCTTTTTGCTTTTGAAAACGCATAATCCAATCTGCTAATTGTTCGTTCATTGTGTTGCCATCTTTCTATCTATGGTTTTCTTCCTATTTATTATATCATTTTTTATTCATCTTTACGGATTGATTTTTGCCTGCTCTCGCCTAGCTAGTTCTTTTAATAATAGTTGATAGATATACTTCATGTGCCATAAACGAAACCTTGTTTACTGCCTCAGCTTTATGGACTCATTGCAATTGCTTGCAGCTGCAAAATGGACTCATACAGCAAAAAACCAAAGGAAGCGTCCGAAAAATTACTTTAGGATGCCTTCTTTGGTTTTAATTTTTATATTCATACAACGCCGAGGCATCGTTGATAGATTCCCTCGTCATTTCATAGTGACTTATGTACTTATTTATTTGCATTAAAAAAGCCACTACTGACTAAATCAGCAGCGACTTTTTGAGCGAAGCGACGTCCTACTCTCACAGGGGGAAACCCCAACTACCATCGGCGCTAAAGAGCTTAACTTCTGTGTTCGGTATGGGAACAGGTGTGACCTCTTTGCCATCATCACTTCACTTATTAAATTGAAAGATTGTTCTTTCAAAACTGGATAAACGGTTCATTGATTTTCGTAAACATGTGGTTAAGTCCTCGACCGATTAGTATTCGTCAGCTACATGTGTCGCCACACTTCCACCTCGAACCTATCTACCTGATCGTCTTTCAGGGGTCTTACTTACTTGCGTAATGGGAAATCTCATCTTGAGGGGGCTTCATGCTTAGATGCTTTCAGCACTTATCCCGTCCACACATAGCTACCCAGCGATGCCTTTGGCAAGACAACTGGTACACCAGCGGTGTGTCCATCCCGGTCCTCTCGTACTAAGGACAGCTCCTCTCAAATTTCCTACGCCCACGACGGATAGGGACCGAACTGTCTCACGACGTTCTGAACCCAGCTCGCGTACCGCTTTAATGGGCGAACAGCCCAACCCTTGGGACCGACTACAGCCCCAGGATGCGATGAGCCGACATCGAGGTGCCAAACCTCCCCGTCGATGTGGACTCTTGGGGGAGATAAGCCTGTTATCCCCGGGGTAGCTTTTATCCGTTGAGCGATGGCCCTTCCATGCGGAACCACCGGATCACTAAGCCCGTCTTTCGACCCTGCTCGACTTGTAGGTCTCGCAGTCAAGCTCCCTTATGCCTTTACACTCTACGAATGATTTCCAACCATTCTGAGGGAACCTTTGGGCGCCTCCGTTACCTTTTAGGAGGCGACCGCCCCAGTCAAACTGTCCGCCTGACACTGTCTCCTACCCCGCTAAGGGGCATGGGTTAGAAGTTCAATACAACCAGGGTAGTATCCCACCGACGCCTCCTTCGAAGCTGGCGCTCCGAGATCTCTGGCTCCTACCTATCCTGTACAAGTTGTACCAAAATTCAATATCAAGCTACAGTAAAGCTCCACGGGGTCTTTCCGTCCTGTCGCGGGTAACCTGCATCTTCACAGGTACTATAATTTCACCGAGTCTCTCGTTGAGACAGTGCCCAGATCGTTACGCCTTTCGTGCGGGTCGGAACTTACCCGACAAGGAATTTCGCTACCTTAGGACCGTTATAGTTACGGCCGCCGTTTACTGGGGCTTCAATTCGCAGCTTCGCTTGCGCTAACCACTCCTCTTAACCTTCCAGCACCGGGCAGGCGTCAGCCCCTATACGTCACCTTACGGTTTTGCAGAGACCTGTGTTTTTGCTAAACAGTCGCCTGGGCCTATTCACTGCGGCTCTCTCGGGCTATACACCCTACCAGAGCACCCCTTCTCCCGAAGTTACGGGGTCATTTTGCCGAGTTCCTTAACGAGAGTTCTCTCGCACACCTTAGGATTCTCTCCTCGACTACCTGTGTCGGTTTGCGGTACGGGTACCTCCCACCTCGATAGAGGCTTTTCTTGGCAGTGTGAGATCAGGAACTTCCTCCATACGGAGTCGTCATCACAGCTCAATGTTAAAGTACGCGGATTTGCCTACGCACACACCTTACTGCTTGAACAGAGACAACCAACGCTCTGCTTACCCTACCCTACTGCGTCCCCCCATTTCTCAAACGGTGGGGAGGTAGTACAGGAATATCAACCTGTTATCCATCGCCTACGCCTATCGGCCTCGGCTTAGGTCCCGACTAACCCTGAGCGGACGAGCCTTCCTCAGGAAACCTTAGTCATACGGTGCATGGGATTCTCACCCATGTTTCGCTACTCATACCGGCATTCTCACTTCTAAGCGCTCCACCAGTCCTTCCGGTCTGACTTCAACGCCCTTAGAACGCTCTCCTACCACGCATACCAACGGTATGCATCCACAGCTTCGGTGAATCGTTTAGCCCCGATACATTTTCGGCGCAGCGTCACTCGACCAGTGAGCTATTACGCACTCTTTAAATGATGGCTGCTTCTAAGCCAACATCCTGGTTGTCTAAGCAACGCCACATCCTTTTCCACTTAACGATTACTTTGGGACCTTAGCTGGTGGTCTGGGCTGTTTCCCTTTTGACTACGGATCTTATCACTCGCAGTCTGACTCCCGTGTATAAATATCCGGCATTCGGAGTTTGTCTGAATTCGGTAAAGCGAGATGCCCCCTAGTCCAAACAGTGCTCTACCTCCGGTATTCTCAATCACGAGGCTAGCCCTAAAGCTATTTCGGAGAGAACCAGCTATCTCCAAGTTCGATTGGAATTTCTCCGCTACCCACACCTCATCCCCGCACTTTTCAACGTGCGTGGGTTCGGACCTCCAGTAAGTGTTACCTCACCTTCATCCTGGACATGGGTAGATCACCTGGTTTCGGGTCTACGACCACGTACTAATTCGCCCTATTCAGACTCGCTTTCGCTGCGGCTCCGTCTTATCAACTTAACCTCGCACGTAATCGTAACTCGCCGGTTCATTCTACAAAAGGCACGCTATCACCCATTAACGGGCTCTAACTACTTGTAGGCACACGGTTTCAGGATCTATTTCACTCCCCTTCCGGGGTGCTTTTCACCTTTCCCTCACGGTACTGGTTCACTATCGGTCACTAGGTAGTATTTAGCCTTGGGAGATGGTCCTCCCAGATTCCGACGGAATTTCACGTGTTCCGCCGTACTCAGGATCCACTCTGGAGGGACTGAACTTTTGACTACAGGGCTTTTACCTTGTTTCGCGGACCTTTCCAAGTCGCTTCGTCTAATCCAATCTTTTGTAACTCCGTATAGAGTGTCCTACAACCCCAAAGAGCAAGCTCTTTGGTTTGGGCTCTTCCCGTTTCGCTCGCCGCTACTCAGGGAATCGAATTTTCTTTCTGTTCCTGCAGGTACTTAGATGTTTCAGTTCCCTGCGTCTGTCCTCATCACGCTATGTATTCACGTGTAGATACTATCCGATTAAAGATAGTGGGTTCCCCCATTCGGAAATCCCCGGATCAAAGCTTACTTACAGCTCCCCGAGGCATATCGGTGTTAGTGCCGTCCTTCATCGACTCCTAGTGCCAAGGCATCCACCGTGCGCCCTTATTAACTTAACCAAAAGTTAAACTTACTTAAAAAGTAAGATTTTAAGGATATTGCACGATCAATTTCTTGATCTATGTTTGTTTATTACTTATCAATGTCGTTTTATCCAGTTTTCAAAGAACAAAGCAGCGAACTTCCATCACATCGTGACTAAGCTTCACTGAATTTGCTTCATGCAGTCTTGCGGCAATAGCGCTAGCGGCAGGAACAAATATTTTTTTTGAAGTATTCCATTCAATTAAGAATAAACCTTCAAAACTGAACAGCAACCGTTAATGTTTCATTCCCTAGGAATGAATTCCGAAAATATCCTTAGAAAGGAGGTGATCCAGCCGCACCTTCCGATACGGCTACCTTGTTACGACTTCACCCCAATCATCTATCCCACCTTCGGCGGCTGGCTCCATAAAGGTTACCTCACCGACTTCGGGTGTTACAAACTCTCGTGGTGTGACGGGCGGTGTGTACAAGGCCCGGGAACGTATTCACCGCGGCATGCTGATCCGCGATTACTAGCGATTCCGGCTTCATGTAGGCGAGTTGCAGCCTACAATCCGAACTGAGAACGGTTTTATCGGATTAGCTCCCCCTCGCGGGTTGGCAACCGTTTGTACCGTCCATTGTAGCACGTGTGTAGCCCAGGTCATAAGGGGCATGATGATTTGACGTCATCCCCACCTTCCTCCGGTTTATCACCGGCAGTCTCCTTAGAGTGCCCAACTAAATGATGGCAACTAAGAACAAGGGTTGCGCTCGTTGCGGGACTTAACCCAACATCTCACGACACGAGCTGACGACAACCATGCACCACCTGTCACCGTTGTCCCCGAAGGGAAAACTGTATCTCTACAGTGGTCAATGGGATGTCAAGACCTGGTAAGGTTCTTCGCGTTGCTTCGAATTAAACCACATGCTCCACCGCTTGTGCGGGCCCCCGTCAATTCCTTTGAGTTTCAGTCTTGCGACCGTACTCCCCAGGCGGAGTGCTTAATGCGTTAGCTGCAGCACTGAGGGGCGGAAACCCCCCAACACTTAGCACTCATCGTTTACGGCGTGGACTACCAGGGTATCTAATCCTGTTTGCTCCCCACGCTTTCGCGCCTCAGTGTCAGTTACAGACCAGATAGTCGCCTTCGCCACTGGTGTTCCTCCAAATCTCTACGCATTTCACCGCTACACTTGGAATTCCACTATCCTCTTCTGCACTCAAGTTCCCCAGTTTCCAATGACCCTCCCCGGTTGAGCCGGGGCTTTCACATCAGACTTAAGGAACCACCTGCGCGCGCTTTACGCCCAATAATTCCGGACAACGCTTGCCACCTACGTATTACCGCGGCTGCTGGCACGTAGTTAGCCGTGGCTTTCTAACAAGGTACCGTCAAGGTAGCGCCAGTTACTACGCTACTTGTTCTTCCCTTGCAACAGAGTTTTACGAACCGAAATCCTTCTTCACTCACGCGGCGTTGCTCCATCAGACTTTCGTCCATTGTGGAAGATTCCCTACTGCTGCCTCCCGTAGGAGTCTGGGCCGTGTCTCAGTCCCAGTGTGGCCGATCACCCTCTCAGGTCGGCTACGCATCGTCGCCTTGGTGAGCCGTTACCTCACCAACTAGCTAATGCGCCGCGGGTCCATCCTATAGTGATAGCCGAAACCATCTTTCAACTTCCAACCATGTGGTTCAAAGTATTATCCGGTATTAGCTCCGGTTTCCCGAAGTTATCCCAGTCTATAGGGTAGGTTACCCACGTGTTACTCACCCGTCCGCCGCTAACGTCATTGGAGCAAGCTCCAAATCCATTCGCTCGACTTGCATGTATTAGGCACGCCGCCAGCGTTCGTCCTGAGCCAGGATCAAACTCTCCATAAAAGTAGTTTGAAAGCTCATTTGCTTTGCTAGCGATTCTAACAATTAAGTTAGAAATCTTTTTTGCTTCATTTAAGAAGCTATATTCATTAACGTTGCTTGTTCAGTTTTCAAGGTTCATGTTGTTTCGTTTGTCGCGTCATCTCTTGGCGACTCACTTATAGTAACATCGTATTGTTATAATCGTCAACACTTTTTCATAAGTTTTTTATAGAAATACGTTTCTAACACATAGAAAGAGGGTATCCCAACATGTTTAAAGTATTGGTATCACTGGCTTTATGTATGATTATTGTTTTCTTTTATTTCGATGAAAAAAATAGTATTTTACCTGTTTTTCAGTTAACAGAAGCACCAACAGTTATTACTAAAGGTCAATATGGAGCTAGCTTAATTGTTGAAGTAAGTTATTCTCACGAAGGATTTGAGGAATGGGTTGCTTCGTTATCAAAACCATATCCACTCTTTTTAGTAGATACAGATTGGATACTACGTAGTCCGGAAGCGGTAAAACTACTAATAGAACGAAATATCCCTTTAGGTTTGCTAGGTTCTACACAAAGTCAATATGAAGAAAAGGATTCACTATTAGATAGTCAACTTACGATTTTTCAAAAAAACTTCCAGCAATCGCCTCTTTGGTTTGCTACACGGGATTACACGGTAGGTGAAGCAATGCAGCAAACTTTACACGAACGCGGTATCAATATAGTTGCCCCTACTTATTCCTTTGTTACTCCAAACACTACTACAGTAGATGGCGATTTTATCAGCATCCCTTTACACCGAGACCAAGAAGTTTCTTTTCAGGAAATACAACAATATCTAAAAACCCACCCATTTGTATCAATAGAACAAAATTTATTTGGTTATGATATTGCAACTAAACGCTTACCATAAAAAAGGAATGTCCCAGAATTACTTCTCGGACATTCCTTTTCTTATGCTTTGGCCACGTTTGTTGTTTCTTTTCTTACTTTGCGGCGTTCTTCTAGTTTTTTTCGATCTGCTTCTGACTGCGAATTGTATTTTGGCAACATCAAAATTTGGAATGCATTAACCGCTACTAATGGGAATAATAATAGCGCTACATATACATCAATATTATCTTGGCGTCCCACTAATGCAATAATCCACTCTAATGATGTAACAACAATCATAAAGAACATTGTTGAAATGAGTACATGTGGTTTTTGAGTCATCTTTACTTTTTTGATGGCTGTCAGTATTGCTGCTCCCACCAAAACAACAAGAAGAGTACCATAGATAATCCAGTCAACAGCTGTTTCTGCACCAGGAGCGAAACGGAATACAATAATATCTACTAATACTACGAGAATTAACACTACTTGTACCCAATTCCACAAAGTTAATGATCTAAAAATATTTACCCCAACTTGGTGTAATGTTAAATATGCAAAGAAACCAGCCTGTGCCATCACACTCATCGTAAATCCTAAAATAATATTCCAAATGACTGCCGCCAAAAATTCGGTAATCTCACCGTTCGTTAAATATGGTTGGTAAAAGTCCCAACGAATTATTAACGAGGCAACTGCATTAACTAAGCCACCAATTAACAACGCCCAAAAAGCGAATTTAACCCAGTTTCGTATCGTCACGAACATACCTCCATTTTTTTAATACACTTGTATATTTTAACAACACCATAATAAAAAAGCGACCTTGCTTAAAGCTTATTACATAATTTTTATAAAATTGTGAACAATAAATGAAAGCACTTTAGGTCATTTTGCTTTGTTATTACAATGTGGAAAGGACGGATTTTGATGCGACATTTTTTCATTTTGCTGATACTTGCACTTTCACTCGCCGGCTGTAGTGATGCTAAATCAACAACACTTTCCTATGAAGAAGTGAAGAAAATTATGGTCGATGCCATACAAACGGAGGAAGGTAAAAAGGCCATTCGTCAGTTGTTCGAAGATAAAAGCTTTCGTGAGCTCCTCATTTTAAATACTGAAGAAATCAAAAAAGCCACTGAGGAAACTTTACTCTCAAAAGAAGCAGCCGACTTTTGGATGACAACCTTTGAAGACCCGAAATTTCAAGAAACTTTTGCTAAAAGTATGCAAAAGCAGCAAGAGGATTTAATGAAAAAGTTATTAAATGATGCCTCCTACCAAGAAGACTTAACCTCCTTTTTTGGTCAACCCGATATGCAAAAACAGCTCGAGACAATTTTAAAGGGTGCTGTTATGCGGAAAGAACTTGAAAAAGTAGTTATGGAAACGATTGAAAACCCACTCTTACAATCGAAATGGCAGGAGCTTGTAAAGAAAAGCAGCGGCGAGCAGGAAGACGACTCAAAGAAAAAAGAAGGGGAGTCTGGTGCAAAAAAAGAAGAGGCATCTTCGCAATGAAGAGCCTCTTTATAAAAGCTTTATTTCGCTAATGAATCTACAATGCCTTGAGCAATTTGTAAATAATTTTTTCCTATTGAGTGTTCCGCTGCATAAATTGAAGGTGCAAAATCTTCCTCTGTCCAATCAGGCTGACCAAGCGGAATTTGTCCAAGTAAATTAGTACGTAATTCGTCAGCAAGCTTCGGACCGCCGCCCTGACCGAATACGAACTCTTTTTCACCAGCTTTATTTTCATACCAAGCCATGTTTTCGATAACACCTAAAATATCATGGTTTGTTTGTAATGCCATTGCCCCTGCACGTGCTGCTACGAATGCAGCTGTTGGGTGCGGCGTTGTTACGACAATCTCTTTTGAAGCCGGTAGCATTTGATGAATATCAAGCGCTACGTCACCTGTACCTGGTGGTAAGTCTAATAGTAAGTAGTCTAAATCGCCCCAATCAACATCGCGGAAGAACTGATCTAACACTTTACCTAGCATTGGTCCGCGCCATACAATTGGTGCGTTGTTTTCTACGAAGAAGCCCATAGAAATTACTTTTACACCTAAACGCTCTACTGGGTAAATACGGTCGTCTTTTACAACTGGCATTTCTGTAATACCCATCATATCAGGTACAGAGAAACCGTAAATATCCGCATCGATTAAGCCCACTTTTTTGCCTAAACGTGCTAAAGCAACTGCCATGTTAACCGATACTGTTGATTTTCCTACGCCACCTTTACCCGAAGCAATCGAAATAAATTGCACGCTTGATAATGGTGATAAAATATCTTGTGCTTCCGCTTCTGTTGCTTGTCCGCGGAATGCTTTTAATACTTCTTGAGGTAACTCTTCAAAACGAATCCCCACAGAAGCCGCGCCATTCTCTTTTAGCACCTCAACAATTTTCATTTGAAGTTGCATTTGCTCAGGCGTATTTGTTTTTGCAATCGCAATACGAACGCTTACGTGCTCTTTTTCTGCTTTAATTGAAACGTTTGTTACACCTTTTGTTTCTGCTAATGATTTATGTAAAAACGGATCTTGTAATTCGCCTAATAGGTCTCGGACTTGTTGCTCGTTTAACACATCAAACACTCCCCTAGAATGAAATTTCTATAGTTAGTATATCATAATCGCTTCGTATTGTTATTACATGTTGCCTAGTCGAATGCTGCATGCACGTAATTCTCGATGCCGCGTGCAATTGCAAATGCCATTTTGTCTTGGTAATTTTCACTAGCAAGTAAGTTTCGTTCCTCTTCATTACTTAAAAAGCCTGTCTCCACTAATACAGCAGGTACTTCTGCCTTCTTCAGTAAATAGACTTCCTTAATCGACAATGCCTCGCGCGTCGTGTTTTCCAATGTTTCACGAATTGTTTGCTGAATCGCCTTCGCTAAATCCTCGCTACTAGCATGACCAGACTTATGATAAAACACTTGTGCGCCGCGCCACTTACTATTTGGGATAGCATTGGCATGAATCGTAATAAATAAATCCGGCTCATGTTGCTTTACTAACGCCTCTCGTAAGAAAATATCCTGTTTTTTACGTTCACGATTCGTTGGGAAATCTTCATTTGGTGCATGTTCATTTAATACGTCTCCATCTGTCGTCCGCGTTAAAATCACTTCGGCACCCAAACGTGTCAGCTGCCGCGCTACCTTATTTGTTATTGCTAACGTAATTTCCTTCTCCACTACATCACCATTCGACGCACCACCATCTAAGCCACCGTGCCCTGCATCGAGCATAATTTTCATACCACCTAATGGCTCAGGCAAAAAAAATCGTTTATCCGATGCGCTCGTTTCATAAACAACGACCATCATCGAACAAAACATTACAAATATCAGTGCAAGCCAACGCCTCAAAAAAACACCGCCCTTTTTGCCTACTATACGCAACAGGGTGGTCGTTTATTCAAATTGATTTAGTTTACCATTAGTTGCTGCTGCAGTGATGCATAAAATCCACGTGCCTGCATTAATGAGACATGATTGCCTTGTTCTAAAATTTGACCATCTTGAATCACTAAAATTTGATCAGCGTTTTCAATTGTCTTCAAGCGGTGTGCAATGACAAAACTTGTACGTCCTTGCATTAAATTATTCAAGCCTTTTTGAATATGCACCTCAGTCATCGTATCTACACTCGAAGTCGCTTCATCTAAAATTAAAATATCTGGGTCTTCTAAAATCGCTCGTGCAATTGCGATTAACTGACGCTGCCCCTGACTTAAATTCAACCCACCACTCGTCAGAGCGGTATCATACTGCTCTGGTAAATATTTTATGAAATTATGTGCACAGGCAATTTTCGCCGCATCTTCTACCTCAGCATCCGTTGCACTAAGCTTCCCAAATCGAATATTTTCACGAACAGTCCCTGAAAATAAATACGTATCTTGCAGAACAACGCCCACATGGTCGCGCACATTGTTCATTTTAAAATTTACAATCGGCTCACCATCTAATAATATTCGTCCACCCGTTGCATCGTAAAAGCGTGTTAGTAGCTGAATAATAGTTGTTTTCCCAGAACCTGTTGGGCCAACAATGGCAATTGTTTCACCCGCTTTTGCTGTAAAATCAATACCCTTTAACACCGGCTTGTCCTTCTCATAACCAAACTGGACTTGTTCGAACACGACATCACCATTTAATTTCACTTTTTCTTTCGCATTCGGGATATCTGCAACTTCCCGAGCCTCATCTAAAACTTCAAACACACGCTCCGAACCGGCAATGGCTGACTGAAATGTATTCAGTAAGTTCGATAATTGATTAATCGGGCGGAAAAATTGGCGCGTATACGTTACAAACGATGCAATAATTCCAATCGACAGACCGCTCGTTACCGCCATTATGGCACCAGTACCAATAACCAAACTTAAGCCTAAATTATTCATAAAATTATTGATTGGTCCCATAAAGCCCGAAATAATATCGGCACGCATCGCAGAGCCGCGCAGCTTTTCATTTGCTACGTTGAATTCCGCTAATGTTGCTTTTTCTTTACTGAACAGCGTAATAATGTCGGCATTAGAAATCGTTTCTTCGATATAGCCGTTCAAATTCCCTAAATCACGCTGACGCTCCTTATAGTTCACGCTACTACGCTTAATAATTTGCTTCGACGCCCATACGATTAGCGGAATAATTGTTAACGTTACAAGGGCCAGTCGCCAATCTAAATAAAACAATGCAAATGCCGTCCCGACAATTGTTAAGAAGCTCGAAACAATTTGAATCACACTTTGCGACATGGCAGCATTTAGGTTTTCAATATCATTTGTCATACGGCTCATTAAATCGCCCTGCTGCTTTTGATCGAAAAACGCCAGTGGTAATGCTTGATATTGTTCAAATAGCTGCTGACGCAAACGGCGAATTGTTCTTTGGGAAACACGAATCATCACAAACTGCTGTGCCCATGTTAAGAAAGACGATGCCGTATAAATTCCTGCTAAGATGAGCGCCATTCGAATTGCACCTGATACGTTGAATTTCACGATATAGTCGTCAATTGTTTTCCCAATCATATACGGACCAATTAAGCTCAGTAGCGTACTAATAATTACAAAAACGACAACGGTCATCAATTCAACGCGTTGAATACGCAAGTAACCCCAAATACGCAGTAACGTTTGCTTTTGATTTTTCGGCTTTACTATCGGCCCTGTTAAGCGCCCCTGTCTAGCCATTGGTGACGAAGGTCCTCCTTGATGTCTATTCACCTACAGTCACCCCTTTTTCTGCCTGCGTTCTCGCCATTTCTTGATACAATGAGCTCGTTTTTAGTAATGCCTCATGCGTTCCTTGTGCAACGATTTCTCCGTCATCCATAACAAAGATTTGATCTGCATGACGAATCGATGAAATTTTTGACGACACGACAAACTTTGTAGCCTCCGTAAATTTAGAGTTAATGGCATTTTGAATCGTTTTCTCAGAAATACTATCAACCGCGCTTGTGACATCGTCTAAAATTAATATTTGCGGTTGGCGGATGAAAGCGCGTGCCATAGCAAGACGCTGCTTTTGACCACCCGATAGATTCGTCGCCCCTTGTGTTAATTCATGCTCGGTATAGGCTGGTAATTTATTGACGAATTCTTGAGCATTGGCCGCTACTAACGCTTCTAAAACATCTTGCTCAGTTGCTTCCGTTTTACCGAAACGTAAATTTTCAGCAATTGTCTTTGAAAACAGTGTTGCCTTTTGCGGTGCATAGCCAATTGCCGCGCGTAAATGTTGTAAATCATAGTCTTTAATATTCCTACCATCAATTTTGACCTCACCTTGATCGACATCAAATAGTCGTGGTAGCATTTTCACTAATGTTGATTTTCCACTACCAGTCATCCCGATAATGCCAACTGTTTCGCCCACGTTTACATGGAAGCTCACATTTTTCAATACCGCTTCTGTCTCTTTTACATATGAAAAATGTACGTTTTCAAATTTCACGCTACCTTGGATAGGATACTTGGCCACATTTTTGGGACTGGTTAACTCTGTTTGCTCTTCAAGCACTTCGACAATTCGCTCTGCACTTGGAATCGCGCGTGCTAATTGAATGAGTACGTTTGCTGAGCTTGTTAAACCTTGCATAACCATCATTAAATAGTTGATAAACGCTAGTATCACACCGACTTGTAACGCATTGTTATCGACCTTAATTGCACCCATCCATAATGCTGCGACAATTCCTAAGTTTACGATGAACATTGTAAGCGGACCTAATGTCCCAATAATTTGATCAGCCATCATACTGCGCCTCATCAACTGTGTATTCACATCTTCAAACTGCTCGATTTGGTGGTCTTTGCGATTATACGCTTTAATAACACGAATACCGGCTAAGTTTTCTTGCACCTTCGAATTTACTTGATCGACTACCTTTTGCACTTTATAGAACAACTTCCCCGAAAGCGCTGTAAAGTAATACATGAAAAACGCTAAAACTGGCACAACAACTAATAATATTGGGAATAGCTCACGTGCCGTAATAAAAACAATAACAATCGCCCCGATAAACATCATTGGTCCGCGCACAAAAATTTTCAGCAGCATCGTTAATGCACGCTGAAGCATTTCAATATCACTCGTTAAATTCGTTACCAGTTTACCGAGCGTAAATTTATCCTTACTTTTATTTGAGAAATAAGTAATCGTTTCATATAAGTCATGACGTAAATCCGTCGAAAAATTGACCGCTGTCCGGGAGGCATAGATTGAGCATCCTACACCTCCAATCAGACCAATCAATGACGTAGCTAGCATCAGACCAAACATTTTTACGATATATGACGTATCACCTTTTGCGATGCCATCGTCAATAATATGCTTTAAAATGGTTGGTTGTAATAAATCCATCCCAACTTCGATAAGCATCATAACCGGTGCAATAATGGCAAAAAGAATATACGGCTTTACGTATTTCGATAATTTCCAAACTGCCTGCATAAATTCCGTTCACTTCCTTAATATCAATTACGCCGGCGTAATTGCGTCCAGGTTTTTTTCAAACTCGCTTGAAAAACTCCCCTAAAAAATCTGTGACATCCGCCGGGGCTTGGGCCAACACGATGTTGGTCACTTAGGCGTTGCCGCACGATGCGGCGCTCTTAGCCTAAGTTCACCTGTTCAGCCGTGGTTTGAACCCCACTTATAGAAATAGGGGACTTCTATACCTGTCGCTTTGCTTATAGAACAAAAGATTTTGCTGAATCAAGTTAAAAACCTCAGTCTTCCTGTTGAACATTTTCTAAAATTTCATTGAGCTGGAATAGCGCAACAAAATCATTCATAATCGCTTCTGTAGCCTTTAACTCCCCTGCAATAACAGGATGAATCGACTGCAATTCTGGTACTGCTAACTGTTTCTTTAATGTATCGCGCTTTGTTTCTAGCTGACGATAAAATTCTAACGCACGCCCACGCCGAAATGTTTGTGCCCCTTTATAGCGTGGCGAGCATTCCCCTTCACCACGTCGTCCTCTTCCTTCTGGTCGCATAAATATCCACCTCACACTTCCAATTATCGATGAATACAATTGTATACGAATGTATTCAACTTTGCTAGTAATATTATTTTCTATTAACTAATATTAGAGAAATTTGACCTCCCCCATTTCCACTTATAATAATTTGGTATATAGTAGAGGGGATTCAGGGATTGAACGAATTATTTGATAATAAGGTTATTCAAATAGAAGGAGTGAATAGGATGAATCCGAAATTAAAAGTCATTGTTGATTCAATTGATTTTTATCAAGCTACATATCCCGAAGATGCCTGTATATTGATTTTTGATACGGAAAAAGTCATTGGCTACAAACGTGGGAAAAAGGTCGATTTAAAAATTACTCTTAGCGAAACAGTAGAACAGCACCGTAACACAACAAGTGTACGTGCAATGAGAAGTGGCAAAATTTTGCGCGAAGAACGCAGTGCTGAAGGTTTTGGCTTCCCTTACATCGCTTCATCAGTACCAGTCGTTGATAATGGAAAAGTTGTTGGAGTTGTAACAGGGGTTATTTCAAACTTCCGTGTCAGCAATATGCGCATCGTTGCAGAAGAACTTTCTGCCGCTGTACAAGAAATGTCGGCCACTACCGAACAGCTTGCACATGCTAGTTCTGATGTTTCAAATCGTATCGAAGAGCTGTCACAATACGCCGAGCTGATGAATGGGAACATCCAACAAATTAACTCCATTGTAAATGCTGTGAAGGATATCGCAATGCATTCGAAAATTTTAGGATTAAACGCTTCCATCGAGGCCGCTCGCTCTGGCGAACATGGTAAGGGCTTTGCAGTTGTCGCCAATGAAATTCAAAAAATGGCACAAAATAGTACCGATAGCGCCAACAATATTGCTAAGCAGCTTGTGGATATTACAGATTCAATTGAACATATTAATGCCTATACAAAACAAATTTCATCGTTCACTGAAGAATACACAGCGAGTATGCACGAAATGAGTGAAGGCTACACAAGCATCAATAAAATTGGACAAAAGCTACTCGATCTTGGAGAAGTTAACCATTAATTTTTTGCCCTTTTATGAAAGCACTTTCTCAACCGAGAGTGCTTTTTTTGCGCCTTTCTCTCAAAAAGGCTACGATACATATAATGACTTTTATTAAGGAGTTTCCAATGAAAAAAGTTACGAGTGATATCCTACAATTTAAAGGTTCACATTATGATTTTGGCGTTTATCAAGGTGAGCTATTAAAACGGTCGCCTCTTTTAAAAAATCGGGAATCGATGTACAAACGCTTCACACAAAAGTTCACCGTAGATGCACCACATATCAAACACTTATTGAATACATTTGCACCGCACATCACGGATGAAATCGAGGGACTTGCCTATGCGCTTGCCTTCACCGAAAAACAAGCACTATTGCACTTCGCCGGCTACTATGCCAACATCAAGAGTGGCTGCTCGATTACTACTAACCCTCGCTACATGATTCGTAATTACGATAATGCGCCAAGCTCTTACGATGGACGCTTTGTGTTCTTTGCCCCAACGGATTCGGGTTTTGCATCCATGGGACCAACAATGCAAGTTACCGGGCGAATGGACGGATTAAACGAAAAAGGGTTAGCAATTGGCTATAATTTCGTCAATACCAAAAACAACGGAGACGGCTTTGTTTGTAATATGATCGGTCGCATACTACTTGAGCGTTGTGAATCAGTAGACAGTGCCATTGGGCTACTACGCGACATTCCACACAAACATTCATTTAACTATGTATTACTTGATGCAACTGGGAACTCAAAAATCGTCGAGGCATCCCCCCGTCATGTTGCCGTACGTGAAAATATTGCCTGTACAAATCATTTTAATATTCTACTAGAAGAAAACCGGTACCGAATGGAAGACTCACTTGCACGTGAACAAGTCATTTCAGATGCACAACAGAACGTGCTAACAACACAAGAAGCCTTTAAATTAATGAACGGGATTGAACGAGGTGTGTTTGCAACAAAGTATGGGGCTTGGGACGGTACACTCCATACAGCTGGTTATCTACCAAGTGAGCGTAAGGCTATTTTTGCGCTTGGTGGTAATGCATTGCCGGTACTCTTTGATTTGGATGGATGGCTTCAAGGAAAGCGCTTAATGATTACAAAGTTAAAAGGTGTGCTTGATGCCAATGAAGGCTTTGCAAATATGTAGAAGAATTCAGCAAAACCCAACTCGTGCGAAAATAACGCGAGTTGGGTTTTTCCGTATGTAGATTATTCTAAAAAATTTATACTTTCCTAACCCTTCTCCAACTTTTTAGAATCTAAAAGAAAAAAACCCTCTCTCGAATATACGAGAAAGGGTTTTGAAAAACGTTGATATAATCGAATGATTAACGTTTTGAGAACTGAGGTGCACGACGAGCGCCGCGTAAACCTGGTTTTTTACGTTCTTTCATGCGAGAGTCACGAGTTAATAGACCTGCAGCTTTTAAAGCTGAACGGAAGTCTGGGTCAACTTGTAATAATGCACGAGCGATACCGTGACGGATTGCTCCAGCTTGACCTGTGAATCCACCACCGTTTACGTTAACGTGAACGTCATAAGAACCTTTAGTTTCAGTTGCTTCTAATGGTTGGTTGATGATTAAATGTAAAGTTTCGTATGGTAGGTAATCTGCAACATCACGGTTGTTGATTACTACTTTACCTTCGCCTGGTACTAAACGTACGCGAGCAGTTGAGCTTTTACGGCGACCTGTGCCGATGTATTGTACTTGTGCCAAAGTTATTTCCTCCTATTGTAATTTATTTATTAACCACGTAGCTCGTAAGCTTCTGGTTTTTGTGCAGCATGTGGATGCTCAGAACCAGTGTAAACGTTTAATTTACCAAACATTTGACGACCTAAAGAGTTCTTTGGAAGCATACCTTTGATTGCTAATTCTAACATTTGTACTGGGTACTTTTCTTTCATTTCACCAGCTGTACGTTGTTTTAAACCACCAGCGAATTGAGTGTGACGGTAGTAAATTTTCTTTTGTAATTTGTTACCTGTTAACTCAATTTTGTCAGCGTTGATGATGATTACGTGATCACCTGTATCAACGTTTGGTGTGAAAGTTGGTTTATGTTTACCGCGTAAGATAGAAGCTACTTCAGAAGCTAAACGACCTAATGTTTGGCCTTCTGCGTCAACTACTAACCATTTACGTTCTACTTCTTGACCTTTAGCCATGAAAGTTGTGCGCATGTTTGTATCCTCCTAATCGATATAAAATTACCGTTATTTTTCATTATATACACTTATAAGTTTTCGGGGCTTATTTTGTGGTGGTAATGAAAATACCATACATCATCATATAATAACCACATTCATAAGTCAAGATATTTAATTGAACACCTGGAGATGTTGTTAACACCTTTTGTAGTGCCTTTTTCAATCATTTTTAAATATAAAAACACTATTTTCCGAAAAAATTTTTTCATTTATTCATAAAAAACTTGTTCTAAATATAAGCCATGTGCAGGCGCTGTTTTACCAGCATTTGCACGGTCCCTTGAAACAATTGCCTGTGCAACAGAATCCACATCACGACGCCCCGTACCTACTTCCCACAACGTGCCTGCAATAATGCGCACCATATTGTATAAGAAGCCTGTACCTGAGATCGTCATATGAAGTTCTTCGCCGTGCCAAGCAAGCTCTAACCCATGCACCGTACGCACCTTATCAACGACACTCGTATTCGCCGCGCAAAAGCAGCTAAACTCATGTGTACCGATAATGGCACCAGCCGCACGTTGCATCGCTTCTACATTAGGCTCAATACCATTTGCCTCAACTGTGTAATGACGACGAAATGGGCTTTGTACAGCGCTACAATCCCAAATGTAACGATAGCGCTTGCCTGACACATCAAAGCGCGCGTGAAAATCATCCGCAACTTGTTCCACCGCTAATACACGAATATCACGCGGTAGCTGCACATTTAATGCCTTCTGATACTTTTCAACAGGAATCTGAAGTGTCGTATCAAAATGAATAACCTGGCCAGTCGCATGTACACGTGCATCGGTACGACCGCTTGCCGTAATTTTCACGCTATCACCCTTATGCATCTTCGCTAATACTTTTTCGATTTCAAGCTGAACGGTACGCTCGCCAGGCTGCACTTGATAGCCAGCAAACTGCGTACCATCATAGCTAATTGTTGCTCTTAGTCTCATCATGATTCTCCTAGCTACGTAGCATAAATAGCACAACGGCAACTGCCACAAGTAGCGCTAAACTAATTGTGTCTTTCGTCATCCATTTTAGCTGACGATATTTCGTACGTCCCTCACCACCACGATAGCCACGTACCTCCATCGCTGTTGCTAAATCCTCTGCACGTTTAAACGCACTGACAAATAGCGGTACTAATAGTGGCACAACCGCCTTTAAACGATCTTTTATTGGCCCGGCACTTAAATCCGAGCCACGTGCCATCTGTGCCTTCATAATTTTATCTGTCTCATCCATCAATGTAGGAATAAAGCGCAATGAAATCGACATCATTAACGCCAGCTCATGCACCGGCAGTTTGAAACGTTTAAACGGATTCAACAATGTCTCTAGCCCGTCTGTTATCGAAATAGGTGAAGTCGTTAACGTTAATATCGACGTCATAAATACGAGCATTAAGAAGCGCATCGAAATGAACACCCCTTGACGCAAGCCCTCTTCATAAATTTTCATAAAGCCTAAATCTAAAATAACGGCTCCCTCTTTTGTCATTAGTAAATGCAAAATCAACGTGAACATCATTAAAAAGATGACCGGCTTGAGCCCATTAATTAAAAAGTACAAACGGATTTTAGATAGCAATATAACAAAAAGCGTCAATGCCAATAAAATTGCATATGTTATGACATTGTTTGCTAAAAACACGACAATAATAAACGCAAAGACAAATAACAATTTTGAACGTGGATCCAGCTTATGTACAAATGACTCCCCTGGAATGTAACGACCAAAAATCATTTTTTCCATCATGCCTCATCACGCCCCTTTCGAACAGTAAGGCCAATTTCAAGTGCCAACTCTTCTTCCGTTAAGCATGTTTTAACAAGTTGCTTCCCTATCATTTTCTCTACTTGGCGCTGGAATTTTACTACACGTGGTGGCTCTAAATGATATTTTGCAAGCAACTGCTCATCTCCAAAAATATCCCTTGGCTCACCAATTATTACACAGTTACCTTCATGCATGATGGCCACTTGATCAGCATAACGTGCCGCGTCTTCCATACTGTGCGTTACAAGAATCGTCGTTAAACCCTTTTTTTGATGTAATTCATAAAATAAGCCCATAATCTCTTTTTGACCACGAGGATCAAGCCCAGCAGTTGGCTCGTCTAAAACGATGACTTCTGGCTCCATTGCTAGCACTCCTGCAATCGCCACACGACGCATTTGCCCTCCTGATAAATCAAACGGCGACTTTTCTAAAATGCTTTCTGGTAAGCCTACAAGCGTAATTAGACTTCGTGCCCGTTTTTCGGCCTCTTGTTGTGAAACACCGAAATTCATAGGTCCAAATATAATATCCTTTAAAACCGTTTCTTCAAATAATTGATGCTCAGGAAATTGAAAAACAATACCTACCTTTTGACGAATTGACTTTAAGTCTTTCGCTTTTTTTTCGGCTTCAATTATGCGGTCGCCAATTTTGACTGTACCTTCTGATGGCTTTAATAACCCGTTAAAATGCTGCAATATCGTCGACTTACCAGAACCCGTGTGTCCAATAATGGCTTGATATGTACCACTTTTAATCGATAAGTTCACATCATGTAATGCGTACTTTTCAAACGGTGTGCCCTTCGAGTAGGCATAGCTTACTTGTTGAAGTTGGATGTCCATAAATCATTCACCAGCTCTTCTTCTGTCATATGTTTCCCCACAAGCTGTATACCATGTGCTTGTAAGAGGTTTGTCATTTTCATCGCAAACGGTAGATCGAGCCCAAACTTCACAAGCTCTTCTCCTAATGCAAAAATTTCTGACGGTGTGCCTTGCGCATACTTTTTGCCTTCATTCATAAAAATAATGCGATCTGCTAACATTGCCTCTTCTAAATCATGTGTAATCGCTAGTACAGTTAAGCCAATTTCTTCACGAAGCGCTTGTACGATCGTTAGTACTTCTTCACGCCCTTGTGGGTCCAACATTGAAGTCGCCTCATCTAAAATTAAAATTTGTGGCTTCATCGCTAATGCCCCTGCAATCGCGACACGCTGCTTTTGACCACCTGATAAATGATGCGGCTCATGGTTGATATAGCCTTCCATTTTCACTTGCTGTAAGGCTTCCTTTACACGCTGTACCATTACTTCATGGGGTACGCCATTATTTTCTAATGAAAACGCGACATCATCTTGCACTGTAGCACCGACAAATTGGTTATCTGGATTTTGAAACACCATACCCATTTGTGCACGGATGTCCCAAATATTCTCTTCCGTTAACACATCACGCTTAATACGTATTTCGCCTAACTGAGGGAATAACAAACCACTCATTAGCTTAGCTATCGTCGATTTACCTGAACCATTGTGTCCGACAATCGCAATCCATTCCCCTTTATTGATTGAAAACGTCACATCTTCCACAGCGTTACGTACTTTCTCGTCATCCGGTGTATAAGAAAATGTCACATTGTTAAATGATAAAATCTCATCCGTCATCTTCTTGTGAAGCTCCTTCCCGTTTGTCATCTATTCAATTTAAGGCTTCTATTACCCAGGAAATAACAAATACTATCGACATATATAAAAATAAAGCACGTTTTCAAACAAGTTTTGCCGCAAATGGCCACCTATTTAAACGTACTTTATGTTTGCATATGTATCGGAATTTAGGGGCTCAATCCTTCATTCCAAAATAAAAAAGCGCGCACCTCATTCAGAGAAATGCGCTTGTCGTTACATTTACAAAACACCTGGGTGCTCAAGCCCTGATATTTGTTGAATGAGGTGCGGAGAGCTAAACGAGACGCCTAAGTTACCTTACCGCTCATCATAACGCTCAGCTTAATTATTGTCGTATAAATCAATTACTTCTTTCCAGTAAACTGTAAGAAGTTAAAAAAGAGGGGTGCGGGTTCAACCGGTGAACCGGACACCCCTCTCACCCGTATGTTAAGAATTAAACTAATTCGATAACTACTACTGGTGCGCCGTCTCCACGACGAGGACCTACTTTAAGGATGCGTGTGTAACCACCTTGACGCTCCGCATAACGAGGTGCGATATCATCAAATAGTTTTTGAAGTGCGAAAACAGTTTTTTCTTCTTCGCCTTCACCAACTGTTACTAGCTCACGACGGATGAATGCTGCCGCTTGACGACGAGCGTGTAAATCACCGCGTTTACCTAAAGTAATCATTTTCTCAACAGCTTTACGAGTTTCTTTTGCACGCGCTTCTGTAGTTTCGATGCGCTCGTTGATAATTAAATCAGTAGCTAAGTCACGTAATAATGCTTTACGTTGAGAACTTGTACGACCAAGTTTTCTGTAACCCATGGACGTTTCCCTCCCTTTTAAATATATCTGATCTAGCTAAAATTTTATATTTCTTCGCTTAGTCTTCTTTACGTAATCCTAAACCAAGCTCTTCTAACTTATGCTTAACTTCTTCTAAAGACTTACGACCAAGGTTACGAACCTTCATCATGTCATCTTCTGACTTATTAGCTAACTCTAATACCGTATTGATACCAGCGCGCTTTAAGCAGTTATAAGAACGAACAGAAAGATCAAGCTCTTCGATAGTCATCTCTAATACTTTTTCTTTTTGATCTTCTTCTTTTTCGACCATGATTTCAGCAGTTTGTGCCTCATTAGTCATGCCTACGAAGATATTTAAGTGTTCAGTTAAAATTTTCGCTCCAAGTGAAATCGCCTCTTTAGGACCGATGCTTCCATCTGTCCATACATCAAGTGATAACTTGTCGTAGTCAGAATTTTGTCCAACACGAGTGTTCTCTACTTGGAAGTTGACGCGTGAAACTGGAGTGTAAATAGAGTCGATCGGGATCACGCCGATAGGAAGATCCTCACGTTTGTTTTGATCAGCAGGAGTATAACCACGGCCACGTTGAGCGTACATACGCATACGTAAATGTCCGTTTTTAGCGATCGTTGCGATATATAGGTCTGGGTTTAAAATTTCTACATCACTGTCATGTGTAATGTCAGCAGCAGTAACCGTACCGTCACCCTTTACATCAATCTCAATAACTTTTTCTTCGTCAGAGTAGATTTTTAAAGCTAGCTTTTTCACGTTTAAGATGATTGAAGCAACATCTTCTACAACGCCTTCTACAGTTGAGAATTCGTGTAATACGCCATCAATTTGAATTGATGTTACAGCAGCTCCAGGTAAAGAAGACAGAAGGATACGACGTAAAGAATTCCCCAAAGTATTACCATATCCGCGTTCAAGCGGTTCTACAACAAATTTGCCGTATTTGGCATCTTCGCTAATCTCCACTGTTTCAATCTTTGGTTTTTCAATTTCGATCATTCCAATTTACCCTCCTTCAAAACATCTAATGTATAGGTTATACCATCATAGTTGTTAATCTAAGTTAGATTTTATAATGCACAAGACTTATTGTACAAGTAACATGATGTAACTAGAAGTAATTATACCCCTAATTTTCACCTATTACACACGACGACGTTTTGGCGGACGGCAACCGTTATGTGGAACTGGAGTAACGTCTTTAATAGCTGTTACTTCTAATCCAGCCGCTTGAAGTGCACGAATTGCAGCTTCACGACCTGAACCAGGACCTTTAACTGTAACTTCTAGAGACTTTAAACCGTGCTCCATAGAAGTTTTTGCAGCTGTTTCAGCAGCCATTTGAGCTGCGAATGGAGTAGATTTACGTGAACCACGGAAACCTAAAGCACCAGCTGAAGACCATGATAACGCGTTACCTTGCGCATCAGTGATCGTTACGATTGTATTGTTAAATGTAGAACGGATGTGTGCAATACCGTTTTCGATATTCTTTTTCACACGACGTTTACGAGTTTGTTGTTTACGAGCCATGTTAAGAAGGAACCTCCTTTACTTAATTATTTTTTCTTGTTCGCTACAGTCTTACGAGGACCTTTACGCGTACGAGCGTTGTTTTTCGTGTTTTGACCACGAACTGGTAAACCACGACGGTGACGGATACCACGGAATGAAGCGATTTCCATTAAACGTTTGATGTTTAAAGAAACTTCACGACGTAAGTCACCTTCAGTTTTGTATGAAGCTAATTGTTCACGGATTAGGTTTAATTGATCTTCTGTTAAGTCTTTTACGCGAGTACTTTCGTCAATACCTGCAGCAGCTAATACTTTTGAAGAAGTCGTTTTACCTACACCGTAGATGTAAGTTAATGAGATTACAACGCGTTTGTCGCGAGGAATGTCAACACCAGCAATACGTGCCATTCGTTAGTGCACCTCCTTGATTAATTATCCTTGTTTTTGTTTGTGTTTAGGATTTTCACAGATTACCATTACTTTACCGCGTCGGCGAATTACTTTACATTTTTCGCAGATCGGTTTCACAGATGGTCTCACTTTCATCTAACCTAACCTCCTTAATAGTCCGGAGTGCAAAAGATTATTTAAAACGGTATGTGATACGACCGCGAGTTAAATCATAAGGAGATAACTCAATAGTAACCTTATCTCCAGGTAGGATACGGATAAAGTGCATACGAATCTTTCCAGAAACGTGTGCAAGCACAGTGTGCCCATTTTCTAATTCTACCTTAAACATCGCGTTTGGCAAAGTCTCAACAACTGTCCCTTCGACTTCAATTACATCGTCTTTCGCCATCTTCCAAGTCTCCCTTCTATATGTTAGTGTCAAAAAACTCATGCGAGCTCTTCCAACTGTTTTTCTTCTAAATAAAGTAAGAAACAACTCGTTTCAACATATGTTTTGGATTGCATGAGAGATGTACAATAAGACGCTCGTCTGGTTTCGCTTCACACAATCCATGGAAAAACAGATTCTTTTAAGAACCGCATCCCTTTATGTTAACACGATAGCCGGAATGTCTTGATGAGAGATTCATACCCGTTACACAGATGCTTCCACGAAACCCATTATACGTTACCAAGATGTCATCACACTATAAAAATGCTCAACCTTAGTAGTATATACCGGGCATAATATGCTTTTGCAACTCTCAAAAAATTATGTTTCGTTGTTGCCTCCGCATGACTACCGCGGAAGCTGTCTAGCGCCCGGACGGATATCAGCTGCGGCTGCCCTGCAATAGAGCATCAAGATCAGCAAATACTTTTGAAATTTCTTGCTGTCCATTAATATTTGTAAGTACATCCTTTGCTTTATAGAAATCAAGTAAAGGTTGCGCTTGGTTCATATTTACTTCCAGACGGTTAGCTACAGTTTCAGGATTGTCATCCGCACGAGTGTATAGCTCGCCACCATCTTTGTCACATTTCCCTTCCTCTTGTGGAGGATTGAAAACTAAGTGATAAGATGTACCGCAAGTTTTACAAATGCGACGACCACTTAGACGTGCGATTAACTCATCTTTTTCAACTTGAACATTAATTGTATGCTCAACTGGACGACCTAATTCTTCAAGGATGCTATCTAAAGCTTCAGCTTGAGGAACTGTACGCGGGAATCCATCTAATAAGAATCCTTTTTCGCAGTCAGCTTGTGAAAGACGCTCGCGAACGATACCAATCGTTACTTCATCAGGAACTAAAGCCCCTTGATCCATAAACGATTTAGCTTGTAAACCAAGTTCTGTGCCTTCTTTAATGGCAGCACGGAACATATCGCCTGTAGAAATATGAGGGATTGCGTACTTCTCAACAATTTTGTCAGCCTGAGTACCTTTACCGGCACCTGGTAGACCCATTAAAACGATATTCATACGAATGCTCCCCTTCAAAACTATGCTGGCAAGGAAACGAAGTAGTTTCCTAAACCTGCATTATTTCATAAAGCCTTTATAATGACGTTTCACTAGTTGAGACTCTAACTGTTTCATCGTTTCTAACGCTACACCAACTACGATAATCATACTTGTTCCCCCGATTTGAGCCGAAGCTGGCAGGTTCATAAAGTTAATGAATAATATTGGCATAACCGAAATAACTACTAAGAAAATAGCTCCAACAAATGTTAATCGATAAAGTACTTTTGTTAAATAAGCTTGAGTGTCATTACCTGGGCGAATACCCGGGATATACGCACCTTGCTTTTTCAAGTTGTCCGCTACATTTTCTGGGTTCACTTGAATGAACGCATAGAAATATGTAAACGCAACGATTAATGTAACATAGATTAACATCCCAACAGGTTTTGTATAATCAAATGTGTTCGTAATGAACGCTGTTACATTATTATCGCCAAAGAACGTTGCTAAAGTTTGTGGTGTTACGATAAACGCTACCGCGAAGATTACCGGAATAACCCCTGCAGCATTTACTTTTAACGGTAAGTGCGTTTGTTGAGCACCAATTTTAGGTGAGTTCCCTGCAACTCGTTTTGCATATTGAATTGGGATTTTACGCAACGCTTGTTGGATGTAAATAACCCCTACAATAACTGCAAGTAGCACTAAAACTAATAAAGCTAAGATTGCGATGTTAATGAATAACTGCTCTCCTGCTCCTTCAATTTGTTGTGCATAAATTTGGTTTACTACATTAGGCATCGCAGCAACGATACCAGCGAAGATAATGATTGAAATACCATTACCAACACCATGTGCAGTAATTTGTTCAGATAACCAAAGTAAGAAAGCTGTACCTGCTGTTAACACAACAGCAATCGTTAAGTACGATTGAATACTAGTATCTGTAATCAATGATCCACCGTAGAACTGGTTGAAACCAAAGCTCATTGCAAAAGATTGAATAAAGGCTAATACAATCGTGAAGTAACGTGTGAATTGAGCAAGTTTGCGTCGCCCAACATCACCTTGTTTCGCCCATTCTGAAAACTTAGGCACGACATCCATTTGTAATAACTGAACAATGATTGAGGCTGTGATATAAGGCATAATCCCCATCGCAAAGATCGAGAAGTTTGCTAATGCACCACCGCCAAACGTATTAAGGAAACCAACTAAGTTAAACTCATCAGTTGCCTTTAATACATTAGCGTCAACGTTTGGTACCGGGATAAATGTCCCGATACGATAAACGATTAACATTAATAGTGTAAAGATGATTTTATTTCGTATATCTCGAACGCGCATAAAGTTAGAGATCGTCTGAAACATTAGATCACCTCAGTAGTTCCGCCAGCGTTCTCAATTGCTTCTTTAGCAGAAGCTGAGAATTTGTGAGCTTTAACTGTAAGCTTAACGTTTACAGTACCATGACCTAGAATTTTGATTCCAGCTTTTTCATTGCTCACGATACCAGTTTCTAATAATAATGCAGGTGTTACTTCTGCACCATCTTCAAAACGGTTTAATGCATCAAGGTTAACGATAGCGTATTCTTTACGGTTAATGTTCGTAAAGCCACGTTTAGGTAAACGACGGAATAGTGGGTTTTGACCCCCCTCAAATCCTGGGCGAACGCCGCCGCCAGAACGAGCGTTTTGACCTTTATGACCTTTACCAGAAGTTTTACCGTTACCAGAACCGATACCACGACCAACGCGGTTACGTACTTTACGTGAACCTTCTGCTGGTTTTAACTCATGAAGTTTCATATGGGTGGCACCTCCTTGTTCGTATATATTGAAATTAAATTTCTTTTACAGTAACTAAGTGAGCTACTTTTGTAATCATACCACGGATTGCAGCGTTATCAGCTTGTTCCACAGTTTGGTTTAATTTACGTAATCCTAATGCCTCAACAACTTTACGTTGGTTTGGTTTAGTACCGATCACAGATTTAGTAAGGGTGATTTGTAATTTAGCCATTATAATTCCCCCCTTATCCTAATAACTCTTCCACTGATTTACCGCGTAGTTTTGCTACATCCTCTGCGCGTTTTAATTCAGTTAAACCTGCTACAGTTGCACGCACCATGTTGATTGGTGTGTTTGAACCAAGAGATTTTGAAAGAATATCAGTAATACCAGCTAGTTCTAGTACCGCACGTACTGGACCACCAGCGATAACCCCTGTACCAGGAGCAGCAGGTTTGATTAAGATTGAACCTGCACCGAAGCGACCTTGCACTAAGTGTGGAGTAGTTCCACCCACGCGTGGTACTTCGATTAAGTTTTTCTTCGCGTCTTCAACAGCTTTGCGGATTGCGTCTGGAACCTCTTGAGCTTTACCAGTACCGAAACCTACATGACCATTTTTATCTCCTACTACTACTAGAGCAGTGAAGCGGAAGCGACGACCACCTTTAACAACTTTAGCAACACGGTTGATTGTTACAACGCGTTCTTCAAGTTCTAATTTGTTTGCGTCAATGCGACTCATGAAGTATGTCCCTCCTTCTTATTAAAATTCTAAGCCGTTTTCACGTGCAGCTTCTGCTAAAGCTTTCACACGTCCATGATATAAGTAACCGCTACGGTCAAATACTACAGTTGTAATATTTTTTTCAGCAGCGCGTTTAGCGATTGTTTCACCGATTTTAGCTGCAGCTTCTACGTTTGAGCCCATACCTTCGAAAACTTTTTCTTGAGTATTAGCAGAAACTAAAGTTACGCCAGCTACGTCATCGATTAATTGTGCATAGATGTTCTTGTTAGAACGGAATACGTTTAAACGTGGACGTTGTGCAGTACCCGAAATTTTAGAACGAACACGCCCATGACGTTTTTTACGAACTTGATTTTTATCTTGTTTCGTAATCACAGTGGTCACTCCTTTCATATATTAATGCGACTTAAGCCGCATTATTTACCTGTTTTACCTTCTTTACGGCGAACGATTTCACCTTCGTAACGAATACCTTTACCTTTGTACGGCTCTGGTGGACGTACGTCGCGGATGTTAGATGCTAAAGCACCAACACGCTCTTTAGAAATACCTTTAACGATGATTTTCGTGTTTGAAGGAACTTCAACCTCTAAACCTTGTTCAGGTGTAAACTCAACTGGGTGAGAGTAACCAACGTTTAATACAAGCTTGTTACCTTGTAATTGTGCACGGTAACCTACACCGATAAGTTCTAGAGTACGAGAGAAACCTTCAGAAACACCAGTTACCATGTTAGCTAATAACGCACGAGTTGTACCGTGGTTAGTACGGTGTTCTTTCGATTCAGAAGGGCGAACAACTGTAAGGATGTTGCCTTCTTGCTCGATTTTCATATCTTGATGGAATTGACGAGTTAATTCGCCTTTTGGACCTTTAACAGTAACAGTGTTTTCAGCTTTCACTTCAACTGTTACGCCAGCAGGAACCTCGATAATCTTTTTACCTACGCGAGACATTTATGTTGCACCTCCGTTCTTTTCTTACTAATTACCAAATGTATGCTAAGATTTCTCCGCCAACTTGTTTAGCGCGAGCTTCTTTGTCAGTTAATAAACCAGTTGAAGTTGATACTAAAGCGATACCAAGACCGTTTAATACTTTAGGTACTTCGTTAGTTTTAGCATATACACGTAATCCTGGTTTAGAAATACGTTTTAAGCCAGTGATAACACGCTCGTTATCTTTACCGTATTTTAAGAAGATACGGATGATACCTTGCTTGTTGTCTTCTACGTACTCAACGTCACGTACGAAACCTTCACGCTTTAAGATTTCAGCGATCTCTTTCTTTAAGTTAGAAGCAGGAACCTCTAACTTCTCGTGACGTACCATGTTTGCATTACGAATGCGTGTAAGCATATCTGCAATCGGATCTGTCATTGTCATGAAATTTACCTCCTTCCCAAATTAGGGGATTACCAGCTGGCTTTCTTAACGCCAGGAATTTGTCCCTTATATGCAAGTTCACGGAAACAAATACGGCAAAGTTTAAATTTGCGGTATACAGAGTGTGGACGGCCACAGCGTTCACAACGTGTATATTCTTGTACTTTGAACTTTTGCGTGCGTTGTTGTTTAACAACCATTGATTTTTTAGCCACGTTTTCGCCCTCCTTATTTATATTACTTTTGGAACGGCATACCGAACTGTGTTAATAACTCGCGAGCTTCTTCGTCAGAATTCGCAGTAGTTACGATAACGATGTCCATACCGCGTACCTTTGAAACTTTATCGTAATCGATTTCTGGGAAAATTAATTGCTCTTTAACACCTAATGTGTAGTTACCACGACCGTCGAATGCTTTTTTAGAAACACCGCGGAAGTCACGTACACGTGGTAAAGAGATTGAAATTAATCTGTCCAGGAATTCATACATACGCTCACCGCGTAATGTAACTTTAGCACCGATCGCTTGACCTTCACGTAAACGGAAACCTGCGATAGATTTTTTCGCTTTAGTTACAACTGGTTTTTGACCAGCGATAGTTGTTAATTCTTCCACAGCTACATCTAGAGCTTTAGAGTTTTGAACAGCGTCACCAACACCCATGTTGATTACGATTTTCTCTACTTTTGGAATTTGCATAACTGATTTATATTCAAACTTGCTCATAAGAGCAGGTGATACTTCATTTAAATATTTGTCTTTTAGGCGGCTCATGTTTGTACCTCCCTTCTTATTTTTACTATTAGTCGATTACTACACCTGATTTTTTTGCAACACGAACTTTTTTGCCATCCTTGATCTCAAAACCTACACGAGTCGGCTCGCCAGATTTTGGATCGATAAGCATTACGTTCGAAACGTGGATTGCAGCTTCTTGAGATACAATACCACCTTGTGGGTTAAGTTGGTTAGGTTTAACGTGTTTCTTAACAATGTTTACACCTTCAACAAGAACGCGGTCTTGTTTTGGGAAAGCAGCTAAGATAACGCCTTCTTTACCTTTATCTTTACCAGTAATTACCTTTACTTTATCGCCCTTTTTAACATGCATAATGTGTCGCACCTCCTTGATTGGTACTGTCATGAAATTAAAGAACTTCTGGAGCTAGAGAAACGATTTTCATGAAGTTGCCATCACGTAATTCACGTGCGACTGGTCCGAAAATACGAGTTCCGCGTGGTGATTTATCGTCTTTGATGATTACGCAAGCGTTCTCGTCAAATTTGATGTAAGTACCGTCTTTACGACGAGCACCTGATTTAGTGCGAACGATAACAGCCTTAACAACGTCACCTTTCTTGACAACGCCACCTGGTGTTGCTTTCTTAACTGTACAAACGACGATATCGCCGATGTTAGCAGTTTTACGTCCAGAACCACCAAGTACTTTAATAGTTAAAACTTCACGTGCACCTGAGTTGTCAGCAACTTTCATACGACTTTCTTGTTGGATCACTTAGGTTACCTCCCTTCGGAAATATATTTTATTCCGAAATGTGTTATTAAATAATAACCGCTTTTTCTACAACTTCAACTAAACGGAAGCGCTTAGTAGCTGATAGCGGGCGAGTTTCCATGATACGTACGATATCACCGATTTTCGCAGTGTTTTGCTCGTCATGAGCTTTATACTTTTTAGAGTATTTTACACGCTTGCCGTAAAGCTTATGCTTTTTGTGAGTTTCAACTAAAACAGTGATAGTTTTATCCATTTTGTCTGAAACAACACGGCCTGTGTAAACTTTGCGTTGATTACGCTCAGTCATACTTAAAACCCTCCTTTATCAGTTATTTGCACTGATTTCTCTTTCACGAATCACAGTTTTCATACGTGCGATCGCTTTGCGAACTTCACGAATGCGAGCTGTGTTTTCTAATTGACCAGTCGCCAATTGGAAGCGAAGGTTGAAAAGCTCTTCTTTCAGTGATTTCACTTTTAACTCAATTTCAGAAGTGGCAAGGTCACGGATTTCATTAGCTTTCATTAGATTCACCACCAGTTTCTTGACGTTTTACAATTTTACATTTAACAGGAAGTTTGTGTGATGCTAAACGAAGTGCTTCACGTGCGATCTCTTCAGATACACCAGCAATTTCGAACATTACTTTTCCTGGTTTTACTACTGCTACCCAACCTTCAGGAGAACCTTTACCAGAACCCATGCGGACTTCTAGAGGCTTTTTAGTGTAAGGTTTATGTGGGAAGATTTTAATCCAAACTTTACCGCCACGTTTCATGTAACGAGTCATTGCGATACGAGCAGATTCGATTTGACGGTTTGTAATCCAAGATGCAGTTGTAGCTTGTAGGCCCCACTCACCGAAAGATACTTCTTTACCGCCTTTCGCTTCTCCACGCATGTTACCACGGTGTTCACGACGATATTTTACGCGTTTAGGTAATAACATAATTATTTGCCTCCTTCCACAGAGTTCTTTTTAGTAGGAAGGACTTCACCACGGTAGATCCAAACTTTAACGCCTAGTTTACCGTAAGTTGTATCAGCTTCAGCATGTGCATAATCGATGTCAGCACGTAATGTATGAAGAGGTACAGTTCCTTCGCTATAGTGTTCAGCACGCGCGATGTCAGCGCCACCTAAACGACCAGATACTTGTGTTTTAATACCTTTTGCTCCAGCGCGCATTGTGCGTTGGATTGATTGTTTTTGAGCACGACGGAATGATACGCGGTTCTCAAGTTGACGAGCGATGTTTTCAGCTACTAATTTAGCGTCAAGATCAGCACGTTTGATTTCAATGATATTGATGTGAACACGTTTACCAGTTACATCAGATAAGTATTTACGTAAGTTTTCTACTTCCGTACCACCTTTACCGATTACCATACCTGGTTTCGCAGTGTGAATTGTAATGTTCACGCGGCTTGCAGCGCGTTCGATTTCTACTTTAGATACAGATGCATCTTTAAGTTGAGTTTCGATATATTTACGAACTTTGATGTCTTCGTGTAAAAGATTAGCATAGTCTTTCTCAGCGAACCACTTTGATTCCCAGTCACGAATAACACCAACACGTAGTCCTATTGGATGTACTTTTTGACCCACGGATTAAACCTCCTTCTTCTCTGATACCACAATAGTAATGTGGCTTGTACGTTTATTGATTGCCGATGCACGACCTTGTGCACGTGGACGGAAACGTTTTAATGTTGGACCTTCATCAACAAAGATTTCAGATACAACTAAGTTATTAATATCTAACTCATAGTTGTGTTCAGCGTTAGCAACTGCAGATTTTAATACTTTCTCAACGACTGGAGACGCCGCTTTTGGAGTATGACGTAAAATTGCAACTGCTTCACCAACCTGCTTGCCTCGAATTAAGTCTACTACTAGACGTACTTTACGAGGAGCGATACGAACTGTACGAGCGATAGCTTTAGCTTGTGTCATTAGGATTTACCTCCTCTCAAAATTAGCGTCGTGTTTTCTTGTCGTCTGCACCGTGGCCTTTGTAAGTACGAGTTGGTGCGAATTCACCAAGCTTGTGACCTACCATATCTTCTGTCACGTATACAGGAACGTGTTTACGTCCATCATATACAGCGATTGTTAAACCGATGAAGTTCGGGAAAATAGTAGAACGGCGAGACCAAGTTTTGATAACTTGTTTTTTCTCAGAAGCCTCTTGCGCTTCCACTTTTTTCATTAAGTGGTCATCGACAAAAGGTCCTTTCTTTAAGCTGCGACCCATTTTGGAACCTCCCTCCGTGATACGACCACGGCTCTCGAAACGAACCGTAGTTTTACCACATTATTTTTTACGTCCGCGAATAATAAATTTAGATGATTTATTTTTCTTGTTACGAGTTTTGTAACCAAGAGCTGGTTTGCCCCATGGTGTCATTGGAGATTTACGTCCGATTGGAGAACGTCCTTCACCACCACCGTGTGGGTGATCGTTAGGGTTCATTACAGAACCACGTACAGTTGGGCGTTTACCTAACCAACGAGAACGACCTGCTTTACCGATGTTGATAAGTTCGTGTTGTTCGTTACCAACTTGACCGATTGTTGCACGGCAAGTAGCTAAGATTAAACGTACTTCACCAGATTGTAAGCGAACGATTACATATTTACCTTCACGACCTAATACTTGCGCAGAAGTACCAGCAGAACGTACTAATTGTCCACCTTTACCAGGTTTCATTTCGATGTTGTGGATAGTTGTACCCATTGGAATGTTTGCTAATGGTAATGCGTTACCTACTTTGATATCCGCTTCTGGACCAGATACGATAGTTTGACCTACTTCTAATCCTTTTGGAGCTAAGATGTAACGTTTTTCACCGTCAGCATAGTTAATTAAAGCGATATTCGCAGAACGGTTTGGATCGTACTCGATTGTAGCAACTCGTCCTGGAATGCCGTCTTTAAGACGTTTAAAATCGATAACACGGTATTGTTTCTTGTGACCGCCACCGTGATGACGAACAGTAATTTTACCTTGGTTGTTACGACCAGCTTTGCGTTTAGTCGGTTCTAATAAAGACTTTTCAGGTTTATTAGTTGTGATTTCAGCAAAGTCAGATGATGTCATGTTACGACGACCATTTGAGGTTGGCTTATACTTTTTAATCGCCATTTGTTTTCCCTCCTTCTTAAAGGTTACTATATATTAAAGATTAGATTTCGAATAATTCGATTTCTTTTGAATCAGCAGTTAATTTAACAATTGCTTTACGGCGTTTGTTAGTGTAACCACCGAATTTACCAACGCGTTTGAACTTACCTTTGTAGTTCATTACGTTTACTTTCTCAACTTTAACACCGAAGATTTCTTCAACAGCGTCTTTAACTTGAGTTTTGTTAGCGCGAGTGTCTACTTCAAAAGTATACTTTTTCTCTGCCATAATTTCTGAAGAACGCTCAGTAATGACTGGACGTTTTAAAATATCACGTGCTTCCATTATCCAAGCACCTCCTCAACTTTTTTCACAGCGTCTTGTGTGAATACAACTTTATCGTGACCTAAAAGATCAAGAACGTTGATTCCAGAAGCTGTTAACACTGTAACACCAGGGATGTTACGAGCAGATAAAATAGCGTTTTCGTTAACTTCAGCAGTTACGAATAATGCTTTTTTGTTGATTTCTAATGCAGTTAATACTGCTTTGAAATCTTTAGTTTTTGGTGCATCGAAAGTTAATGCATCTAAAACTACAAAGTTTTGTTCTAACACTTTAGCTGATAAAGCTGATTTAAGAGCTAAGCGACGAACTTTCTTTGGTAACTTGTAAGCGTAGCTACGTGGAGTAGGACCGAATACAGTACCACCACCACGCCATTGTGGAGAGCGGATCGAACCTTGACGAGCACGACCAGTTCCTTTTTGACGCCATGGTTTACGACCACCACCAGCAACCTCAGAACGTGTTTTAACTTTGTGATTACCTTGACGTAGAGAAGCACGTTGAGCAACTACTGCGTCGAATAATACTGCTTCATTTGGCTCGATTCCGAAGATCGCATCGTTTAACTCGATTTCGCCTACTGAAGCACCTGTTTGACTAAGTACAGATACTTTTGTCATTCCTGTTTCCTCCTTTCTTCAGAGAATTATTTAGATTTAATAGCAGTTTTAACTGTTACTAATGCTTTTTTAGAACCAGGAACATTACCTTTAACTAATAATAGGTTACGCTCAACATCAACCTTAACGATTTCAAGGTTTTGGATTGTTACAACGTTCCCACCCATTTGACCAGGTAATTTCTTTTGTTTGAATACGCGGTTCGGAGCAACTGGACCCATTGAACCAGGACGACGGTGGTAACGAGAACCGTGGGCCATAGGACCACGAGATTGACCATGGCGTTTAATTACACCTTGGAAACCTTTACCTTTAGTAACACCAGTTACATCAATTACATCGCCTTCTGCGAAAATTTCTACCTTGACTTCTTGACCAACTTCGTAAGTTGCAGCGTCTAAGTTGCGGAACTCACGGATGAAGCGCTTAGGAGCAGTGTTTGCTTTTGCTACGTGACCTTGTTCTGGTTTGTTAGAAAGCTTAACGCGCTTGTCTTCAAAACCAACTTGGATCGCTTCGTAACCATCAGTTTCAACAGTTTTCTTTTGTAAAACTACGTTTGGAGTAGCTTCAATTACTGTTACTGGGATAAGATCTCCGTTTTCAGCGAAAACTTGAGTCATACCAATTTTTCTACCTAAGATTCCTTTAGTCATTTGTCACACCTCCTGTTAATTTTGAAAAATGTTTTATATTTGTTTTTACCATTAAAGTTTGATTTCGATATCAACGCCAGATGGTAAATCAAGCTTCATTAACGCGTCAACAGTTTGTGGTGTTGGGTTAACGATGTCGATAAGACGTTTATGTGTGCGCATTTCAAATTGCTCACGAGAATCTTTGTACTTATGAACCGCACGTAAGATCGTGTATACAGATCTTTCAGTTGGTAGTGGAATCGGACCTGATACCCCAGCACCTGAACGTTTCGCAGTTTCAACGATTTTCTCAGCAGATTGATCAAGGATACGGTGATCATACGCTTTTAAACGAATACGAATTTTTTGTTTTGCCATTACTTTCCCTCCTTCTCGCCTATTTTCTAGACATTCTCCACGAAAATTTCTCCTACACACCGCCATGGCAAAGCGGCCGGGTGTGTCGGCAACCTCTCGCTTCATCGCAGTCAAAGACCAACATTCAACATTATATACAATAAAAAAGAAGTTCGCAAGTGTTTTAGCAAAATTCTTTTTAAATAATGTTGTATTCTTTATTTTATACTCATTCGCTCTTTTTGAGCCGTTACCTAGTATATAAGAGTATTCGATTGAAAGCAACCAAAAAGGTGTCGAAGCTCTTAAAATAAAATATTCTGAAAACATTTTTATCTTTAGTTTTCAATACACCAAAAAATCGTCACTTTCTTTTTCTAGAAAGTGACGACATTATTATAGGAAGAAAACCACTGCTATCCAACCGAAAATGATTTGTGGAATGTTATAGAAAATAAAAGTTGGTACACATGTATCCCAAATATGATTATGCTGTCCATCAACATTTAATCCAGCTGTTGGACCAAGTGTAGAATCAGATGCTGGTGAACCTGCATCACCAAGTACACCCGCTGTACCAATTAGACAAATGATTGCTAATTCGCTTAAACCAAGCTCAATTGCAATTGGAACAAAGATTGCTGCGATAATGGGTATCGTTGCAAATGAAGAACCAATTCCCATTGTTACGATTAACCCAACGATTAACATTACGAGTACTGCAATGCTAACGCTCCCACCAAATAAATCCATCGCTCCAGCAACTAATGGTTCTACGTCTCCTGTCGCGTTAATAACCGACGAAAACCCATTTGCTGAAATCATAACAAATCCAACAAACGCCATCATACGCATTCCATCAGAAAGCACTTCATCGGCTTCCTTCATTTTTAAAGCACCCGTTACATATAAAATAATAATCCCAACTAGCGAACCGATAATCATTGAATCTGTTGGAATTTGAACGGCTAACGACGCCACTAGCGCAAAAGCTGCAAATACTAAATCTCGTGTTTTTACTTCTTTATTTAAGTCATTTGATGTTTTTAATTCTACATTTTTATATTGGCGTGGTTTACGATATGCAATAAAGGCTCCTATAAGCCCTACAGCCATTCCTAACGCAACGATTGCCATTGCCTTTGGAACATCCTCCATTGTTACATCAAGCCCTGCTAGGCCCATTTGTGTCACAATAATGTCTTGATAAATTAAACCAAAGCCTGCTGGGATAAACATATACGGCATAACTAAACCAAATGTTAAAATAGATGCGATTAAGCGACGATCAATTTGTAGCATATTCATTAATTTAATCATTGGCGGTACGATTAATGGAATAAACGCAATATGCACTGGAATTAAGTTCTGTGACATAATTGCCAGTGCTAACAACACAACGAAAATTAATCCCTTTGCAGCGCCTTTCTTTTGTGAGTCGCCGTCTTTTTGCACTAATTTTAAAATAGCCTTTACCAATACTTCTGGTACACCTGTCCGTGAAATTGCTAATGCAAATCCACCAAGTAGTGCATAGCTAAGTGCAATCGTTGCACCGCCACCAAGTCCGTCAACAAAGGAATCAATTGTCTCCATAATATTTAAACCACCAGCAAGACCACCAACAATGGCCCCAACTGTTAAGGATAAAACGACATTAATACGCAGTAAGCTCAAAATAAGCATGACTCCTACCGCTACTAAAACAGCATTCATGTTATACACTTCACTTTCGTATGCTAAATTACTAATGTGTTAAAGTTACAAGAAAAATGCACGCCCGTCAATGTATTCACAACAATAAAAACCGTCAATCGAGGAAAAATTGACGGTTTCAAAGGTTTACAAAGCTTGTTTAATAATTTTTTTGTAATAATTGATCGTAAGTGCTGCAAATACGATATACATACTAATATATAGCGCCATTGTAATTAGAACCGGTGTTGTCATTTCTGTACCGAATAAGAACCAGCCTGACTTAACTGCAAAATAGCTATGCAATAAACCAATTAATAACGGTACACCAAAGTTAAATACTTGCTTCATAATAATGCCTCTCAATAATTCTTCCTGTGTAAAGCCAATTTTACGTAAGATTTTATAAGATTCTGCCTCTTCATCTGCTTCAGACATTTGTTTAAAGTATAAAATGCTGCCGGTCGCTAGTAAGAATGCTAAACCTAAAAAGGCTGTTGTGAAAATCGTTGTACCAAACGTATTTAAATTTTCTTTAACCTCCGTTTGTTGCGAGCTTAATTTCCTGACTTGACCATCTTCTTGTAATTCCATGAAAATATTAGCGCCTGTTGTTTTATACAACTTTTCTACTTGCTCATATGTTTCCTTGTTTGCATCAACTAAATCTACCGTTGTTTGCGATTTTGTTACATAGCCAAAAGATTCGCCTTCATTTAATTGTTGAAGTTCTTTAAATACCGCATCCTCTGCTACAATAACAAAGCCACCAGATGTAATACGCCACGCTAAAATCGATTCTTCTTCTATTCGTTTAATATGAATAGGGAATTGATGTTCCCCGTGTAGCAATGTTAGCTCTAACGGCGCAACAATCGGAATTAAATTAGACATAAAGCCGTTGTACGATGTTAAAATAGCCTCTCCTGCTGCTAATTGAAGTGTTGGATCGATTTGCTGATAATCCGATAATGAAATAACAAGTGTGTTACCAAGCGTATTATCCCCAAACAGTTCTATTGACTTTTTATCAAATATTTCAGCCAAATCCACTTGAGCACTTGTTAAATTCATCGTTTTACTTGTATAAGCAATCCCCTGCCCATCTAACGCTGTTAAAAATGCAGTTTCACGCCCATCTACTGTTACATAATCAGCTGGCACTCGCTCTTCAGCTGTTGAGGTTGCTGAATAATAGCTAATATAAGACAGTGTAGTAATCGCTAAAGACACCGCCGTTAACACTGTAATAAGCGTCAGTGATTTTGCATTACTTTTCATGCGATGCATAATCGGTGTCAACGCGAGCACGTCTGATAACTTCAAATGTCCTTTTTTACTTAAACGGAATAAATTTAATACAAATGCTACCGAATAACGGAACACAAAATACGTTCCCCCAATAGTAGTTGCTAAAATAATGATCATACTAACAATTAAGTTCTTTGTTTCTGCTGAAAATAACACCGTACTTTCGTAATAACCATACACAATTAACCCTAAACCAATTGCACCCATAAGCATTGGAAATACACTAAAACGCTTTACACGCTCATCTGCTTGCTTTGAAGCATTAAATAGTGATAACAATGTTGTTTTACGTACCATAAATGCCATTTGTAATAAAATGATTACAAGTAAAATACCAAATACCATGAGCGTATTGACAACTGCTACTTTACTAAAGGACATTGTTACTACTGCGTCAAATTGTAAAAGCTTCAATAAAATCATCGCAAATAAACGCGAGCTAAGTAAACCTAGCACCATACCAATACTAACTGCCCCTGCAAATAATAAGATATTTTCAAAGGCAATTAAGCGCGTCACTAGTCCCTTTGTCATTCCAATTAATTGATAAAGCCCAATTTCCTTACTGCGACGTTTAATAAATAAATGATTCGCATACAAAACAAAAAATAACACAATGAAATACAGCATATACGAAGCCGCTTCAAAGCCGGCCGTTGCTGTTCCACTGGCCTTTGTTGCTTCAATAATTGATTCATTGTACTGCAATGTGACAAACGAGAAAAACAGCGTCACACTAAAAATTAGTGCGAAAAAATATAAATAATAGTGACGCATGTTTTTTTGCATGCTTTTTAACACAAGCTGACTAAGCTTCATCTTGCTCACCGCCTAGAACACTTTGCGTACTTAAAATTTGTTGGAAAAACTCTGTGCGAGATTTGTCACCTTTGTACAATTCCGTATAAATATGACCGTCCTTTAAAAATAGCACACGTGAACAAAAGCTTGCTGCCACTGCATCATGCGTTACCATCATAATCGTTGCCTGCTTTGTCTCATTAATTTTCGAAAGATTACCTAACAGTGCAGTAGCCGACTTTGAATCAAGCGCTCCTGTTGGCTCATCTGCAAAAACAAGCGATGGATTCGAAATTAATGCACGTGCCGCAGACGTACGTTGCTTTTGTCCTCCTGAAATTTCATTTGGATATTTCGCTAAAATTTCCTCAATCCCTAAAATTTTCACCAGCTCCAGTAAGCGATGCTCCGCTGCTGCCTTTGGGATCGAGCTTAATGATAATGGTAATAGAATATTTTCCTTCACTGTTAATGTATCTAATAAATTATAATCCTGAAAAATAAAGCCTAGTTCATCACGACGGAATTTCGCTAGCTCACGTTCCTTCATTCCCTGCAGCTTTTGGCCGTTAATTTCAACAAGTCCATCTGTCACCTGGTCAATCGAGCATAAAACGTTAAGCAATGTCGTTTTCCCCGAACCAGAAGGCCCCATAATGCCAACAAATTCACCTTTTTCTACTTCTAAATCAATGCCCTTTAACACCTCTTGTGCTAAAGTTCGTTTTCCATATGTTTTTCGAACTTTACGTGCGATTAAAATACTCATTTTTCATCAGCCTCTTTTCTTATTTTCTATTTTACCCGCATCTCATCATGAAATCGTTTGATTTACATGACAAAAAAGCCTCCTAAGTGACGAAGTTGTCACGTAAGAAGCGTTTCGTTATACATATTGTCTTTTGGAAATAGAATTTTCACTGTTGTTCCGATAGATTCAGTAGATTCAATGACTATCTTAAGCCGAAGCGAATCGGCTGCCTGTTTAGCTAAATACAAGCCCATGCCTGTTGCTGCACTTGTTTCACGACCAATTGTTCCTGTATACGATTTACGAAACACACGTGGCAAATCTTCTTGCTTAATACCTACACCGTTATCTTGAATCAATAAAGCAAGCTGTCCATTATTAGAAACGGTTGATAATTGAACTTCACCGCCTATATGACTATACTTCACAGCATTCGATAAAATTTGGCGTACAATAAAGGCGAGCCATTTACGGTCTGTTAGCACCTCAAGTTCCACATCCTCTAACTCAATCGCAATTCGCTTCTCAAAGCACCAGCTACGGAGCTCCTTTATTTCCTGCACAAGTACATCTTTTAATGCCACTCGTTCAATTCGATTATCCTGCTCAATCGTTAACAGACGTGTTGCATGGAGCTGCTGATCTAATAATAAATAGAGTCGTAGCCACTCTGTTTCAAAGCGCTCCTTTACCTCCAAATCCTCCATGCGTTCAACAAGTAACTGTATTGCAGTCATTGGTGATTTCATTTCATGTACCCATGCCAATAGCTCATCCTGACGCTCTAATAGCAGCAGTCTTTGCTCCTGCAGCTCTACCTTATTACGTGTAAGCCGTTCCTCATAATCTAGCTTAACTGCTTCAGCATAGCTTTTCCCTTCTGCTGTATAGCCTCTCATCATTCGCACCTCTATTAAATAACGCCACAATAAAAACATTGCTATTAGCACCAGCCAAACAAGGTTTATGTAAAAAAAGGATATCCCTTGAAAGCCCTTATCTACAAATAAAATTAAATTTGTCACAGCTTGTAGCATTACTAAAAATACAAGCCACAAAAGGTGCTGCTTAAAAAATAAGCGAATCATTCACTCACCGCCATATAACCAAGCCCCTTTTTTGTAACAATTACATCGAGTAAGCCAATTTCCTCTAAGCGTTGGCGTAAGCGATTAACATTGACGGTTAGTGTATTGTCATTTACAAAACGCTCATCGTCCCATAGCTTACGCATTAAGTCATCCCGCGAGACAATTTGCCCTTTTGCCTTCACTAAAACCTTTAAAATAAACAGCTCATTTTTCGTTAGCTCGACCTGCCTATTTTGAAATTGGACAAGTGCTCGTTCATAATTAATTTCTGTCCCGCACCAATGCTCACTATCACTTTGCGATGTCTCTTGATAATCGTATGTACGACGCAATAATGCCTGTACCTTTGCAATCAGCACCTCCATATGAAATGGCTTTTGCACAAAATCATCGGCCCCCATTTGCATTGCCATCACCATGTCCATCGGGTGATCACGTGACGATAAAAACAAAATAGGTACATTCGAGATTGTTCGAATTTCTCGACACCAATGAAATCCGTCAAATGCTGGTAATTGAATATCAATTAACACTAGCTGTGGTTTATCTTTCACAAACGTTGCCATCACTTGATGAAAATCATCCGGTCTGACAACATCAATATTCCATTGACGAAAGCGCTCGGCAATTAGTGAAAAAATCGAATCATCATCTTCTATTAACAATACTTTCATTTACGATCACACTCCTTACTTCCTATTATACAAAATACACTATATTCCAAGCTGTATAAATTTTGCTATAATCGAGTCAATTACTGCAACCCGAGGTGAAAAAAATGGATATTCGCCAAATTGAATATTTTGTAGAAGTCGCAAAGCAGCTAAGCTTCACTAAGGCAGCTGCTACTCTGCATGTTTCGCAGCCATCTATCAGTAAAGCCATTCAAAATTTTGAAGCTGAGCTTGGTGTACCATTGTTTTATCGCTCATCGAGGCAGCTCGAGCTGACTGACGCCGGGCAAGCTGTACTCATCAACTCGATGCAGGTGCTCGAATCATTTCAAAATCTGCGTTCTGAATTAACCGATCTCATGCAACTAAAAAAGGGTCAAATTCGTATTGGTATACCGCCGATTGTTGGAGCAGAATTTTTCTCACGCCTTATTAGTGTTTATAAAGAGCAAAATCCATATATCGAAATATTATTGACCGAAGTTGGTACAAAGCGTATTCGTGAAGAAATCGAAACAGGAGAACTTGATATCGGTCTCGTATGCAGTGTCACATCGACAAACGAAAACTTAGAAACGATTCGCTTTTTAAAAGATCCATTGCAGCTTATCGTTCATGAAAATCACCCTCTCGCACAACAGCAAGCAGTTACAATGAGCGATTTAATAAACGAAGCATTTATTATTTATCGCAAAGATTTTATTCTATTTGATCGTATTATTGAAGAATGTTCAAAATACGGATTTTACCCGAACATAGCCTGTGAAACAACGCAAAAGGATTTATTCATTGAAATGGTTCAAGCACGTCTCGGCATTGCGCTCTTACCACAAAAAATTGCTGAAAAGATTCCATATAAATCGATTAAGCGCATTCCATTTCAAGAAGATGCCATTTACTTAGAACTGGGTATTACGTGGAAGAAAAATAAATATTTACCTTACTCGGTGCGCGAATTCATTCAGCTTGCTCATGAGTTTGTTTTACAATAGAAAAACGCCTAGTCCACTTTCACAATGACTAGGCGTATATTTTAAGCGTTTACTTTTTGTTTTGCTTTTGCTTCAATACGTTTTTGGTGTAAAATCGGCTCTGTATAGCCACTTGGCTGATCATATCCTTTAAACACTAAATCGCTCGCAGCTTGGAACGCTACTGAATCCTCGTAGTTAGCCGACATTGGTGAATATGCCGCATCATCTGCATTTTGTTCATCTACTACTTTTGCCATACGCTTTAGCGTTTCTTCCACTTGCGCTGTTGTGCAAATACCGTGATGTAGCCAGTTCGCCACATGCTGACTAGAAATACGCAGTGTTGCACGGTCTTCCATTAAGCCGATATTATTAATATCTGGTACTTTCGAACAACCAACCCCATGCTCAACCCAGCGCACTACATAACCTAAAATTCCTTGTGCGTTGTTATCCAACTCTTGTTGAATTTCCCCTGGCGACCAATCTGTAGATGGCGCAACTGGAATTTGTAAAATAGCATCCTGTAAATCTTCAGACGTTGCAATCCCCTTTTGCACATCTTTTACATTTACTTCATGGTAATGCGTTGCGTGTAAAGTCGCTGCCGTTGGTGATGGAACCCATGCTGTATTCGCACCTGCTTGCGGATGACCAATCTTTTGCTTAATCATTTCAGCCATTAAATCCGGCATTGCCCACATTCCTTTACCTATTTGCGCGCGACCTTGTAATCCTGCATTTAGGCCAACAATTACATTTGATTTTTCATATGAAGTTAACCAAGTCGATACTTTCATTTCCCCTTTACGAATCATTGCGCCAGCTTCCATTGATGTATGAATTTCGTCACCCGTACGATCTAAGAAGCCTGTGTTAATGAAAACAACACGATTTTTCACTTCTTTAATACATGCTTTCAAGTTTAATGATGTACGACGTTCTTCATCCATAACCCCAATTTTTAATGTATAGCGCTCTAAGCCAATTAAATCTTCCACTTTTGCAAATAACTTATTGGCAAATGCTACTTCTGCTGGACCATGCATTTTTGGTTTTACAATGTACACTGAACCTTTTTGCGAATTTTTGTGCTGACCACTACCTAACACTTCATGCTTCGCAATTAAACTCGTAATAACCCCGTCCATAATGCCTTCAGGAACTTCATTACCGTCGTTATCTAAAATAGCTGGGTTTGTCATTAAATGCCCCACATTACGAACAAACATTAACGAACGACCATTTAATGTTACAGCCTCTCCATTAACCCCTGTGTATGCACGGTTTGGATTTAATGTACGTGTCATTGTTTTCGAACCTTTTTCAAATGTTGCTGAAAGGTCGCCCTTCATTAGACCTAACCAATTTGAATACACCTCAACCTTGTCTTCTGCATCTACTGCCGCCACAGAATCCTCGCAGTCCATAATTGTCGTCACTGCTGATTCTAAATAAACATCCTTCACGCCTGCCATATCATCTTTACCAATTGGATGCGCACGATCGATTTGGATTTCAATGTGTAGATCATTATTTACTAGTAAAACGGCTGTTGGTGTACTAGCATTCCCTTGATAACCAACTAACTTTTCACCTTGAGCTAAAGTTGTTTTTGTTCCATCTACTAATGTCACTTCAAGGGCACCATCGACAATTACGTAGCTTGTTACATCTGCATGCGAACCTTGCTGTAACGCAGCCGCCTTATTTAAAAAATCCTTTGCATAGGCAATTACTTTATTTCCACGCGTCGGATTGTAGCCTTTACCTGCTGCAGCTCCATCTTCGTCACTAATAACATCCGTGCCATAAAGCGCATCATACAAACTACCCCAGCGTGCATTTGCTGCATTAATTGCATAGCGTGCATTATTTACAGGTACTACTAGCTGAGGGCCTGCTTGTATCGTAATCTCATCATCTACATTTTCTGTTTCAACTTTATAATCCTCTACTTTTGGTCCTAAGTAGCCGATTTCTTGTAAAAAAGCTTTATACTGATCAAAGTTTAAGTTTTCTTTATTTTCTTTATGCCACTCATTAATTTGCGTTTGTAACTCCTCACGACGAGCTAATAGCGCTTTATTTTCTAGTGCTAACTCATGAATTAATTGGTCAAAGCCTGCCCAAAAGCTATCCTGTTCTACACCGCTTTCAGGTAATACACGATTATTAATAAAATTTGCTAATTGCTCAGCAACTTGTAAATTTCCTACCTGTACATAATTCGTCATAAAAAAATCCCCCTTTAAGTAATTGTATCCCCTGTTCTTAAGGAAAATTATACTTGAAGGAGGTACTATAAATAAAATACATATTTTGAATAAACATTATGCACTTTAACTATATTGTATACAAAAAAACACCTCGCAAGCGTCCCTACGAGGTGTTTTAGAAAATTAGCTATAAGCTAAAATTATTTTTGGATAGAAGCAACTACGCCAGCGCCTACAGTACGGCCACCCTCACGGATAGAGAACTTAGTACCTTCTTCAAGAGCGATTGGAGCGATTAATTCTACAGTCATTTCGATGTTATCGCCAGGCATAACCATTTCTACGCCTTCTGGTAACATACAAATACCAGTTACGTCAGTTGTACGGAAGTAGAACTGAGGACGGTAGTTAGAGAAGAATGGAGTGTGACGTCCACCCTCTTCTTTTGATAATACATAAACTTCAGCTTTGAAGTTTGTGTGTGGAGTGATTGAACCTGGTTTAGCTAATACTTGACCACGTTGGATATCTTCACGAGCGATACCACGTAATAAAGCACCGATGTTGTCACCAGCTTCAGCGTAATCTAATAATTTACGGAACATTTCTACACCAGTTACAGTTGTAGTTTTAGCTTCTTCTTCGATACCGATAACTTCTACAACGTCACCAACTTTAACTTGACCACGTTCAACACGGCCAGTTGCTACTGTACCACGACCAGTGATAGAGAATACGTCCTCTACTGGCATCATGAATGGTTTGTCAGTTTGACGTTCTGGAGTTGGGATGTAAGAATCAACAGCGTCCATTAATTCGATAATTTTAGCTTCCCATTCTGGTTCGCCTTCTAATGCTTTAAGAGCTGAACCTTTGATTACTGGTAGGTCGTCGCCTGGGAAGTCATATTCAGATAGTAAGTCACGGATTTCCATTTCTACTAATTCTAATAATTCTTCGTCATCAACCATATCACATTTGTTCATGAATACTACTAAGTAAGGAACACCTACTTGTTTAGAAAGTAAGATGTGCTCACGAGTTTGTGGCATTGGGCCGTCAGCAGCAGATACTACTAAGATACCGCCGTCCATTTGTGCAGCACCAGTGATCATGTTTTTAACATAGTCAGCGTGTCCTGGGCAGTCTACGTGTGCGTAGTGACGAGTTGCAGTTTCATATTCAACGTGAGAAGTGTTGATTGTGATACCACGCTCTTTTTCTTCTGGTGCGTTGTCGATGTCAGCGTAAGATTTAGCTTCTCCACCCATTGCTTTTGATAATACTGTTGCGATAGCAGCAGTTAAAGTAGTTTTACCATGGTCAACGTGTCCGATAGTACCAACGTTAGCATGTGTTTTTGAACGGTCAAATTTTTCTTTAGCCATTTGAAATTGCCTCCTCAGAGATATGTTTTATTTTTTAAATTTATTCTAAGATTGCTGATTATAAATGGGCCCATCTATAATCAGTCAATCATAGTTTACAAATTAGTTATACTTTAAACAAGATGAAATTTCAATTATTCACCTTTATTTTTTTTGATGATGTCTTCTGCAATTGATTTTGGTACTTCTTCATAATGATCGAATGTCATTGAGAATACACCGCGACCTTGAGTTGCAGAACGTAAAGTTGTAGCATATCCGAACATTTCAGATAGTGGAACCATAGAACGTACTACTTGAGAGTTACCGCGAGCTTCCATACCCTCAACGCGTCCGCGACGAGCAGTAATGTTACCCATGATATCACCAAGGTACTCTTCTGGAATTACAACTTCTACTTTCATCATTGGCTCTAAAATTACTGCGTCACAACGCTTCGCAGCTTCTTTTAATGCCATAGATGCAGCAATTTTGAACGCCATCTCATTCGAGTCAACGTCATGGTAAGAACCGAATACTAATTTCGCTTTAATGTCGATTAGTGGGTAACCAGCTACTACACCGCGGTCAAGAGAGTCACGAAGACCCGCTTCTACTGCAGGAATGTATTCACGAGGTACTACACCACCAACGATAGCGTTTTCGAATTCAAAGCCTTTACCCTCTTCGTTTGGAGAGAACTCGATCGTTACGTCACCGTATTGACCGCGACCACCAGATTGACGAGTGAATTTACCTTGAACTTTTGCAGAGCCACGGAATGTCTCACGGTAAGATACCATTGGAGCACCTACGTTAGCTTCTACTTTAAATTCACGTTTCATACGGTCAACTAGGATGTCTAAGTGTAACTCACCCATACCAGAGATGATTGTTTGTCCAGTTTCTGTGTCAGTGTGAGCACGGAAAGTTGGATCTTCTTCTTGTAGTTTAGCTAATGCTTGACCCATTTTATCTTGGTCAGCTTTAGATTTTGGTTCTACAGAAAGAGAAATTACTGGCTCAGGGAATTCCATTGACTCTAAGATAACAAGGTTTTTCTCGTCACATAAAGTGTCACCAGTAGTAGTATCTTTAAGACCTACTGCTGCTGCGATATCCCCAGCGAATACTTTAGAAATCTCTTCACGAGAGTTAGCGTGCATTTGTAGGATACGACCTACGCGCTCACGTTTACCTTTAGAAGAGTTTTGTACGTATGAACCAGATTCTAATGTACCTGAATACACACGGAAGAATGTTAATTTACCTACGAATGGGTCAGTCATTACTTTGAATGCAAGAGCTGAGAATGGCTCTTCATCAGAAGAGTGACGGATGATTTCTTCTTCGCCATCAACGTCTGTACCTTTAATGTCAGGAACATCAGTTGGAGCTGGTAAGTAATCAACAGCTGCGTCTAGCATTTTACGAACACCTTTGTGTTTGAATGCTGTACCACAAAGTACTGGGTAGAATTCTACCGCAATAGTAGCTTTACGGATAGCCGCTTTTAATTCTTCTTTAGTAATTTCTTCGCCTTCTAAGTATTTCTCCATAAGATCTTCATCAACACTTGCAACAGCGTCGATTAATTTCTCACGGTACTCTTCAGCTTGTGCTTTATGAGATTCTGGAATCTCACCAACAGTTACTGCAGTACCATCTTCGTTACCGTAGAACGTAGCGTTCATTTCGATTAAGTCGATGATAGCTGAGAACTCGTCTTCAGCACCGATTGGTAATTGGATTGGGTGAGCGTTCGCTTGTAAACGATCGTGTAAAGTTCCTACAGAATATAAGAAGTCTGCACCCATTTTGTCCATTTTGTTGATGAATACGATACGAGGAACCCCGTATGTAGTAGCTTGACGCCATACTGTTTCAGTTTGAGGCTCAACACCTGATTGAGCATCTAATACTGTTACAGCACCATCAAGAACACGTAAAGAACGTTCTACTTCTACAGTGAAGTCTACGTGTCCAGGAGTATCGATGATGTTGATACGGTGACCGTTCCATTGAGCTGTTGTTGCAGCAGAAGTGATCGTGATACCACGCTCTTGTTCTTGCTCCATCCAGTCCATTTGAGAACCGCCATCATGAGTTTCACCGATTTTATGAATCTTACCAGTGTAATAAAGGATACGCTCAGTTGTTGTTGTTTTACCAGCATCAATGTGAGCCATGATCCCAATATTACGTGTATTCTCTAGAGAGAATTCGCGTTTCATAGGAAATTTCTCCTTCCATATTGGGGTAGCTATATAAGTAAGTAAAAAACCTAAGCCCTAGCAAGCTAGAGCATAGATTAAATTACCAACGGTAGTGAGCGAATGCTTTGTTCGCTTCTGCCATTTTGTGCATATCTTCACGTTTCTTAACTGAAGCACCAGTGTTGTTTGATGCATCTAAGATTTCGTTAGCTAAACGCTCTTCCATAGTTTTTTCACCACGAAGACGAGAGTAGTTAACTAGGTAACGTAAACCTAAAGTTGTACGACGTTCTGGACGAACTTCAACTGGTACTTGGTAGTTAGAACCACCAACACGGCGAGCGCGTACTTCTAATACTGGCATTACGTTGTTTAATGCAGCTTCAAATACTTCTAAAGCATTTTGACCCGAACGCTCTTGAACTAATTCGAAAGCTCCGTATAAAATCTTTTGAGAAGTACCTCTTTTACCATCAATCATCATTTTGTTGATTAAACGAGTTACTAGTTTTGAATTATAAATTGGATCTGGTAACACGTCACGTTTGGAAACAGGACCTTTACGAGGCATGTGTTTTCCTCCTTTCAAATAGTGGTTTATTTAAATTTAAATTATTTTTTTTCTTTAGGGCGTTTTGTTCCGTATTTAGAACGTGATTGTAAACGACCGTTTACACCAGCTGTATCAAGAGCACCACGTACGATATGGTAACGAACACCCGCTAAGTCTTTTACGCGTCCGCCACGAATAAGAACTACACTGTGTTCTTGTAAGTTATGGCCTTCACCTGGGATATACGCAGTAACCTCAAGTTGGTTAGTTAAGCGTACACGAGCGTATTTACGTAAAGCTGAGTTTGGTTTACGTGGTGTCATTGTACCTACACGAGTACAAACTCCGCGTTTTTGTGGAGATTTAACATCAGTTAAAGATTTTTTAAATGAGTTATATCCTTTGTTTAATGCTGGAGATTTTGATTTCGTGCTTTTAGATTGACGAGGCTTACGTAATAATTGGTTAATTGTAGGCATCGATTTGTCCTCCCTTCATTTTTCCTTGTTTTAATACCACACATCCAGGTGGTTCATTTTTTGGGCAAAAACAAAGTCTTTGTGTATTTTTACACAAAAACTACATCGCAGTAATCGCAACAACCGCAGCTCCAACATGAATGCCGCAAGCTTTTCCAAGTTCTTTCTTTGAATCGACGTGGTAAAATGGTACACCGATTTCTTTCGCGAGAAGAATGGCCGGATCGGTTACCCAATTGTCTGCATCAATTGCGACGAAAAGAGCTGTTACTTGTCCAGCACGCATTGCTTTCACTGCTTGCTTTATACCTATGATTGTTTCACTGGCGTGTTTTACTTAATCATAAGATATTTTCATATCCTCCCAAGTAAGTACAGACAGTTAACTATCAACCTTCAATATATTATCATTCCAAACTTACACTGTCAACTAATATCTTATGAAAAGATTTCTGATTCATTTTAACTCAATAAATTTTATTAGAAAAACTCCGGTAGGGATTGACCCCTACCGGAATTGTATTCATTGAAAGACTTATTCAGCTGTAGTTACTTCTTTCTCATCTTGCTCCATACGGATTTGACGGTAACGTTGCATACCTGTACCAGCCGGAACTAGTTTACCGATAATTACGTTTTCCTTCAGACCTAGAAGCTCATCACGTTTACCTTTAATTGCAGCATCCGTTAACACTCGAGTTGTTTCTTGGAATGATGCAGCAGATAAGAATGATTCTGTTTCAAGAGAAGCTTTTGTAATACCTAAGATAACAGGACGACAAGTTGCTGGTGTTTTACCGTTTAATACAACATCAACATTTGCCTCAGAGAATTGGTGAATGTCAAGTAATGAACCTGGTAATAAATCCGTGTCACCAGCTTCGATTACACGCACTTTACGAAGCATTTGGCGGACCATTACCTCGATGTGTTTGTCACCGATTTCTACCCCTTGCATACGGTATACTTTTTGTACTTCTTTTAGTAAATATTCTTGAACTGTTGATACGTCTTTTACTTTTAATAATTGTTTTGGATCGATCGAACCTTCAGATAAAGTTTGACCTGCAACAATCATGTCACCTTCAACTACTTTTAAACGAGCATTGTAAGGTGCTTGGTACTTACGTGTTTCAACGTCACCTTGAATTGTTACTTCTTTTAGACCTTCACGGATTTCATCGATTTCGATTACTTTACCAGTGATTTCAGAGATAACCGCTTGCCCTTTTGGATTACGCGCCTCAAAGATTTCTTGGATACGTGGAAGACCTTGTGTGATATCGTTACCGGCTACCCCACCTGTATGGAATGTACGCATTGTTAACTGCGTACCTGGCTCACCGATAGATTGTGCTGCGATAATACCTACCGCTTCACCAACTTCTACCTCTTCACCAGTAGCTAAGTTCATGCCGTAACATTTTTTACATACGCCATGTTTTGTATTACATGTGAATGCAGAACGAATTGTAATTTCTTCGATACCCGCTTCTTCAATTGCACGAGCAACATCTTGTGTAATTAAGCCATCACGCTCTACGATAACCGCTCCAGTTTCTGGGTGGCGAACTGTTTTCTTCACATAACGACCGACAATACGCTCATCTAATGCTTCGATAAGTTCATTGCCTTCCATTAACGAACCGATTAATAAACCGCGATCAGTACCACAGTCGTCTTCACGAACGATAACATCTTGTGCAACGTCTACTAAACGACGAGTTAAGTAACCTGAATCGGCAGTTTTAAGTGCTGTATCGGCTAGACCTTTACGCGCACCGTGTGTTGAGATGAAGTACTCTAATACTGTTAAACCTTCACGGAATGAAGACTTGATTGGTAACTCGATGATTCGACCAGCCGGGTTGGCCATCAGACCACGCATACCTGCTAACTGAGTAAAGTTCGATGCGTTACCACGGGCACCAGAGTCAGACATCATGAAGATTGGGTTTGTTTTTTGTAATGATTTCATCAGCTTGCCTTGGATTTCGTCCTTCGCAGCTGTCCATACGTTAATTACACGGTTATAACGTTCTTCTTCCGTAATTAAACCACGACGGAATTGAACCATTACTTTATCTACTTTACCTTGTGCTTCTTCAAGGATTACACCTTTGTCTGGTAATACGACGATGTCAGATACACCTACAGTAATACCTGCACGAGTAGAGTATTTGAAACCTAAGTTTTTCATGCGGTCAAGCATTTTAGAAGTTTCCGTAATATGGAACTCTTTAAATACTTCAGCGATGACATTTCCTAAGAATTTTTTACGGAAAGGATCTACTACAGGTATGTTTGTGAAGTGTTTCGCTAACACAGCACGACGTTGCGCTTCGATTTTTTCTGTTTCAGATAAATCTGCATAGCCTTCTGTAGCTTCGATTTCTTTTTGTAATTCTTCGTCAATTGTCAAGTTAACGAAGTATTTCTCAGGTGTTTTTTGTTCTAAGTTTGTAGCAGTAGGCTCGTTAACATAAGGGAATGACTTCGGTAAAATTTCGTTGAAGATTACCTTACCAACCGTAGTTAATAAGAACATTTTATTTTGTTCTTCTGTAAACGTTGGGTTGTTTAATGAGCTTGCTTTAATCGCAATACGAGAGTGTAAATGTACATGACCATTTTGGTATGCAATTAGCACTTCATTTGAGTTGTTAAAGATTGCACCTTCACCACGAGCATTTTCACGCTCAAGCGTTAAGTAATAGTTACCTAATACCATATCTTGAGATGGTGTTACTACTGGTTTACCATCTTTCGGGTTAAGGATGTTTTGTGCTGCTAACATTAATAAACGAGCTTCTGCTTGCGCTTCTGCTGATAATGGAACGTGAACCGCCATTTGGTCACCATCGAAGTCAGCGTTGTAAGCTGTACATACTAACGGGTGAAGACGAATCGCACGGCCTTCTACTAATGTAGGCTCGAATGCTTGAATACCAAGGCGGTGAAGCGTCGGTGCACGGTTAAGTAATACCGGATGCTCACGAATTACGTCTTCTAAAACGTCCCATACTTCATTGTGCAAGCGCTCAATTTTACGCTTTGCACTCTTAATGTTATGAGCAAGGCCACGTTCCACTAATTCTTTCATTACGAAAGGCTTGAATAGTTCGATTGCCATTTCTTTAGGAAGACCACATTGGTACATTTTTAAGTTTGGACCTACTACGATAACCGAACGACCAGAATAGTCTACACGTTTACCAAGTAAGTTTTGACGGAAACGACCTTGTTTCCCTTTCAACATATGTGAAAGTGATTTTAAAGGACGGTTACCAGGACCTGTTACAGGGCGACCACGACGACCGTTATCGATTAATGCATCAACCGCTTCTTGTAACATACGTTTTTCGTTTTGTACGATGATGCTTGGTGCACCAAGATCCAGTAAACGTTTTAAACGGTTGTTACGGTTGATTACACGACGGTAAAGGTCATTTAAGTCAGAAGTTGCAAAACGGCCACCATCTAATTGCACCATTGGACGAAGCTCTGGTGGAATTACTGGTAGTACGTCTAAAATCATCCACTCTGGTTTGTTACCTGAGTTACGGAATGCTTCTACTACTTCTAAACGTTTAATTGCACGTGTACGGCGTTGGCCTTGTGCAGATTTTAATTCTTCTTTTAATACAGCTGTTTCATCTTCTAAATCGATTTTTTCTAAAAGGCGTTTGATTGCTTCAGCACCCATTGCCGCTTCGAATTCGTTACCGTATTTTTCACGGTATGCACGATATTCTTTTTCAGAAAGTAAATCTTTAAAGCCTAAAGCTGTTTGACCTGGCTCGATTACAACATAAGAAGCAAAGTAAATTACTTCTTCTAATGCACGTGGAGACATGTCTAAAATAAGACCCATACGACTTGGAATACCTTTGAAGTACCAAATGTGCGATACAGGTGCTGCAAGTTCGATGTGCCCTTGACGTTCACGACGAACTTTTGCACGTGTTACTTCTACGCCACAACGGTCACAAACGACACCTTTATAACGTACACGCTTATATTTACCACAGTGGCATTCCCAGTCTTTCGTTGGTCCGAAAATACGTTCACAGAATAGACCATCTTTTTCTGGTTTTAATGTACGGTAGTTGATTGTTTCTGGTTTTTTAACTTCACCATATGACCAAGAACGAATCTTGTCCGGAGAAGCTAAACCAATTTTCATATATTCAAATTCATTAACATCGATCAAGGAGCCTACCTCCCTTTAGTTATAAGTCTTAAATGACTTTTCATTGTAGCTCTGCAATTGCAAAAATTTCATTCTAGGCCATTATGAAATTTGCTTTTTTTAATCGTTATACAAGAAAAATCGGGCAGGGCATATACCTGCCCGATTCAATTTGAAATTATTCAAATGACTCTACTGGGTCTTCTTTATCACCATTAGCTTTGTGTTCCATTTCTGGAGCTGGTGCAACAGCTACTTCATCTTCATCGTCAAGGTCGCGTAATTCTACTTCCTCGTCGTTGATTGTAAGCATCTTCACATCCATACCTAATGATTGAAGTTCTTTAATTAATACTTTAAATGATTCTGGTACACCTGGTTCTGGAACGCTTTCACCTTTAACGATTGCTTCGTATGTTTTCACACGACCTACAACGTCATCTGATTTTACAGTTAAAATCTCTTGTAACGTGTAAGCAGCACCGTATGCTTCAAGTGCCCATACCTCCATCTCACCGAAACGTTGACCACCGAATTGTGCTTTACCACCAAGCGGTTGTTGCGTTACTAACGAGTAAGGACCAGTTGAACGTGCGTGAAGTTTATCATCAACCATGTGCGCTAACTTGATCATGTACATGATCCCAACAGAAACGCGGCTGTCGAATGGTTCACCTGAACGTCCATCATAAAGAATTGTTTTACCGTCACGATTCATACCAGCTTCTTCCATCGTTTCCCAAACATCTTCTTCGTTAGCGCCGTCAAATACTGGTGTAGCCATGTGTACGCCTAAGTAGCGTGCAGCCATACCTAAGTGAAGCTCTAATACTTGTCCGATGTTCATACGAGAAGGAACCCCAAGTGGGTTAAGCATGATATCCACTGGTGTGCCGTCTGGCATGAATGGCATATCTTCTTCTGGTAAGATTCGTGAGATTACCCCTTTGTTACCGTGACGTCCGGCCATTTTGTCTCCAACGCGGATTTTACGTTTTTGAACAATATAAGCACGAACTAATTGGTTAACACCTGGTGGTAATTCGTCTCCATCTTCACGGTTGAAGACTTTAACATCTAGGATGATACCGCCAGCGCCGTGTGGTACACGTAGTGACGTGTCACGTACTTCACGTGCTTTTTCACCGAAGATAGCATGTAATAAACGTTCTTCAGCAGTTAACTCTGTAACCCCTTTAGGCGTAACTTTACCTACTAAAATGTCACCGTCACGTACTTCCGCACCGATACGGATAATTCCGCGGTCATCTAGGTTACGAAGTGCATCTTCACCTACGTTTGGAATGTCACGTGTGATTTCTTCAGGTCCAAGCTTCGTATCACGTGATTCTGATTCATATTCTTCAATATGAACAGAAGTATATACATCATCTTTTACAAGGCGCTCACTCATAATAACAGCATCCTCGTAGTTGAAGCCGTCCCATGTCATGAACGCAACAAGTACGTTTTGACCAAGTGCTAATTCGCCACGTTCCATTGAAGGACCATCAGCTAAAATATCACGAGGTTTTACACGGTCGCCAACTTTTACGATTGGACGTTGGTTATATGAAGTACCTTGGTTTGAACGGATGAATTTTTGTAATTTGTACTTAATTAAGTCGCCTTTCACTTCTTTGCCGTCAACCTCTTCGATTGTACGAACGTGGATAGAGCGAGCTTCTACGTGCTCAACAATCCCGTGTTTTTTAGCAACTACAGCAGCACCAGAGTCACGAGCGTCAACGTGCTCCATACCAGTACCAACGAACGGAGCGTTTGGATATAGTAAAGGAACAGCTTGACGTTGCATGTTCGCACCCATTAACGCACGGTTTGAGTCGTCGTTTTCTAAGAACGGAATACATGCAGTGGCAGCAGATACTACTTGTTTTGGAGATACATCCATGTAGTCGATGCGATCGCGGTTGAATACTGTGTTATCCCCACGGAAACGACCTACCACTTCTTCTTTTGCAAAAGTACGCTCTGCAGTTAATTCAGAGTTTGCTTGTGCTACTACATAGTTATCTTCTTCGTCAGCGGTTAAGTAATGGATTGCTTCCGTTACAGCACCTGTTTCCGGATTAACTCGGCGATAAGGTGTTTCGATAAAGCCAAACTTGTTAACTTTTGCGAATGAAGATAAAGAGTTGATAAGACCGATGTTTGGTCCCTCAGGTGTCTCGATTGGACACATACGACCATAGTGAGAGTAGTGAACGTCACGTACTTCCATACCTGCGCGCTCACGTGTTAAACCACCTGGCCCTAATGCAGATAAACGACGTTTGTGCGTTAACTCTGCTAATGGGTTTGTTTGGTCCATGAATTGAGATAACTGAGAAGATCCGAAGAACTCTTTAATCGATGCGATAACTGGACGGATATTGATTAATTGTTGTGGTACGATAGCTGCTGTGTCATTGATAGACATACGCTCACGTACTACACGTTCCATACGAGATAAACCGATACGGAATTGGTTTTGTAATAATTCACCAACTGAACGTAAACGACGGTTACCTAAATGGTCGATATCGTCTGTGTTACCTACGGCATATAATAAGTTGAAGAAGTACGATACAGAAGCAAGGATATCTGCTGGAGTAAGGTTTTTCACTTCTTCCTCAATATAAGCGTTTGAAATAACATTGATTTCTTTTTGCGCTTCATCGTTTGGTGCAAAAATTTTAATTGATTGGATTGTTACAGCGTCTTCTAACACGCCACCGTTTTGGTTTAGTGTTTTGAAGCCAGCGCCGTCTTCTAAAGCTGGAATTAGCTTATCTAACGTACGGCGATCTAATAACGTACCTGCTTCTACTAGAATTTCACCAGTTTCTGGATTCACAATTGTTTCAGCTACCGTTTGGTTGAATAAACGGTTTTTGATGTGAAGCTTTTTGTTCATTTTGTAACGACCAACATTCGCTAAATCATAACGTTTAGCATCGAAGAAACGAGAATATAATAAATTCTTCGCTGATTCAACTGTTGGTGGTTCACCTGGACGTAAACGCTCATAGATTTCAAGAAGAGCCTTTTCAGTACCTTCTGTATTATCTTTTTCTAACGTATTACGTAAATATTCATTGTCGCCAATGATATCAATAATTTCTTGGTCAGTGCCAAAACCTAACGCACGTAAAAGTACTGTTACTGGTAATTTACGTGTGCGGTCGATACGAACGTAAACGACATCTTTTGCATCAGTTTCGTATTCTAGCCATGCACCACGGTTTGGAATAACTGTTGCGCCGAAGCCTTTTTTACCGTTCTTATCTGTTTTTTCGTTGAAGTATACACTTGGAGAACGAACTAACTGAGATACGATAACACGTTCAGCACCGTTAATGATAAACGTTCCTGTTTCTGTCATTAATGGGAAGTCACCCATGAAGACATCTTGCTCTTTTACTTCGTTTGTTTCTTTGTTGTGTAAACGAACTTTCACACGTAATGGTGCAGCGTAAGTTACGTCACGTTCTTTACACTCATCAACATCATACTTAGGGTCTCCTAATGTATAGTCGACGAATTCTAATGAAAGATTTCCTGTAAAATCTTCGATTGGAGAAATGTCGTGGAACATCTCACGCAATCCTTCTTCAAGGAACCACTCATAAGATGCTGTTTGGATCTCGATTAAATTCGGAAGTTCCAGCACCTCACTAATACGCGCAAAGCTTCTACGCTGGCGGTGTTGTCCGTACTGAACTAGTTGACCTGTCAACTCATTCACCCCTCAATAAAGCGATAATAGGTCTTTGCAAAACCATACAAATAGTGTATGATTTCGAAAGACAAAAAGAAAACGAGACTTTTAATAAAACCTCATTTTCGGTTAAACTTAACTTATTCTTAGTAAGTATACCCGTAATAATGTTTAAGTTATGCAAAAGGGCATACTACCTCAAAATAATAATTTTGCATTGTATCATGTTATCATAGTCGATTTGTCAAGTCAATATTTGAAACGAATCTTACTTATTTTTTTGCACGTACGATCCAATATCCTTTTTTCTTCTCAACAACATCTACTTCCGTAAATAGCTCTTCTAAATGACTTACCGTCGATGGCGCACCTTGTTTCTTCTGAATCACTACCCACAGCTCACCATTCGTCACTAACAATTCATAGGCTTGATCATAAAATCTAAAAATTGTTTCTTTCCCTGCACGAATCGGGGGATTTGTTAAAATGGCAGCAGCTTGTGTCCCAGCTTCCACAGCACTTAGGCCATCACTTTCAAAAATACGCACATTTTGAATCCCGTTTAGCTCGGCGTTTTTTCGCGATAAACCAATAGCACGTGTATTAATATCCATCATTAACACTTCACGCTCCGGATGATCCTTTGCGATTGATAAACCAATCGGTCCATAGCCACAACCAACATCAAGCACAACACCTTCTACTTCGGGCATTTCAAAGGCATCAATTAACACACGGGAACCAAAATCTACTTCGCTTTTACTAAATACACCGGCATCTGTTTCAAATGTAAATGTATATCCTAATAAAGTAAACTTCCATTGGCGTGGTTTACTTTCCGTTTGAGGTTTATTTGAATAATAATGTTCAGACATGTGTAACACGCCTCCTAGATAGATGTAAATAAAGAAAAGCTCGCCGCAAAATTGTGACGAGCTTCCCTTATACAACTAAGCACATGACTTAGTAAAGTAAGTTAAACTAAAATTATTTAACTTCTACAGAAGCGCCAACTTCTTCAAGTTTAGACTTGATTCCTTCAGCTTCTTCTTTAGAGATACCTTCTTTAAGAGCTTTAGGAGCGTTGTCAACAACCTCTTTAGCTTCTTTTAAACCTAAACCAGTGATTTCACGAACCACTTTGATTACTTTGATTTTTTCAGCACCAGCAGAAGCTAATACTACATCAAATTCTGTTTTTTCTTCAGCAGCGCCAGCAGCACCACCAGCAACTACAGCTACAGGAGCTGCTGCTGTTACACCGAATTCTTCTTCGATTGCTTTTACTAAATCGTTTAATTCTAGAACTGTCATAGCTTTGATAGCTTCTAAGATTTGCTCTTTGTTCATTTTAATTTCCTCCTATTGGATGTTTATTGTTTTTAGGCCGTTAAGCCGAGATTGAAAGCTAAGATGCAATTAAGCGCCTTGCTCTTCTTTTTGTTCTGCAACAGCTTTTGTTGCAAGTGCGAAGTTGCGCACTGGAGCTTGAAGTACAGATAAAAGCATTGATAATAGACCTTCGCGAGATGGAAGTTCTGCAAGAGCTTTAACGTCTTCAACAGATGCGACAGTACCTTCGATAATACCAGCTTTAATTTCTAACGCTTCGTTTTTCTTAGCGAACTCGTTGATGATTTTAGCTGGAGCTACTACGTCCTCGTTAGAGAATGCGATAGCGTTTGGACCAGTTAAGAATTCATTGATTCCTTCTAAACCAGCGGCTTCAGTAGCACGACGAGTTAAAGTGTTTTTGTAAACTTTAAACTCAACACCAGCTTCACGTAATTGCTTACGTAATTCTGTTACTTGTCCTACAGTTAAACCACGGTAGTCAACTACTACTACAGATGCAGCAGCTTTGAATTTATCAGCGATTTCTCCAACTTGAACTTTTTTAGTTTCGATTGCTTTGCTCATGATGACACCTCCTATTAGAATGAGTCATTTATACCGACAAAGAAAAGCCTCTATATCATAATAGACACAGAGGCTGAAAGTACATCATCTTAAAAAGAATCCGAACTCCGATGTCCTCGGTAGGATCATTAAGTGACAAGTCACTCCTACTGTCTACGGTACAAATGGATGATTCACAACAGCATCCATCTTACCAAGTAAGCGGGCCGTTGTCAAGTAATTTAATCAAAACAATTACTAGAATTGTTTTGATTATTTAACTGTTACGTTAGCAGCATCAACTTTTACAGCAGGACCCATTGTAGTTGTAACGTTTACAGACTTCATGTAAGTACCTTTCGCTGCAGCTGGCTTAGCTTTTTGAACTACTTCAAATACAGCTAAGAAGTTTTCTACTAATTTTTGAGTATCGAAAGAAACTTTACCGATAGGAGCGTGGATGATACCAGCTTTTTCAGCGCGGTATTCTACTTTACCAGCTTTAATTTCTTCGATAGCTTTAGTTACGTCAAAAGTAACTGTACCAGTTTTAGGGTTTGGCATTAAACCTTTTGGTCCTAATACACGACCTAATTTACCAACTTCACCCATCATATCAGGTGTTGCTACGATTACATCGAAATCGAACCAACCTTGTTGGATTTTGTTAACCATATCTGAATCGCCTACGTAGTCAGCACCAGCAGCTTCTGCTTCTTTAGCTTTCTCACCTTTAGCGAATACTAATACTTTTTGAGTTTTACCAGTACCGTGTGGTAATACTACCGCACCACGGATTTGTTGGTCATTCTTACGAGTGTCGATACCTAATTTGAATGCTACTTCTACAGTTGCATCGAAGTTAACTGTAGATGTTTTTTGCGCTAATGCTACTGCTTCTTCTACAGAGTATAAAGTAGCGCGATCGATTAATTTAACTGCGTCTTGCAGTTTTTTACCTTTTTTAGCCATTATAAATTTCCTCCTTGATTGTGGTTGTAACGGATTTGACCTCCCACGAATAAAGGTTGCGCACTCTTCTAAATGAATATCCGAGCGCAGCAACCTTCCAAAAACAAAAACATCATCAAGTGTGAAGATGGGATTAGTCTTCGATAACGATACCCATGCTTCGTGCAGTACCTTCAACCATTAACATTGCAGCTTCAACTGAAGCAGCGTTAAGGTCTGGCATTTTTTGTTCAGCGATTTCGCGAACTTTATCACGTTTAACCGTTGCAACTTTCTTACGGTTTGGTTCACCAGATCCAGATTGGATACCAGCTGCTACTTTAAGTAATACTGCTGCAGGTGGAGTTTTAGTAATGAAAGTGAATGAACGGTCTTCGAATACTGAAATTTCAACTGGAATGATTAAACCAGCTTGATCAGCAGTACGAGCGTTAAATTCTTTACAGAATCCCATGATGTTAACACCCGCTTGACCTAATGCAGGACCAACCGGTGGTGCTGGGTTTGCTTTACCAGCAGGGATTTGAAGTTTTACAACTTTAATAACTTTTTTAGCCACGAGACACACCTCCTTAAGTCCGTGATGTGGTAATTGGGTTGCCCCTCCCACTCAAATATCTGTTCGTCAGCTAACTTGCCGATAACATTAAAACTAAATTTATATCACACGTCATTTTATGACAGTCTGACCTTTGAAATGATAACACTTTTAAAATGCTTAATCAAGTATAAATAAATCTATATTTTTTGAATTTGGTTAAAGTCAAGCTCCATCACTGTTTCGCGACCGAACATATCAACTAAAACTTTTAATTTAGCTTTTTCGATATCTACTTCTTCTACGCGACCTTGGAAGTGTGCGAATGGCCCTTCAAGAACTTCTACAACTTCCCCTACAGTAATTTCAACTTCACCTAATCGTTGTTCGTTCATGCCCATTTGAGCAAGTAAGCGTTCAGCTTCTTCCGGTAAAAGTGGAGTTGGTTTTACGCCACCACCTGAAGACCCGATGAACCCCGTTACACCTGGCGTGTTACGTACTACATACCATGCATCATCAGTCATGATTAGTTCTACCAATACATAACCAGGGAAGATTTTACGCATTACTGCTTTTTTCTTACCATCTTCTTTTACGTCGATTTCTTCGTGTTCTGCTACGATGACACGGAAAATTTTATCTTGCATTCCCATCGTTTCTACACGTTTTTCAAGATTCGCTTTTACTCGGTTTTCATAACCAGAATAAGTATGCACTACATACCAATTTTTTTCCATATTAGGTAGGACTAAATCGTCCGTCCCTCCTTTATATTAAAAGTGTTAAGGCCTGTTTCCCTATTTACATTCAATTACACCGAGGCGTAATTGCGTCCAGATTTTTTCGAGTTCACTCGAAAAAATCCTCTAAAAAATCTATTTCTTCAAACAAAACGTATTTGTTTTAAAACAAATGAAAAAACCCGTTACTTGAAATGGACGGGCTCTTTCGCAATATTAACATGACCTAGCTTATAGAGACAAGAACCAACGGAATAATTCTGAGACTCCTAGATCTACAACTGTAAAGAATAACGCCATTACGATTACTGTTGAAACTACAACAACCGTGTATTTCGTTAACTCTTTGCTTTTTGGCCAGCTTGTTTTACGCATTTCAGAGCCGACTTCTTGTAAAAAGTTCGATACCTTACTCATTTTCGCCTACCCCCGAACAACAAATTAATCTATATTTCGTTTATAACGTTTGTTTATGCATTGTATGTTCATTGCAATGCGAGCAAAACTTTTTAAGCTCTAAACGCTCAGTAGTTCCTTCTCTTTTCGGAATACTATAGTTTCGAGACCCGCATTTTTCACAACTTAAAACGACTTTTTTTGCCATAATTTATCACCTTTTCGGCATTTTGTCCTTTAAAGACTAACACCTAATTTTGTCACTGTCAACAAAGGCTCATTTGCTTTAGGTCATTTCTTTTAGCTCTAAATGACGCTCTAATTTCCGCTTAACGCGCTGCAAAGCATTATCGATAGATTTGACGTGGCGATTTAATTCTTCGGATATTTCATTATAGGATTGCCCCTCTAAATAGCGAGTTAATACTTGTTGTTCTAGCTCGCTCAGTACTTCTCCCATCTTTTGTTCTAAATAATGATAATCCTCACGATTAATCATCAAATACTCCGGATCATCTGAAATCGGACTTGTAATAATGTCCATTAATGTACGCTCCGATTCCTCATCATAAATCGGCTTATCGAGCGATACATAGGAATTCAGCGGAATATGCTTTTGACGTGTAGCTGTTTTGATTGCTGTAATGATTTGTCTTGTAATGCACAGTTCAGCAAATGCGCGAAACGATGCAAGCTTATCCTCTTTAAAATCACGAATTGCCTTGTATAAACCAATCATGCCTTCTTGAATAATATCTTCTCGGTCCGCTCCTACTAAAAAATAAGACCGCGCTTTCGATTTCACAAATAATCGATACTTTGAGATCAAAAACTCTAACGCTTCTGTATTGCCTAGATGCACTTGCTCTACAAGTTGTTCATCTGATAAATGTCCAAATTGCCGTACGATTTGTAACTTCTCACTTTTAAGCAATGAAAATCACCTCGAGCTACGTCAGAATAAATTAGGAACAGTATAACTTAATTGGAAAAATCGAGCAAACTATTATTTAAGCCCTCTTCTCCACTTTTCAAATTGCAACTCTACTTCCTTTGATAATTTAATGCGTGAAGCAGGTTTTTCATCGCGCGCTTCTTTTACTTTCGATGAAATTTTCGATTGAATAATTTGCATTTCAATTTCAAGCTCACGTGCTGATTTTCGCAACGCACCATGACCAAAGACAACATTTTGTTCAGTCATGTCAGATGTGGCTACGTGAATTTGAACTTTGCGGCCTTTTAACTCATTAGATAATTTTTCAATACGCTCATCCGCTGTTTCATTTTTGCGGGTATAAATCACTTCAACAGCGTGCTGAATATAAAGCTGCTCCGTACCAGGAACAAGATGCGCATCAAAGACAACTATGACGCGCCAACCTGTATGTGCTTTATATTCCGCCATTCGCTCAATTAAGCGATCGCGGGCATCTTCAAAGTGTGGCTCACGCAGAGGACGAAGCTCACGCCAAGCGCCAATCATGTTATAGCCGTCTACTAGCAAAATATTTTGCATATTAGCCGTTTACTTCTTGGCGTTTACGGTACACTTCGTACATTAGTAGCGCTGCCGCAACCGAAGCGTTTAACGATGTTACATGACCGATCATTGGTAAATGGTATAAGAAATCACATTTATCATTTAATAGACGGCTCATTCCTTTACCCTCACTACCAATAATTAAAGCTAGCGGCAATGTTGCATCCATTTTGCGATAATCTTGAGAACCTTTCGCGTCTGTACCAGCAATCCATACACCGCGATCTTTTAGCTCATCCACCGTTTGTGCTAAATTTGTCACACGAACAACAGGAACATGTTCAATTGCGCCTGTTGAAGCTTTGGCTACAACAGCGGTTAAACCTACCGCGCGACGTTTCGGGATAATAATTCCATGTACACCAATTGCATCTGCTGTACGCATAATGGACCCTAAATTATGCGGGTCTTCCAACTCATCTAAAATGATGAAAAATGGGTCTTCATTTTTTGCTTTGGCGGCAGCAAATAAATCATCTAGCTCTGCATAATCATACGCCGCGACAGAAGCGACAATTCCTTGGTGATTATCTGCTAATTTATCAATCTTTTGCTTTGGAACGAATTGCACTAATACACCTTGTTCTTTTGCTAAATCGATTAATTCTTGAATCCCTGTTTTCTTTACACCTTCAGCAATCCATACTTTGTTAATTTCACGCCCAGAACGTAATGCCTCAAGTACTGGATTTTTACCTGCAATCATTTCTCCATTTACTACTTCGGGAGCATTTTGCGGCTTGTCCGGCTGTTTTTTCTCTTGTGTTTTAAAGGCCGGCTTTTTGTCACGGCCTTTAAAATCACGTGGCGCTTTATGATTTCGATCTCGTTGTCTTCTTTCCGCCATAATTACACTCCTTTTGACTGCTCTACAATAACAATTGCATAGTCGATAATTTCATTTGCCCTCGCTAGCTCTTCACATAAAAATAGATAGCCTAATACTGCCTCAAAGCCCGAGCTGTTACGATATGTGCGTACGTCTGTATTTTTAGGAACAGAGCCGGATTTCGCATTGCGTCCTCTGCGAAATACCGCCTGTTCCTCTTCTGTTAAAAAATTTTCGTCAATCATACGATGTACAATATTTGCTTGCGCTTTTGCTGATACATACTTTGTGGCTTCTTTGTGCAATGTATGTGGCTTTGCACGACCTAATAAAATTAAATGCTTGCGAATGCGTTGTTCTAGCACGGCATCGCCCATATAGGCAAGTGCCAATGCATTTAATTGCTTTATTTCATGTGATGATTGCATTATTGGCCTCGTTTCCAGCGCGTCCCTTGACGAGTATCTTCCAATACGATATCCATGCTAAGTAATTGGTCACGAATTTCGTCTGAACGTGCAAAATCACGATTTTTACGCGCTGCATTACGTTCCTCGATTAACGCTTCAATTTCTTCGTCAAGTAAGCCAGCCTCTACTTTTACTTGAACCCCTAATACATCACCAATTGTATCGAACATCGTCAAGATAGCTTGTAGCACAGCTTTATCCGTATTTGCTTCGTTTAAGTAGACGTTAGCAATACGAGATAGTTCGAATAATACTGAAATCGCATTTGCTGTGTTGAAGTCATCGTTCATCGCTAGCTCGAAATCAACTTTTGCTTGGCTTACCTTTGCAATCCACTCTTCGCTATTATCTCCCAAACTTGCAGATGAAGCTAATCGGTGCTCTACGTTCGCATAAGATGTACGGATACGATCTAAACCATTTTTCGCGGCTTCCACTAAATCTTGCGCAAAGTTGATTGGATGACGGTAATGTACAGATAGCATGAAGAAACGGAGTACTTGTGGGTCGATTTGTTGGCGAATGTCATGAACTAAAATAAAGTTACCTAAAGACTTCGACATTTTTTCGTTATCGATATTAATATACCCATTATGCATCCAGTAACGCGCAAATGTTTTGTCATTATGTGCTTCTGATTGTGCGATTTCGTTTTCATGATGTGGGAATGTTAAATCTTGCCCACCAGCGTGAATATCGATTGTATCACCTAAGTGCTCACGTGCCATTACTGAACATTCAATATGCCAACCTGGACGCCCAGCTCCCCATGGTGAATCCCATTTCACTTCTCCTGGCTTTGCCGCTTTCCATAGTGCGAAATCTAATGGGTCTTCTTTTTTCTCGCCCGCCTCAATACGTGCCCCGACCTTTAAATCATCAATTGATTGTTGGCTTAATTTTCCGTAGCCATTAAACTTACGTGTGCGGTAGTAAACATCACCTTGAGATTCATATGCATAGCCCTTGTCAATTAGCACTCGAATAAACTCGATAATATCGTCCATATGCTCAGTTACACGTGGATGTGCATCTGCTTTTTCGCAGCCTAATGCTGTAATATCTTCAAAATACGCCGCGATAAAGCGCTCTGTTAATGCTGATGTTTCTTCACCTAACTCATTTGCCGCTTTAATAATTTTGTCATCAACGTCTGTAAAATTTGATACGAATTTTACATCATAACCTGCGTATTGCAAATAGCGTCGCACTGTATCATAGACGATAACGGGACGTGAATTCCCAATATGGATGTAGTTGTATACGGTCGGTCCGCATACATACATGCTTACTTTGCCTTCTTCTAACGGCACGAATTCCTCTTTTTGTCGTGTTAATGTATTAAAAATTTGAATGCTCATAATCATCGCTCCTTTTTTAAGTTTGCAATCTGTTGCTGTAATTGTTCAAGTGTTTTTTCTAATGAATCACAGCGATCGCCGACTGGGTCGGGAATGTTTTGGTGATCGAACTTTTTTGCTTCTGTACGAACGCCGTCAATCATAACGACCTTACCCGGAATCCCAACAACAGTTGCATTTGGCGGCACTTCTTTTAAGACAACTGAGCCCGCGCCAATTTTACTGTTTACACCAATAGTAATCGAGCCAAGTACTTTCGCTCCCGTCGCAACTAATACCCCGTCTTCTAACGTTGGGTGACGTTTCCCCTTTTCCTTACCCGTACCACCAAGTGTCACTCCTTGATAGAGCGTAACATCATTGCCGATTTCACATGTTTCACCAATCACGACTCCCATACCGTGGTCAATGAAAAATCGGCGCCCAATTTTTGCACCTGGGTGAATTTCGATACCGGTAAAGAATCGACTAATTTGAGAAATGGCACGTGCAACAAAGAAAAATTTACGTTTGAAAAAACAATGCGCAATGCGATGTGACCAAATAGCATGTAAGCCCGAATACGTAAATACAACTTCAAATACGCTACGTGCTGCCGGGTCATTTTCAAAAATATTTTCGATATCTTCCTTTATTCGTTTAAACATGCTCTTGCCCTCTCTCCTCTCTCTTTTTTCTTTTTAGAAAAAAAAAAAAAAAAAAAACGCCCCTGCCACCTAAATAGGATGACAGAGACGCAGAATACGCGCGGTTCCACTCTGGTTGAAGAAAGCTACATATTTCTTCCACTTGAAAGTCCGGTAACGAGGACAAGGCGATTTAACCTACTATTAGTTCAATTAAATACTCGAAGGTGCAATTCAGCTTTGCCTTGACCTAGATCACTTTCAGCCGGTGATGATCTTCTCTAAAAGGTTTGCTCTGCGTACTTCTCCTTCTCGACGCGTTAACGTTATAATAAATTGTACATTTATTGTACATTTATTTTTTAAAAAATCAATCACTTTGTTTATTCAAAAAAACGATTAATTAGAAAATTTCTCTACACGTACAATCGCTTTTTCCTTACCAATTAAGGCAATGGCATCTGGTAATTCCGGACCATGTGTTTGACCTGTAGTCACAACACGGATCGGCATGAATAAGTTTTTACCTTTTACGCCCGTTTCTTTTTGCACAGCTTTAATTGCAGCTTTAATTGAACCTGCGTCAAATAATTCAAGAGATTCTAATTGCGTTTTAAATGCAGCCATTACTGTTGGTACTGTTTCACCAGCTAAAACTTCTTTTGCTTCTTCATCATATGAAATTTCTTCTGTGAAGAATAGGCTCGTTAACTCAACGATTTCTGCACCGAAGCTCATTTGCTCATGGTAAAGACCGATTAAGTCAGACGCCCAAGCTTGTTGTTCTGTAGATAATTCTTCCGGTAAAAGTCCAGCTTTTTGTAAGTGTGGTAACGCTAACGCCACTACCTCTTCACGTGATAACTTTTTGATGTATTGGTTATTCATCCAAGTAAGCTTTGTTTTATCAAACATTGATGGTGATTTTGATAAACGTTTTTCATCGAATAATTTGACAAACTCATCATGTGAGAAGATTTCTTCTTCACCTTCTGGAGACCAACCAAGTAACCCGAAGAAGTTAAACATTGCTTCTGGTAAGTAACCAAGGTCTTTGTATTGCGTAACGAATTGGATAATCGACTCATCACGTTTTGATAATTTTTTGCGGTCTTCATTAACGATTAATGTCATATGACCGAAGCGTGGATACTCCCAGCCAAAAGCATCAAAAATCATCATTTGTTTTGGCGTGTTTGATAAATGCTCTTCCCCACGGAATACATGTGAAATTTCCATGAAGTGATCGTCTAATACCACAGCATAGTTGTAAGTTGGAATACCGTTAGCTTTTACTAATACCCAATCTCCAATATCTTTCGATTCGAATGATACATCCCCACGAACTAAGTCAGTGAAATTATACGTAACGCCTTCTGGAACACGCATACGAATTGTATGAGCATTACCAGCAGCCTCTTTTTGGGCTACTTCTTCTGCAGTTAAGTGACGACATTTACCATCATAAGTTGGTGCAGCTACGCCCTGTGCTTTTTGCGCTTCACGAGATGCTTCTAATTCTTCAGAAGAACAGAAACATTTGTATGCTTTGCCTTCTGCTAATAATTTGTCAGCGTGTTCTTTATAAATATCTAAACGCTCCATTTGTCGGTATGGCGCGTATGGACCACCGATATCAATAGACTCATCTGGTGTAATACCTAGCCAACGCAAGTTATCTAACTGAGAAGCTTCGCCGCCCTCTACGTTACGTTCGATATCTGTATCTTCAATACGTACTACGAAAGTACCACCATGATGTTTTGCATATAAATAGTTGAATAAAGCTGTACGTGCGCCACCGATGTGTAAAAATCCTGTTGGCGATGGTGCATAACGAACGCGAACTGGTTTCGTCATAAAATTGCCTCCTAAATTTAAGTGTCAACATTTTGTTCGACCCTTTTTAACTCCGTTCATTTTACCACTTGCGGTACGTAAATAAAAGTGGTGTACGTCGAAATATAACGTACACCATACGGATTATGCTTTTACTAATAAAATTGTTGCCATCGCTGAGATACCTTCTTCGCGACCAACGAAGCCTAGCTTTTCTGTCGTTGTTGCCTTCACATTTACTTGTGATGGCTCGGCGTTTAATAGCTCGGCAATTCGATTTTGCATTAGCGAAATATACGGTGCCATTTTCGGGCGTTGCGCCATAATTGTGCAGTCTACATTACCTAATTTATAGCCGCGCTCTTCGACCATTTTCCAAATATACGATAGTAATTTCGCTGAATCTGCATCTTTCCATTCTGGATCTGTATCTGGGAAATGACGTCCGATATCACCTTCACCGATTGCGCCTAGTGCTGCGTCTGTTACTGTGTGTAGTAATACATCTGCATCTGAATGCCCTAATAATCCACGCTCATGTGGAATGGTAATACCGCCTAAAATTAATGGACGTCCTTCTGCAAATTCGTGAACGTCAAAACCTTGCCCAATTCGAAACATATATCCGCTAGCTTAAACTAATAAAGCTAGCCTTCACCTTCTTTCTCGTAATCTCATTAGTTCTAGTATAATCAACTTCTTGTGAAAAAGCACATTTCGTAACAAATTGACAAACAATTACGCTGAGGCGTAATTGCGAACAGGTTTTTTCCCACTGAGTGAGGGACATACTTGGCATTCATCCCCCACTTTTAGAAGTGGGGGATGAATGTACCTGTCGCTTTGCGCATGGTACAAAAAGAATTTGCTGAAGCAAACTAAAATACCTTGAAAAAACATTCGCATTTTTCAAGGTATTTTTATTAAATGATTTGCTCTCGACGATTTAAAATAGCCTCACCGAAAATTAAATCTTCCTGCGTGGTCATTTTGACGTTCTCGTAGCTGCTTTCAACAATATGAATATCATGCCCTAATCGTTCCACAAGCATCGCCTCATCCGTTCCTAAAAAGCCAACCTTCTCAGCAACATCTTCTGCTTGGGCTAACAAATCAAATCGGAATGCTTGTGGTGTTTGAATCATCCAAAGCGATTCACGATCTACCGTTTCTTTAATCAAACCATGTTCAACGACTTTCATCGTATCTTTAGCACGTACACCGGCAATAGCCGCACCTTTACGATAGGCGACATTTGTCAGTTCCGTAATCGTTGATAATGTAATAAACGGACGTGCAGCATCATGGACAAGCACCACTTCAACTGCTTGCATTTCCTTGATACACGAATGTACCGAATGCTGACGTTCTGCTCCACCAGTAGGTAAGCCTTTTACTTTTGTAATATTATAATTTGCTAACAATGACTGAACAAACGCTCGCTCTTCATCTTTTACCGCAAGCCAAATACCTGTGCAGTTTTCATCACCTTCAAAGACAAGTAATGTGTGCACTAAAATGGGCTTGTCGACTAATGTTAAAAATAATTTATTTTGCCCGGCACCCATACGCTTTCCGCTTCCTGCTGCTGGCAAAACGACTTCATAACGCAAAATGCTTCACTTCCTAATCCTCTTTTGGCTTGGCGAAAATCATACGGCCCGCTGACGTTTGCAGTACACTCGTTACCGATACTGTAATTACCTGACCAATATAACTTCGACCACCCTCAACAACAATCATTGTACCATCATCTAAATAAGCAACACCTTGGTTATGCTCCTTACCTTCTTTAATGACGACAACTTGCATATCCTCACCCGGAATAACGACCGGCTTCACCGCATTAGCTAAATCATTAATGTTTAACACTTCTACACGATGCAAATCACATACTTTGTTTAAATTGAAATCATTCGTTAAAATTTTGGCATCCATCTTTTTCGCTAAACGCACTAATTTTAAATCTACCTCTGATACATCTTCAAAGTCGATTTCTGTAATTAATACAGTAGATGCACGCTCATCTTGTAGACGTTTTAAAATATCTAACCCCCGTCGACCACGCGTACGTTTTAACGTATCGGACGAATCAGCAATATGCTGTAACTCCGTTAATACGAATTGCGGTACGACTAAAACCCCCTCAACAAAGCCTGTTGCCGAAATGTCTGCAATACGGCCATCAATAATGACACTTGTATCCAATAATTTATATTGCTCTTGGATCTCTGCATCCTTCCCAGGCGCATCTCCAATTCGTTTCTTAGAAGATTTACCAGAAAACATCTGTAATAGCTCTTCACGCTTTGTAAAACCTAAACGGAATCCTAAATAACCAAGGATAATCGATAATATCGCTGGGACTACCGCAGTAATGACTGGAATGTTCATTTGATTAATCGCTACACCGGCTAATGTCGCCACACTTAAACCGACGATTAAACCAAGCGTACCGAACAATAAATCTGAAGCGGGCAATTTAAATAGCTTTTCTTCTGACCACGTAATCAGCTTTACAAAATAATCCGATAACGCAAACGATAATACGAATAATAAAGCAGCACCGATCGCAACACTAAAATATGGATTATTAAGCCATGGATGGGATGATAAATTCATAAATTCGTATAATGGCGGTAAGAAAATCAGGCCTAATGCTCCACCGATAAACAAGAATGCTACTTGAATTACTTTCTTCAACATACAATTCACCTCCGTATAATAATTATACATACAACCTTTGTTTATGGCGAAAACTAGCACTCATCGTGTACTACAACAGGAAACAACATTTTTATCTACCTTATAACAAAATAAGCTATTTCATTGAACTTTTTTCTAAATTCGAGCGCTTTTTTCGAATAAAACTTTTGTTAAATTTGCATTATATCTTTTTGATAATGACTAACTTCCTTCAAAATTATACCAACCTCTAGTTTATATTGTTATATTAGTATATTATTCACATATAACAGGAAAAAAACACCATGAGATAGGAGGATACGTTTTGAATTCAACAAAAGAAATAAAAATTTCTACCGCTGATCCATCGGCTATTGGTTTATTCGGTTTAGCCATTGTAACATTCGTTGCTTCAACTCAAAAACTAGGTTGGACAGAAGGTTTAAGTTTAGTTATTCCTTGGGCGATTTTCTTAGGTGGTATCGCACAATTTTACGCATCGGTTTTAGACTCGAAGCATAATAATACATTTGGTACAACTGCATTTGGCGCGTACGGTTTATTCTGGATGGGCGTTGGGATGACTTGGTTCATCCAAGCAGGTGTTTTCGGTGAAGAATTACAAGCTTCAATAGATACACATCAGCTTGGGGTTGTGTATTTAGGTTACTTAATCTTTACCCTATTTATGACGATTGGTGCAGCAGAAACAAACAAAGTTTTATTTGCAATCTTCGTTATGATTGATTTCCTATTTGTCGGTTTAGCATTAAGCTCATTTGGTATTATGGAGCACGGTATGCACTTATTAGCTGCCTACTCTGAATTTATCATTGCCCTATTATCATTCTATGGTGCTGGCGCAAACGTATTAAACAAACACTTCGGTTTCAACTTCTTACCACTTGGTCGTCCATTCGGTATTTTCAAGAAGGAAGCATTCGAGAAAAAATCTAACGACGTAAAAGCTCATTAAGACCGACTTATCATTTGTTCAGGTATATATCGAAAGGAAGTTCGCTCAAAAAGTGAACTTCCTTTTTTATTAGAACGTTATAGATCCCTAAAAGATGCACGTAATGCGTCACTAATTGTTTCGACACCTACTACTTGAATACCTTCCGGAAAGTCCCATCCGCCAATATTTGATGCTGGAATGACCGCACGACGGAATCCTAATTTCGTTGCTTCTTGCACACGCTGTTCAATACGAGAGACTCGGCGTACCTCACCCGTTAAACCAACCTCACCAATAAAGCAGTCAGTTGGATTTACTGCTTGATCTTTGAAGCTTGAAACAATGCTCGTTAAAACAGCTAAATCAATTGCTGGTTCGTCTAACTTTACACCGCCTGCTACTTTAATATACGCATCTTGTGCCTGAAGCATCATGCCCATGCGTTTTTCAAGAACGGCCATCAGTAACTGCACACGGTTTTGATCGACACCTGTCGCCATGCGCTTTGGATAATTAAAGCTCGTTGGCGTAACGAGCGACTGAATTTCAACTAAAATTGGGCGCGTACCTTCCATTGAGGCTACTATCGTCGAGCCTGGAGCACCTTGTGAACGCTCTTGTAAAAACAACTCGGACGGATTTAATACTTCCTTCAATCCACCTTGTAGCATTTCAAAAATCGCAATTTCATTTGTCGAACCAAATCGGTTTTTTTGACTGCGTAAAATACGATGATTATGATGACGTTCACCTTCAAAGTAAAGCACTGTATCTACCATATGCTCTAAAATACGTGGACCCGCAATTTGTCCTTCTTTCGTTACGTGACCAACTAAGAAAATCGCAATATTTTTCGTTTTCGCGATTCGCATTAGCTCTGCCGTACATTCTCGTACTTGCGAAACACTCCCTGGTGCACTTGTAACTTCTGGATGATGCACTGTTTGAATCGAATCGACAATCACAAATTTCGGCTGAACTTCTTCAATTGTTTGATTTAAAAATTCTAAGTTCGTTTCTGAATAAATAAAGAGCTCCGCGGATTTGACACCTAAACGTTCTGCTCGTAGCTTCGTTTGACGTACCGATTCCTCACCTGAAATATATAATACGCGCATGCCTTGGTTTGATAATAATGCCGATACTTGAAGGAGTAACGTTGACTTACCGATACCCGGATCACCACCGATTAATACGAGTGAACCAGGCACAATTCCGCCACCAAGAACACGGTTAAATTCATTCATTTGTGTAACGATGCGTGTTTCTTCCTGTGCTTCAACTTGAATTATTGGCGTCGCCTTTGTTGTAGTCGATGAATGTTGAAATGCTCCACGGGGTCCTTTGGAAATGACTTCGACTTCTTCATTCATCGTGTTCCACTCACCACATCCCGGACAACGCCCCATCCATTTTGCTGCCTCATAGCCACAGCTACTGCACATAAATTTCGATTTCTTTTTTGCCATATATCTATAAACCCCTTCGAATGTTTGTTCTTATTTTATATTGTACACGATTACATGGCCGTTCACCTAGCTAATCGTTGAAACTGTCTTTTTAACTTGCTTCAGCAAATTATTTTTGTACCATAAGCAAAGCGACAGATACAGAAGTCCTCCATTTCTATAAGTGGGGAATGAATACCAAGAATGTTCATTATGCTGCGGCGTTTCAAATCCAGGCTGAATAGATGAACTTAGGCTAAGAGCGCCGCGTCGTGCGGCAAATTCTAAGTGACCAACATCGTGTTGGCCCAATGCCCTTGGCGGACGTCACAGATTTTTTTCGAGTTTGAGCAAACTCGAAAAAAATCCGGACACAATTACGCCGAGGCGTAATTGATCAAAAAAAACGAGGTGAGCTCGTTACTCACCTCGCTTGAATTAGTTTGCTACCTTTACTGCCGTTGTTACGACAAACTCATCATTTGTGTAATCTAATACGACTGTTTGCGATTTGTCTAACGTGCCCTTTAACAGCTCTTCAGATAGACGATCTTCCACATTTTTTTGTAATGCACGACGTAATGGACGCGCACCATATTGTGGATCATAGCCTTCCTCTGCAATTTTTTCTAACGCTGAATCTGTAAACTTTAATTGGATATCTTGCTCTTTTAAGCGTTTCGTCAATGAATTTGCCATTAATGAGACGATTTCTTTTAAGTGCTCTTTTTCTAATGAGTGGAACACAATCATTTCATCAATACGGTTTAAGAACTCTGGACGGAATGCTTTTTTCAATTCTTCTAGCATTGTTCCTTTCGCATTTTTGTTTTTCGAAGCAATATCTTCTGCCCCAAAACCTACATGCTTACGGAATTTCAACGCCTCTGCACCGACGTTTGATGTCATAATCACTACCGTATTACGGAAATCGACAACGCGCCCTTTTGAGTCTGTTAAGCGACCATCTTCTAACACTTGTAATAAAATGTTGAACACATCTGGATGCGCTTTTTCGATTTCATCTAATAACACAACTGAATATGGCTTACGGCGAACCTTTTCTGTTAACTGACCACCATCATCGAAACCTACATAGCCTGGAGGTGAACCAACTAAACGAGAAGTAGAATGTTTCTCCATGTATTCAGACATATCAACACGAATCATTGCATCCTCATCGCCAAACATTACTTCAGCTAATGCACGTGCAAGCTCTGTTTTCCCTACACCTGTTGGACCTAAGAAGATGAATGAGCCGATTGGACGTTTTGGATCTTTTAGTCCAGCACGCGCACGACGAATCGCACGAGAAATCGCTTCTACCGCTTCACTTTGACCAACTACACGTTTGTGTAATTCTTCTTCAAGATTTAATAGTTTTGCAGATTCTTCTTGTGCAATTTTTGAAACTGGAATTCCTGTCCACATTGCAACAACTTGTGCAATATCATCCACGCAAACAGTTGATTCTTCTTTGCCTTGTTTTTCTTTCCATTCTTTTTTCAGCTGTTCTAATTCTTGTTTTGCTTTTTGCTCCGAATCGCGGAGCGCCGCTGCTTTTTCAAACTCTTGACTTGATACAGCTGCATTCTTTTCAGATTTAATACCTTCTAATTTATTTTCAAGTTCTTTTAAATTTGGTGGCACTGTATACGAACGTAAACGTACTTTAGAGCCGGCCTCATCGATTAAATCGATTGCTTTATCAGGTAAGAAACGGTCTGAAATGTAACGGTCTGATAATTTTGCCGCTGCTTCTACTGCTTCATCTGATATTTTCACACGGTGATGTGCTTCATAACGATCACGTAAACCTTTAATAATTAGAATGGTTTCTTCGACAGACGGCTCATCTACTTGAATCGGTTGGAAACGGCGCTCTAATGCAGCATCTTTTTCGATGTATTTACGGTATTCATCTAACGTTGTCGCACCGATACATTGTAATTCACCGCGCGCTAGTGACGGTTTTAAAATATTTGATGCATCAATTGCACCTTCTGCACCACCAGCACCGATTAATGTGTGAAGCTCGTCGATGAATAAAATGATATTGCCTGCTTGGCGAATTTCATCCATCACTTTTTTCAGACGATCTTCAAATTCACCACGATATTTCGTACCCGCAACAACTGTCCCCATATCTAATGTCATTACGCGTTTATCACGTAAAATTTCTGGTACTTCATTGTTGATGATTTGTTGTGCTAAACCTTCTGCGATTGCTGTTTTACCAACACCTGGTTCCCCGATTAATACTGGATTGTTTTTTGTGCGTCGTGATAATACTTCCACAACACGTGTAATTTCTTTTGAACGGCCGATAACTGGATCAAGTGAACCTTCACGTGCTACTGCCGTTAAGTCGCGCGCTAAGCTATCTAATGTTGGTGTATTCACTGCTTGTGTTGACACTGAACCACCGTTACTATTCGTGTCGTTATTACCGAGTAATAACAACACTTGTTGACGCGCTTTATTAATACTTACACCTGTATTAGCTAATACACGTGCTGCTACCCCTTCACCTTCTCGAATTAATGCCAGTAAAATATGTTCTGTTCCAACATAAGCATGACCTAGTTTGCGTGATTCATCTAATGATAATTCGATTACTTTTTTCGCACGCGGTGTATAGTGTACAATCGGCCCTACTTCTTCTGTACCTTTACCCACAAGCTCTTCAATACCTGATTCGATCATTTGCGGACTAATATTAATCGCTTCTAACGCCTTAGCTGCTATGCCGCCACCTTCTCGAATTAATCCAAGTAAAATATGCTCTGTTCCAATTTCTTTATGCTTTAAGCGGATGGCCTCTTCTTGTGCAAGTTGTAACACTTTTTGAGCACGCTGTGTGAATCGATTAAACATCATATGAATCCTCTCCTTTTTCCCCATTATTTCTTGTTTGTTCATTCAATTTTTCTTGTAACAGCTTCGCGCGGTACATATCACGTTCAGTTGACTGAAGTGTCGCTCCGGCATATTGCTGAATAAGCCCTGGTTGCATAATTAACATACATTCATTTAACTTGCGCTGTGAGATTGGTTCAAGTAATCCTAAACTTACGCCAAGACGCACATTCGATAAACAACTTGCCGCTTCCTCGCTCGTTAAAATTTTGGCATATTTTAGCGTACCTAGCGAACGACTTAAACGGTCTTCTAAAACAGCAGGTGCACGCAACAGTAAATTTTTGCGGGCTAGTTGCTCTTTTTGAATAATTTGCTCGACAACTTTTTCAAGTTCCTGCAAAATAACTTCTTCGGATTTCCCTAAAGTGATTTGGTTAGATATTTGGTAAACGTTACCCAAATTATCACTACCTTCCCCATATATACCCCTTACGACCATTCCTAATCTTGTCATCATTTGAATTAATGCATTCATCTGTTTGGTCATTGTTAACACAGGTAAATGGAGCATTACCGAAGCACGTAAACCGGTTCCAACATTCGTAGGACAGCTTGTTAAATAGCCATAACGATCTTCATAAGCGTAAGCAATAGACTTACTTAAGTAGCGGTCTACTTTTTTGGCTTCTCCATATGCTTGCTGCAAATTCATCCCCTGTGCCAAACTTTGAATACGAATATGGTCTTCTTCATTTACTAATATGCTAATCGACTCGTCTTCTGTTAAAAAAAACGCCCCAATTTTTTGACGACGCGCTAAATTCGGGCTGATTAAATGCTTTTCCACTAATATTTGGCGTTGTAACTGCGGCATATCTTTCACTTTAAAATACGAAAATCGGTTTGGATTCTCACGATTTATCGCTAATAATGCATTCATTAACTGGTGTTCTATTTGTTCGGCATCTTGTTCTGTAAAGCTAATTGGAAATCGAACGTTCGCAATATTTCGAGCTAGACGAATGCGCGTACTAATGACGATATCTGAATCGCTTTCGTATTGCATCCAACTTGGATTGGCATTCGTTAAAAAATGCTCAATGTTCATGCATGTTCCTCTCCTTGCTCGACTTTACTTTCGAGTGCTCGAATGTCATCACGTAATTTGGCAGCATCTTCAAAACGTTCATCTGTAATTGCTTGCTGTTGCAATGTGCGAAGTTCACTTATTTGCTGGTTGATTTTTTCTTTTAAGTGCTTTTCTTCAACATAGCCTACATGCTTCGTACCTGCTTGGATTTTTTCTAGTAATTGCGGCAGCTGTTCACTGAATGTTTTGTAACAATCACCACAACCGAATTTTACTTGCTTTAAAAACTGACGATACGTATTGCCACACGTTGGGCACGCTTTTGTTTTTGCCGTGCTCCCCGCTACATTTTCTTTTTTTAAGATTGGCACAAAATTAAACCAATTCGTCATGAGCTGCTGTAATGATGCGGGCTCTTCTTTCATTTCAAATTGAAACGGATGATACTGTGCAGCACACACGTCGCAATAATGTCGCTCCATCTGTTGACCGTTTTGTATTTGTGTCACCGTTACATTGGCATGGCGTTGTTTGCAATGTTCACATATCATGATAAAACACCTCTATTTTTCAAAAGAAATCGTTTGTAGCATCGCATGTAATAAGCGGGCTCGCACTTCATCACGGATTGGTAAACCTAGTCGCAATGTTGTACGATCCAGTGCAGCTCTCATAATACTTGCCTCTCGTTCACTTACAATATCTTCGTCTAATAAACGATAAAGTATGCGTTCCGCGTTTGCTTGTGCAATCGTTTCACCAATTTGTTCTTCCATTTCGTCTAATAAGTTTTTCTTTGAGTGGATCGTTACACGCAAAATCCGAATATAGCCACCACCACCACGCTTACTTTCTACAAAATAACCGTGCTCTGTTGTAAAACGTGTATTAATGACGTAATTGATTTGTGAAGGTGCACAAGCAAACTGCTTCGCTAATTCATTACGCTTTATTTCAATATGTCCCTTTCCATCTAATTCAATAACTTCCTTCAAATACCCTTCAATTATGTCAGATATATTCCTCATGCTGTCCTCACCTCTCAACAACTGACTTTGACTATCTTTGACTTAAATATACAATAGCTGTTTTTTGAATTCAAATAATCACTCTCAAAATACTTTTCCCTAATCACTTCAAATAAATCCCCAAAAATGTAAAAAAGCTGCGGGGAACTTTTTCCCCACAGCCTTTTAATCCATTACCCCGCTGAATCAAATTAAATCCAGCGCCCTACAATTGGATAATTCCAATTTTTATCTGATAAAGCTTTGACAATGCCAATGATTGGAGCAATCCAAAAGATTGCTATAAATATTAATAAGAATGGTAATCCGATTAACACGAACGATAACACGCCCGCAATGGCAATCAAAACACCAAATACTACTTGGAATAATAACGCCTGCATTGCTATACGTTTTACTTCATCTTCAGAACTTATTAGGAAAAATAGAATCGGCACTATAAACGGCGCAAAAAACGCACTCGCATGGATAATAACCTTTGACCATTTAGATTCCATTTACAATCAACCTCACTTTGTTTTGTTATCTTATTTACGCTTGACCGTTGTAAAAGTTTCACAAACTAAAAAAAATCTTAGGTTGCCTATACCTAAGATTATCAAAAACTATGTACGTGTTAATATGGCCCTCGATCATTTGGATTATCGCCCTCTTGCGGGAATAAAAAATACGAAATAACCGCTGTTAAAATTGTTGCACCAATAACGATGAATATCCGATCACGACTTGCTACTTCTTGAAATTTATTAGCTAACATAATGTAAGAAGCAAGAGCAACCCCTAAAGAAATCGGTAACACAAACTTCAAACGCCCTTTTTGAAACTTCATTTTTACAACGTCCTTTTCTAGTAATTTTACTTGCTTCAACAAAAGCCCGTACTTCTATATGATTGGGAGAGAAATGTAAAGTATTTCCTTCTATTCAGTGATAGATTAATTCTCGACTGAATCAAATTATTCCCCCATGGATGTCACAGATTTTTAAAGGGATTATTAGAGCAAACCCGAAGAAATCTGGACACAATTACACCGAGACGTAATTGATAGCAACTTTATCTATCATTTATAATACAACGTACAAAATTGAAATACAAATTTCGTAAAAAATAGAATTTATACTAAAATATTACTGATAACTCATTCAAAAAATAGTAAAATATGAATATGTAAAAAATACGAAATGAGGAATACTATGGTAAGTTGGTTTTCGAAATCATCGAAAGTTTCAAATCAGTCTTTTTTTGATGGCGCGAAATATTCTCATGAAATACATTTAGACGTTTCAAATTATCCTGACTTAAATAAGCAACTACAATTATTGAATTTAACAACCGAAGATTTAGCTATTATTAAACAGCTAGAGCCTTATGCACCAGAGATTATTCCAGTTATGGTAGAACAATTTTATGCAGCTGTAACAATCAGTCCAGAATTAGTGAATATTATTAAGCATACAACACAAATTGAGCGTCTAAAAATTACGCTCCACAGACATTTAGAAGGTATTTTTAAATGTAAAATTGATTCAAATTACATAATGGAACGCCAAACTATCGCCCAAGTCCATGTACGTATTGGCTTGAAGTCAAAATGGTATATTGCTTCATTCCAATCATTGATGAGTACGTTTATTTTATTTATCGAAAAAATTGAGATGTCCTCTCATGATATGGCAAAAGCAGTAAATGCCTTTTCTAAAATGATTAACTTTGAGCAACAGCTCGTAATCGAAGCATATGAAAATGAAGAACAGCGCATTCGTACAGAGACAGAAAATATTAAAATGCGTTTAATCGACCGTATTCAAACAACTGCTCAGGAACTCAATCATATTAGTGATGAAACAAACAGCTCGCTACAGGAAATCGTCAATCAATCTGAGGAAATTGCGACGAATACAAAAGAAGGACTCGACTTAGTTGCCGAAACGGAAGAAAAATCAATGACAGGCACAACGTATTTAGTCAATCAAACGGCCATTATGACAACCATTTTAGACCGCGTTGATACACTCGAAACGTCGATGCATATGCTTCGTCAGTCTTCTCAGAAAATTGCTGATATTGTTGGACTCGTAACAGGCATTGCCGACCAAACCAACTTATTAGCGTTAAATGCCTCGATTGAAGCTGCGCGTGCCGGCGAACACGGTAAAGGCTTTGCTGTCGTAGCCGATGAAGTTCGAAAACTAGCAGAAGAAACGAAAAATGCCGTACAAAACGTGTCGCATTTAATTAAAGAAACGGAAGTCAATATTTCACAAATGTCCGATTCTGTTTCAAGCGTAGACGAGCAAGTAAAAATGAGCGTTGATACACAAAAAAGTTTGGCCGATTCGTTCACATCGATTACAGAGGCTGTATCAGGTATTAAAACACAATACGAAAATACAAACGAAGACATTCACTCCATTACATCCGTTATTACAGGTCTTACGCATACGACAAACCTAGTTTCAACATCGTCCGATTCGCTGTTACGCATCGTACATGAATTACATGACTAATCCCAAAAGGCTAACGCATATCCATTTCTGCGTTAGCCTTTCATTTTATCCGCGACGTTTTTTTGATAACGCTCGTTTTTGCTTACGATGCTCTTGGCGAATTGGCCCTGTCTCAAATAAATGACGCTCAAAATCATTTTCCGGTTCAACACCTGGCACTTCTTTTGGAGATCCCTCTTCATCAATTGCGACCATCGTTACGAATGATTCAGTTGTTAGCTTTTTCGCCCCCGTTTTAACGTTACGCGATACTACACGGACATACACTTCCATCGATGTACGCCCTGTACCTGTTACCATTGCTTCAAGTTCAATCACATCACCAGCATAAGCAGATGAGACAAAATCTACAGAGTCAAAAGAAGCTGTTACTACTTCCCCCTGTGAATGTTTCATCGCTGCGATAGCGGCTACTTCATCGATATATGCTAAAACCCTACCACCGAAAATCGAATGATGGTGGTTCGTATCAGGAGGTAAAACTAATCGCGTTTGATTTGCCTTAGAATAACTCATTGGATAGGTCTTTTTCATAATGCTCCACCTTTCTTGTCTACTCTCCATGTTACTATTTTTAGTCAATGAAGTACTAGTACGAAGATTAAATATTTCGCTTCATAGCAATCAATTTTAAGTCAGTCATTTCTTCCACTGCATATTTAATACCTTCTTTACCATAACCACTCATTTTCACACCGCCATACGGCATATTATCTGTTCGGAATGTTGGAATATCATTAATAATAACCGCGCCTGCTTGCAGTTCATCTGCTGCTTTTAATGCATCCATTAAATTATTTGTATAAATTCCCGCATTTAGTGCGAGTTCGGTATCATTCACAAATGCAATTGCTTCATCGAGTGTGTCGTAAGGAACAATGGATACAACCGGTGCAAATGTTTCCTCACAAACAATTTTCATAGTTGGCTTTACGTTCACCATGACAGTCGGCGTACATGTGCGCTCTGTAAATTCAGCACCTGTTGCGACTTGTGCCCCTTGTATCTTTGCTTCTTCAATCCAGTTTTTTATACGTGCTACCTCATTTGGATGAATCATCGCACTAATATCGATGTTTGCGTCAAACGGGTCACCAACAACTAATTTCTCCGTTTCTTCTACAAACTTTTTTATAAACTCTTCATAGATTGCACTGTGTACATAAATGCGTTGAAGAGAGATACATACTTGTCCTGCAAAGCCAAATGCTCCTCCAACGCAACGTTTCATCATTTTATCGAGTTCTGTTGACGGCTCGACAATGACGCCCGCATTCGAACCGAGCTCTAATGTGATTTTACGTAACCCTACTTTTTCTTTTATTTTTAACCCTACCGCACCACTACCTGTAAAGGTCACTTTTTTAACAAGAGGGTGCGTTACTAATGTATCGCTTAACTCAGCCCCACTGCCTGTAACAATTTGTAGTACACCATCAGGTAAGCCGGCTTCTTTAAAAATTTCCGCCATAACAAGCGCGCTCAGTGGTGTTTGTGATGCTGGTTTTAATACTACCGTATTGCCGACCGCAAATGCCGGGCCTAATTTATGCGCAACTAAATTAAATGGAAAGTTAAACGGCGTAATTGCTGAAACAACGCCTAATGGTACACGCTTTGTATAACCAATATAATCTGCCGCGCCTGGTGCTGCATCCATCGGCACTGTTTCACCCGTTAGATTTTTCGCTGCCTCTGCAGCAAATTGATACGTGGCAATAGTACGATCTAGTTCACCCAACCCTGCTGATAATGGTTTTGCCGCTTCATTTGCTAAAATTTGTGCCAGCTCTTGTTTTCGCTCACGCATAATAGCTACTACTTTATATAAAATTTCTGCACGCTCATATGCCGGTGTTTTTTGAAACATTTGAAAGGCTTTATGTGCTCCTTCAATCGCACGTTCTATATCTGAAATTGTTGCTTTTGCTACCTGTGCAATAACCTCTCCTGTGTAAGGTGCCGTAAGTTCCGTCGTTTCCGCTGTTTGTTCCCACACACCATTAATCCATAGTTTCGTTTGTTGCATCGTGTTCACTCCTTTTAAATGAATAAATCAAAAATATCAAATGCTAACGTAAAGCCTGCATCATGTAAAAAATTACTCATATTTAATGCCTGTAAAAATAATAAGCTGTCATTGAATTGTTGAAGCTGATCATTTTCAATCAAGTGCTGTAGCACAAATTGTGTTGCCGTCATCAAAGCAAGCGAGGGCTCTAACGCAAACAGGCTCAGCTGCTTCAGTTCATTATGCAACATCATAACATCACTAAGCACATCCTCATTCGCGCGTGTCAGTGCAAGCATCGCAATAAATGGATAAAAATTACGTCGCACCTTTACGTTTTCCCTTTTTAAATGTGCTCGAATCGCAACAACATAGTCTATTAACAATGGCTCAAACTGTACATCATACATCGTTAATAGCTGTGACATCGCTTGTAGTGCATCACCGCGCTTAAAATCTTGTTGTATAAGCGCATCATAATAACGACGCATCGTCTGACCTTGTAACTTAGCGTCTGCTTGCTCTCTCGTTAATAAAACTGCATACGGAATATCATCTTTACCAGTCAAAAATTGATGTTTCTTTTTCATCTCACTATGTAACTGCTTGGCACGCTTAGCATGTGCTTCATCGATTAAAAATAGCGCGGCAATGGATTGATAGGTGCTGCTTGCAAAACCCGCTGCTTCAAGATAACGCTCATTTTGCGCTATACGCTGGATTTCTTGTTCGGTTTGATCATGTAAAATCAGATGCGCCGCTACTTTATAGCTTAGAACCGATTTAGTCGATACAGTAGAAAAGAATTCGATTAGCGATTGTTTTACAGCTTTTCGTTGCAAGTTTTTCATTTGTGCTTCAAATTGTATACCATGAAACGTTTCACGTGAAAATGTATATTGCACGGCTAGCGGCACTTTTATGGCAGGTGTTATGTCTGCACTAAAAAATAGTGACATTCTTTCATAGTTTTGCTGAAGGCTTGTTATAAAATGATTCTTGTCCATAGCTTCACACTCCTACGATTCATTATACGCCTAATTTTTTATCATGAAAAAAGACTATGCAAAATCGCATAGCCTTTTCGTAATTTACGATGAAAGTTGCTCTAGCTCTTCTTTAGAAAATGCCCGAGATCTAGATAAAAAACGCTTCCCTTCCACACCTTCAAGTGAAAACATCCCGCCTCTTCCATCCACAACATCAATAATAATTTGTGTATGTTTCCAATAATCATATTGATTTTTGTGCATATAAAATGGGCTTCCACCAAGATGGCCTAACAAAATATCTTGTTTTCCAACAATTAAATCCCCATCAGGATAACACATCGGTGACGATCCATCACAACAGCCACCTGATTGATGAAACATAATGGGACCATGACGAACTTTTAACTTGTCGATTAGCTGCAATGCTTCTTCGGTTGCGATAACACGTTCAACCAAATTTCCGCACCTCCTCTTTCTTAGAAGAAGCCTAAGCGGTTTTCATCATAGCTTACTAATAAGTTTTTCGTTTGTTGGTAATGACTAAGCATCATCTTATGATTCTCACGTCCAACACCAGACATTTTGTAGCCACCAAACGCTGCGTGTGCTGGGTAGGCATGGTAGCAGTTTGTCCAAACACGACCCGCTTCAATACCACGTCCGAAGCGATACGCTGTATTCATATCGCGCGTCCAAACACCAGCGCCTAAGCCGTATAATGTATCGTTCGCAATTTCAAGCGCTTCTTCTTTTGTTTTAAATGTTGTAACAGCTACTACTGGACCAAAAATTTCTTCTTGGAAAATACGCATTTTGTTATGTCCTTTGAATACTGTTGGCTTAATGTAATAACCTTCTGCGAACTCGCCGCCAAGATCATTTTTCTCACCACCACTTAAGCATTCTGCGCCTTCTTCTTTCCCAATTTGTAAATAAGATTGGATTTTTTCCATTTGCTCAGACGAAGCTTGTGCACCCATCATTGTATTTGGATCAAGTGGGTTTCCTACTTGAATCGCTTCTACACGCTTTAATACTCGTTCCATAAATTTATCATAAATTGATTCTTGAATAAGCGCTCGAGATGGACATGTACATACTTCCCCCTGATTAAGGGCAAATAATACAAAGCCTTCTACTGCCTTATCTAAAAATGCATCATCTGCATCCATTATATCTTCAAAGAATATATTAGGTGATTTCCCACCAAGCTCTAATGTTACAGGAATTAAATTTTGTGATGCGTATTGCATAATTAAGCGACCTGTTGTCGTTTCACCAGTAAAGGCAATTTTACCGATACGTGGGCTCGATGCTAACGGCTTTCCTGCTTCTAAGCCAAAACCATTTACAATATTTAATACTCCAGGAGGTAATAAATCTCCAATTAACTCAGCTAGTACTAAAATTGATGCTGGTGTTTGCTCAGCCGGTTTAAGAACAACACAGTTTCCAGCAGCAAGTGCAGGTGCTAGTTTCCATACCGCCATTAGCAATGGGAAATTCCAAGGAATAATTTGCCCTATTACTCCAATTGGTTCATGGAAATGATAAGCAACTGTATTTTCATCTACTTGGCTAAGAGAACCTTCTTGTGCTCTTAATGCACCAGCAAAATAACGGAAGTGATCAATCGCAAGTGGCAGATCGGCATTTAATGTTTCACGCACAGCTTTACCATTGTCCCAAGTTTCTGCAACAGCTAACATTTCTAAGTTCTGTTCGATGCGATCTGCAATTTTTAACAAAATATTACTTCGCTCTGTGACCGACGTTGTGCCCCAAGCATCTTTAGCCGCATGAGCCGCATCTAAAGCTAATTCAATATCTGCTTCTGTAGAACGGGCAATTTGTGTAAATACTTTACCTGTTACTGGTGTAACGTTGTCAAAGTATTCACCATTTGCCGGTGCAATCCATTCGCCACCAATAAAATTGTCATAGCGTTCCTTAAAATGTACAAGTGCACCATCCGTATTTGGATTTGCATAAACTCCTGTCATTACATTAACCTCTGCCATTGAAAATTCTCCCCTTTTCTTAAATAATGGTGATCATACCTATTAAATTTTGTTTACGCTTACATTCATGCCGAAAATGATCTGTAATAAAATAGGTATCTTCTATTCTTATATTGTCAGAAAAGTAATTAAATTTCAAATATTAAACTACAATTTACAGAATTTTAAAATTGTTTACAAGCACTCTTAAAGAAATCTAGACACAATTACACCAAAACATAATGGATATAGCTCATAACAATTAACCTCCGAAGTGAATTATTGTATACTGAAGATATTCTATTAGTAGGTGAAAAAATTATGCGTATCAATAAATTTTTAGCAGAAACAGGCATCATCTCTCGTCGTGGTGCAGATAAATGGGTAGAAGAAGGTCGAGTAACGATTAACGGTGAACTTGCAACAAATGGTAGCCAAGTAGAAACTGGTGATCATGTTTGCGTAGATGGTAAACCAGTACAACGTGAAGATCAACTAGTATACATCGTGCTCAACAAACCAGTTGGCATTACAAGTACAACCGAAAAACATATCGAAGGAAATGTCGTAGATTTTGTCAATCATCCGCTACGTATTTTCCATATTGGGCGTTTGGACAAAGATTCAGAAGGGTTATTGTTATTAACAAATGATGGTGACATCGTAAACGAAATTTTACGTGCAGAAAACCATCATGAAAAAGAATATGTCGTACAAGTTGACAAGCCGATTACCGACAAGTTTTTACAGGAGATGCGTGCGGGGGTAGAAATTTTAGATACAAAAACATTGCCTTGCCGTGTTGAAAAAATATCCTCACAAGTATTTAAAATCATTTTAGAACAAGGTCTGAACCGTCAAATTCGTCGTATGTGTTCGGCACTTGGCTATTCCGTAAAACGTCTACAGCGTATTCGCATTATGAATATCCATATCGGCAACTTAAAGGTGGGTCAATGGCGTGATTTAACAGACAAAGAACGAAACGAACTTTTTACACTACTCAACTACACACCAAAGCAATAAGTGATGCCTATTGGGATTTAGATGATATTATTACAGCCATTCATAAATTGTAGGCAAAGAAAAGCAATATTTCCATTATGAAATAGAGCTAGCATTAAAATATCCGAATGATGATGCTATCATTTGGTGATTATATTGATAAAAGCGAGCCAAACTTTTAAGTTTGGCCCGCTTTTTTAAAGTTGTTCAAATGCCATTTTTTTAATTATCACTTCATGCTGCGGATAGATTTCCAGTAACTGCTGCTGTGTAAACAGCTCAAAATCTTCAAAATCAAAGCCTGGTGCCACCATACAGCCTACTAAGCCAAATGTATTTTCCTCCTCAACCGAAGAACCAAAGATTGTCCCCTTCTCGACTAAAATTTGTGGTTGCTCACCGTTCTCAATATTTAATCCTAATTTCTTTGCCTCATACGTACCGTCCTCATAAATCATATGGATAGTTAAAGCACTACCACCGTGGTAATACCATACTTCATCCGATTGAAGACGGTGCAAATGTGAAATGTCCTGCGAGCGTAGTAAAAAGTAAATGCTCGAATAAAGTGGACGCTCTCCATGCGCTAAGATTAGCTTTTCATTATCACGCATCGTTGAACGGTAAAAGCCACCTTCTGGATGTGGTTCTAGCTGTAGTGCCTCAATCAATTGTTCAATCGTTTGCATAAAAATCGCTCCATTCAAAAAAGTTCCCTATAAGCTTATAGCTTACAGGAAACTTCGTCAAAGTTACAGTCCACCCAGATATGCTGCTTTTACTTCTTCACTTTCTTGTAGCTCTTTTGCGGTACCGGAAAGTACGATTTTACCCGTTTCTAAAACGTACGCGCGGTGTGCTACTGAAAGCGCCATATTGGCATTTTGCTCTACTAGTAAAACGGTTACGCCTTCTTTATTAACCATTTCAATGATGTTAAAAATATTTTTTACCATTAGTGGAGCAAGACCCATTGATGGCTCATCCAGAATAATTAGTTTTGGTTTTGCCATTAATGCGCGGCCCATTGCTAGCATTTGCTGCTCACCGCCAGATAATGTACCCGAAAGCTGCTTGCGACGCTCTAGCAATCGTGGAAACAGTTCATAAACATGCTCTAAATCCTTTTTGATACCGTCCTTATCTTTACGTAAGTACGCACCAAGCTCTAGATTTTCTTCTACGCTCATATTTGAAAATACGCGACGCCCTTCTGGAACATGCGAAATCCCTGCTTTTACAATCGATTGTGCAGCCTTACCGTCAATCGCGGTGCCTAAATATTCAATCGAACCACGCTTTGGCTTGAGTAATCCTGAAATCGTCTTAAGAAGCGTACTTTTTCCAGCACCGTTCGCTCCGATTAGTGTAACAATTTCACCTTCATTTACTTCGAGGGAGAGCCCTTTTAAGGCTTGAATATTGCCATAGTATACATCGATGTCATTAATTTTTAGCATATTATTCTGTAACCTCCTCACCTAAGTATGCTTCAATAACTTTTGGGTTTGAACGAATTTCCCCAGGTGTTCCTTCCGCAATTAGTTGCCCATGGTCTAATACGTAAATCCGCTCACAAATTCCCATGACTAAGTGCATATCATGCTCAATTAAAAGAATCGTTAAATCAAATTCCTTACGAATAAATGCAATTAACTCCATAAGCTCATGTGTTTCCTGCGGATTCATACCAGCAGCTGGCTCATCTAGTAATAGCAACTTTGGCTTTGCAGCAAGTGCACGAGCAATTTCTAAACGACGTTGCATTCCGTATGGTAAGTTTTTCGCTAACTCATCACGGTAGACATCTAAACCAAAAATTTTTAAAAATGCTAGCGACTCCTCTTCCATTTTCACCTCACCTTTAAAGTGACTCGGCAAACGGAAAATGCTCGAAATTAAATTGTGCTTTGCTAAGCCATGATTCGCTACCTTTACGTTGTCTAACACAGATAGTTCTTTAAATAGACGGATATTTTGGAATGTACGGCTAATCCCTTGGCGCGTTACTTTATAAGGATCTAGTCCGCCAATTGATTTACCGTCAAATGTAATTGTTCCTTCCGTTGGAGCATAAACACCCGTTAACATATTGAATGTTGTTGTTTTACCAGCACCATTTGGCCCTATTAGTCCGATTAACTCGCCGCTGTTCATGTGGAGATCTACATTTTGCACAGCCTTTAATCCGCCAAATTGAATGCCTAATTTATCTACTTTAAGAAGTGTACTACTCATACACGAGTACCTCCTTTTTTACCGAACTTGAAAAATTCTGTAATCTCTTTCGTGCCAAGTAATCCCGTTGGACGATACAACATCACTAAAATTAACACTAAAGAATAAATAATCATACGCGTTTCTGGGAAACCTTGTAAGTATGTTGAAACAATTGTTAATAAAATTGCGGCAATGACAGAACCCGAAAGACTTCCTAAACCACCTAATACTACGAAAATCAAAATATCAAATGACTTTAAGAAACCAAATGCAGTTGGCTGAATTAAATAATAGTTATGCGCATAAATGGCACCAGCAACCCCTGCAAAGAACGAACCGATCGCAAATGCGACTACTTTGTAATATGTTGTGTTAATACCCATTGCATCGGCTGCAATTTCGTCTTCACGAATCGATATACATGCGCGGCCATGGCGTGAATTCGTAAAGTTCGCAATAACTAAAATTGTAATAAATGTCCCAAAAAATGCATATGTCCATGTCGATTGATGTGTTACCGATATACCAGCCGCACCTCCAACATAATCCACGTTTAAAAACACAATACGAATAATTTCTGCAAATCCTAATGTCGCAATTGCTAAATAGTCCCCCTTTAAACGCAGTGTCGGAATCCCAACTAAAAGCCCCGCGAGTGCCGCAACAACTGCACCAATTAAAATAGCTGTAACAAATGGTAACCCTAGCTTCATTGTACAAATGGCGGAAATGTATGCACCTACCGCTAAGAAACCAGCATGACCAATCGAAAACTGCCCAGTAATTCCGATAATAACGTGTAAACTTACCGCAAGCATAATGTTAATACACATCGCGATTAACATGTTTTGATAGTAGAACGCAACGAACCCGTTGTTGATTAATAATTGAACAACAACATAAATGACAAGTGCTAGAACGGCATAACCCCAAAAGATTTTTGATTTTTTCATGCTGCTCACCTACACTTTCTCGCGCGTATTTTTTCCGAAAATACCCGCTGGACGAATAATTAATATTAAAATTAAAATGACAAATGCTGCTGCGTCGCGCCATAACGAATAACCAAGCGCCGAAACGATTGTTTCTACGACACCTAATAATAAACCACCAACCATCGCACCTGGAATAATTCCAATACCACCTAATACGGCTGCGATGAACGCTTTAATCCCAGGAAGCATCCCCATTAATGGATCGATACGTGTGTAGTAAATACCAAAGATAACCCCTGCTGCACCAGCTAAAGCAGAACCGATCGCAAATGTTGCAGAAATTGTGTTGTCTACATTAATCCCCATTAATTTTGCTGCATCCGCATCATGAGATACTGCACGCATCGCTTTCCCGATTTTTGTTTTGTGCACAATGAATTGTAATAAAATCATTAAAAAGATTGATATTGATAAAATAAAAATCGAAAGTGTACTAATTTGTACGCCGAAAATTTCAAAATTCGTTTTTGAAAATACATTTGGATAAGCTTCTGGTGAGGCACCACGGAAGAAAATCACCGTATACTCAATTAATAATGACACACCGATTGCTGTAATAAGTGCTGCGATACGTGTAGCATTACGCAGTCGCTTATAGGCAATACGCTCAATAATAACCCCAATTACTGCACAAAGAATCATCGCTAAAACAAGCGCTAAGAAGACATTCATTTCCCAACGTGCAATGGCATAAAAGCCAATGAATGCACCAAGCATGAATACGTCACCATGGGCAAAGTTAATTAATTTTATAATTCCGTATACCATCGTGTACCCTAATGCAATTAGCGCGTAGATACTACCTATCGAAATTCCATTTACTAGCTGTTGGATCCATTCCATACACTTCACTCCTTTTTTTAGTTATTGAAGTATGTCCACATAAAAAAGGGAGGCTAGTTCCGCCCCCCTTACTTGTAAAAAATTAAGGATTTACTTTAGAGTTGAACTGTTGCTTACCGTCTACGAATTCTAGAACTGTTGCTGATTTTACTGGGTTGTGGTTTTCGTCAACTGTGAATGTACCTGTAATTAGACTTAAATCTTTTGTTGCAGCTAATTGTTTTTGAATTGCTTCACCTGTAATATCACCATCAACACGTTTGATTGCATCTACGATAAAGTAAACTGAATCATAACCTAAAGCGTGGAAGGCATTTGGCGCTTGATTGTATTTATCTTTAAACGCTGCAACGAAATCTTGAATTTTTGTATCTGGATCTTCAGATGAATAGTGGTTTGTGATGAATGTGTTGTTTAACGCATCGCCACCTGCTAAATCCACTAATGTTGGTGAATCCCAACCGTCAGCACCCATTAATGGCACTGTAATACCTAATTCACGAGCTTGCTTAACGATCAGGCCAACCTCCTCATAATAACCAGGGATGAAGATGAAGTCTGGGTTTTTACCTTTAATGTTTGTTAATGTTGATTTGAAGTCTACATCTTTTGCAACGTATGCTTCTTCAGCAACAACTGTACCGCCGTTCGCTTCGATTGTTTCTTTGAACGAAGCTGCCAACCCTTTTGCATAGTCAGATGCATTATCCGCGAAGATAGCTACATTTTTCGCTTGTAGCTCATTTGATGCGAAGTTTGCCGCTACTGTCCCCTGGAATGGGTCGATGAAGCAAGTACGGAATGCATACTCATTTACAGAACCGTCTTCATTTACTGTTACATTTGGTGCTGTACCAGAAGCTGTCACGATTGGCACCTTATGTTGATTTGCAATTTGTACAGTCGCCACTGAGTTACCAGAAGTTGCTGGTGCTAACATTGCAACTACTTTTTCTTGCTCTGCTAAACGAATTGCTGCAGAAGTTGCTTCCGCTGTTTCTGATTTATTGTCAACTGGGATATATTCAATTTTCTTACCATCAATGCCGCCAGCAGCATTAATCTCTTCAATTGCTAATTTAGCACCATCGTTAATAGATGAACCATAAGATGCTACAGCGCCTGATAATTCTAAGTTCGCACCGATTTTAATTACATCACCTGATGCTGAATTACCACTACCACCCGATGAAGTTGAACTAGAGTCGTCTGTACCGCATCCCGCTAAAGCCCCAGTTAACATTGCTGTTGCAATAAATAAAGAACCATATTTTTTCATTTTGTTGTGCTTTGTCATCATTGCATCCCCCTACTAACGCTTAATTGTTTGATATTTCTGATAATTATAATCAATTTAACTCATTATCACAATCTATTTTTATAATTTTCTGAATAAAAAGTTTCATTGAAATAAATTGTAGCAATCCAACTTCTGTATTGTAATAGAAACATAATATTTAGTCTAGTGTGATTTTTCAGTTAATTATGTAAATTTAGATTTTACTGAACTTAAAATCAAATACTTATTAATATTATGTAGAAATTTAACCCAATATTTATGGTTGCAGACGAAAAATTATAATGCGTTCATTTTCATTTTTTTCATTGCGTAATTTTATATTCAAGTAATAATCTAGCCCTAAATCTTGGTGCAAATAGTGCAAGTAATCGGGAGATGGATAATACAAAACAATGTCGATTGTACGGGTGTATTGCTCATAGGATTTTAAAATTTTGCTCATGAACTCACGAAATACGTGAATTGAAAAGGGGTTGAAGAAGAAAAAGACTTGATCTTTCCCCTGAATTTGATAAGTTTCTGCTACCATGTTATAAAACTGCAACGATGAACGCTTTTTCCCTGCCTTTTTCAAATATTGAGCTGCATTATGTTCAGCTTCTATAAAAAATTTTGGATCCATTTCAATACCGATGGCTGGAATATCAAAACGGTGATGTACATAAATAGGGACACGTCCTTTGCCACAGCCAATATCTAAAAAATTGGCTCCCGGAGGTAACGCATATACTTCAAACAATTGCTCTAACCCACTATACGGTGTCGGTTCATAGCGATGATATTTTGCTAATTTCGGAAATCCATATTGGAATCCTGTTGTTTCGATATTTAAAAATTTATCAAATTGTTGTTCATTCATTAAAAAAACTCCTCAAAAAAACAGTCCTGTAAACAAGGGTTTACAGAACAGTTTTCAATTTACTATATTATTTCTGGTGAAAAGTTGGCTCATACATCATTATTTTGAAAATAATCGATTTTCCTTCTTGTGAAGTTTTTATGGTTTAAAAATCCTTTTTCTCATGCTCAAGTAACCACTCTTTTCGCCAAATACCACCTGCATAGCCTGTCAGTTTACCACTTGCCCCTATAACACGATGGCACGGTACGATAATACTAATTAAATTTTTACTATTGGTCATCCCTACTGCTCGCACTGCTTTTTCATTACCAATTTGTTGGGCAATTTCTTTATAAGAAGCCGTTTTTCCAAAGGGTACGGTCGTCAAAGCCTGCCAAACACTTGTTTGGAATTCTGTTCCGTCAAAATGGTATGCGACCGTGAAATCCTTTCGTTTGCCATTGAAATATTCATCTAGCTCCCGATAACAAGTATTTATAATTTCAGGCATTTGTTCCACTTGTTTATGTTCTACATGCTCTCGTTCTGGAAATAAAATCGAAGTTATATGTTTTTCTGTACTTGTTATCTCAATAATTCCAATTGGTGAATCATAATCTACTTTATATAGCATAAAATATCCTCCTGCTATGAATTATATTTCCTTCTACTATAGATTCATTTATTCCAATCAATTACGCTGAGGCATAATTTGTGCTTTGACACCCGCTGAAAAAAGGTTAAAAAAGAACCTTTAATCTCTGAATAAATTAAAGGTTCTTTAATCATTATTTATTTAAGCCTAACGCTTCAGAAGTTGTTTCTTTTACTTCTTGTAGAAGTGCTGTATTTTCAACTAAGTTTTGACCGTAAGCTGGAATCATTTCTTTAATTTTTGCTTCCCAAGTTTTCATTTCTTGTGGGAAACATTGTTTAATTACTTTTAACATAACCGATACAGCTGTAGAAGCACCTGGAGATGCACCAAGTAATGCTGCGATTGACCCGTCTTGAGAGTTAATTACTTCTGTACCGAATTGTAATGTACCTTTACCAGCGTCTGTGTCTTTTATTACTTGTACACGTTGACCTGCTACAATAATCTCCCAATCTTCGCTCTTCGCTGCTGGTACGAATTGGCGCAATTCTTCAATACGTTTTTCTTTAGATGCTACAACTTCTTTTACTAAATAAGTTGTTAAGTCCATGTTTTTCGCACCACAAGCAAGTAATGTTACTAAGTTGTGTGGTTTGATAGATGCGAATAAATCCATGTATGAACCTGTTTTTAAGAACTTCGGAGAGAAGCCTGCGAATGGTCCGAATAATAATGATTTTTTGCCATCAATGTAACGTGTATCTAGGTGAGGTACTGACATTGGTGGAGCACCAACTGCCGCTTTACCATATACTTTTGCATGGTGTTGGTTAATTACTTCTTCATTGTTACAAACTAAGAATACACCTGAAATTGGGAAACCACCGATGTGTTTCGACTCAGGGATACCTGATTTTTGTAGTAACTCAAGGCTACCACCACCAGCACCTAAGAATACAAACTTTGCAGTGTGGTATTCAACTTTACCGCTGTTTTTATCATGAACTTTAACTTCCCATAAGCCGTCTTTTGTACGCTTAACATCAAGAACGCTGTGGTTGTAGTTAACACCTACGTCTTGTTTTTGTAAGTTGGCAATTAATGTACGAGTTAACGAACCGAAGTTTACGTCTGTACCAGAATCAATTTTTGTAGCTGCGATTGGCTCGTTTGATTTACGGTCATTCATAATTAACGGAATCCATTGTTTTAGTGTTTCTGGATCGTCAGAGTATTCCATACCTTCGAACAATGGGTTAGCAGTCATTGCTGCATGTCGCTTCTTAAGATACTCTACATTGTTTGCACCTTGTACCATACTCATATGTGGTAGAGGCATAATGAAATCTTCAGGCTTTTCGATTTGACCTGTTTTTACAAGGTGAGACCAGAACTGTAAAGAATCTTGGAATTGCGTATTTACATTGATTGCTTTAGTAATATCGATTGTTCCATCTTTTTTCTCACTTGTATAGTTTAATTCACATAAAGCAGCATGCCCTGTTCCAGCATTGTTTAATTCGTGAGAACTTTCCTCACCTGCTTTTGCTAACTGTTCGAACACTGTAATTTTCCACTCTGGTGCTAACTCTTTAAGCATTGTACCTAAAGTAGCACTCATAATTCCGGCACCAATTAAGATAACGTCTGATTTGATATGCTTGTTACTCATTTTTACCTTCCCTTATATATATATTAAGATTTTTAGAATTTTGAAAGCGCTACCGTAAATTATCGACAACATAATATTGGCAGAGACCTACTTATTCTATATCAATTATTACCTTATTGTAGTGTAACACAATTGCTAAAAGATTAAAATATATACAGAATGCTTAGCTGTAAGGTATTGAAAAGCACATCATTTACGAGAAATCTACCAACAATTGTGAGCATTTTTTGTCTTGTAAGAGTTCAATTGTTTTTATTTTCTGTATTTTCTCGCTGGGTATTGTCATTTTTTGTACCATCTATAATAGGAACGTAACCTTGTTATTGAACTGGCTTACCTGTATATTTTTCAAAGCCTTTATATGCATTGTTTTTATGTCAACGCTTTACAAGCCATGCAAATAGTTTGCGCTGTAATCAAAATGGTATACCGACAACTAATGTATTTTGCATTGATAAGATGAGAGCCGTATGCGCATATTTTTAGGATTGCCTTTTGATCCTTCGGCTATTTCTAAAAATGTAATTTGTTCTCCTGTAATTTGGTGTTTTACGGTACGATTAATATATTTAGTTTGCCCTCGTATATTACTTTTTGCCAATCGTAACATATTATTGAGGTATTCTTGATATATATAATAGAAGTTATTTTATATAATAAGGGAATTAGAACAATCATTGTGACAAATGTAAATAGTTTTAAATGAACATTAATACTAGTATTAATAATAAGTAAGATAAGGGGGATTTTTATGAAAATTTTTACGGATAGTGGTTCAGACTTACCAAAATCATATTTTGATAAGGAAGATGTGCATCTTTTCCCGTTACGTGTATTAATGAAAGGTGTCGAGTATGATGACGTTATTGGCATCTCAAATGATCAAGTATACGCAGCAATTGCAGAAGGCGAAATTCTAAAAACATCACAAGTTTCATTAGAAATCTTTTTAAACGCATTTGAACAACTAGCAAAATCAGGCGAGGAAGGGATTTATATTGCCTTTTCTTCAAATTTATCAGGTACTTGTCAAAGTGCTTTTTTAGCAAAAAATCAATTACTTGAAACCTACCCAGATTTAAAATTAGCAATTATCGATACAAAATGCGCTTCTTATGGACAGGGCTTAGTTGTTAAAGAGGCCGTACGTTTAAATAAATTCGGCGTAACTTTTGACGACGCTGTTGCACAATTAACAGATATGGCCGATTCAATGGAACACCTATTTACAGTTGGCGATTTAAATCACTTAGCAAATGGTGGCCGTATTTCAAAGACAAGCGCTTTTATGGGTGGCCTACTGAATATTAAACCGATTTTAAATATTGACGATGGAAGGCTTGTCCCACTCGAAAAAACGCGTGGCTTTAAAAAAGCAATACAGCGTATGATCGCCCTTATGAAGGAACGCGGCGGCGACTTCACAAATAAAACTGTCGGTCTATCTCATAGTAATGATGAGGAATTAATGCACGAAGTAAAGGTTGCAATCGAAGAAGCACTTCATCCAAAATCCATTGAAACGACAACAATTGGATCAGCGATTGGAGCCCATGTCGGACGTGGTACAATCGCCATTTTCTTCACAAACAAATAATGAAAAGCTAGCACAAATACAGAGTGTGCTAGCTTTTTTCGTTAAATGAAAAAAATTGAAGCAAGTACGATGCCTGTAATCGCTCCTAATGCAATTCCGTAGCCAAATCCAGGTTCACCAAAGCCCCAAAAGCCAATACCGTAACCTGCACGATCTGGCATCAGCCAAACATTTCGATTATCTACATTTGTAATACGCCCAACATGTACATTTCCGCGATTATCCGTAATTCTGACACGCTTGCCGTGGTATTTACAGCACATGTCATAAGCTGCTTTTGAATTCATTTTTTCCCCTCCTTTCTTTTCCTACTATATGTATAAGCAAATCGCACACACGAGCCTATCGTCCAAAACATATAGTAGAACGAAGGAGGGATTTTTTGATAGTCCTCGATACGCAAAGTTTATTTCAAGATTTAACAGAGCGCGTCCAACATACCTATCCACTTGTTCAATCCATTTTCCCAAACACTCCAGCTAAAGCCGTACAATATGAGCTTCTCCAACAAGGATTGTTAGAAACAGGGGCACTTCCTTTACAGCTCAATGTATGGGACATTGTAAAACGGCAGCTCTATGATTTGATGAAGATGTGGGATGGCCCTAACACTCAGGTAGCTATTTTGCCAATGCGACATGGCTTTATGAAAAATGGTGTCGCCTATAAACACGGCATTTGTTTATTCATTTCAAATCATGTTTCTGTAAAAGAGCTTCACGCCCTCATTACCCATGAATATCATCATATTTGCCGACAACATTATCAGTCTGAATTGCCGACATTACTTGATTCCGTGATGATGGAAGGCTTAGCCGAACACGCTGTAGAAAGCCTACTTGGAGAACATGCCCTTAGCTCTTGGACGAGGCGCTATAACTTAGAGCAAGTAAAACATTATTGGCACACCCATTTTATAGATGCTTTAGCGTTGCGCGGCTTACATAATCATCAAAGTTATTTATTTGGTGACGCTTCCGGGCAACTCCCAGCACATATCGGTTATTGTGTCGGTTACCGTATTGTCGAAGCCTTTTTAGAAAAAAACGGCCCTTTGACTACTCATCAATTACTACAAATTCCTTCTGAACAAATCACTTTAGGAGCTGGGTTTCCACTCACCAAATGAACAAAAGCGTTAAAACGCACGTCTAGCTCCGAGTGGGCAAAATGCCACGTCCATGTGGCATGCTCTCAATGACTCACATCGTATGAACCTCAAGCTTTAGAGGGCCGACTAAAAAGTTTGTACTTTTTCCACAACGGAAAAAACCATTAAAACTCGTCTGTTGCCCTACGAATTTTAATGGTTTTCTTTATTGTTTTTGCGTTACTGGCGCTGGATAATCAAAGCCTTTTGTATCGACTTCGACTTTCTTCATTTTTTGATCTTGTAATGGTTTGTCGTTACCATCGCGCTCTGCTGCTACGATTTCGTCAACAACCTCCATCCCTTCGATCACTTTTCCAAATGCAGCATATTCACCATCTAGATGAGTAGCTGCTTCTGTCATAATAAAGAACTGTGAACCGGCTGAATTTGGATCCTGTGTACGGGCCATTGACAAGACACCGCGCTCATGAGCTAGCATATTTTCAAAGCCATTTGATGAAAATTCGCCTTTAATTGAATAGTCTGGACCACCCATACCTGTACCATCTGGATCGCCACCTTGGACCATAAATCCTGGAATGACACGGTGGAAAATTAAACCGTCATAAAAACCGTCTTCCACTAATGAAATAAAGTTTGCTACTGTATTTGGCGCTGTTTTTGGCTCCAATTCGATCACGATTTGCTTATCATTTTCCATTGTAATCGTTACAATTGGATTTTCTTTTACATCGTTTGCGTAATCGCTAGATGTTGTCTGCTCGCCACTATCCGTCTTATTGTTGTCACCACATGCAGCGATAATAAGCATAGCGATTGCAGTTAACATTAAAAGCATGTATTTTTTCATATTATTTCCACTCCTTTTCCTACGTAATTCAATCATACTTAGGAAGGTTTAATCAAGTATTCACATTCAATTATTTCGAGCACGTTCGAGCGCAGCAATATCGAGCTTTTTCATTTTTAGCATCGCCTCTGTTACACGTTGATTTTCCTCACGCGAACCCTTATTCAAAATAGCCCCTATATTGGCTGGTACAATCTGCCACGACACGCCAAAACGGTCCTTTACCCAACCACATTGTTCCGCCTCCTCGACATACGATAAATGTGCCCAGTAAAAGTCGATTTCCTCTTGATCCTTGCAGTTAATAATAAAAGACACCGCTTCATTAAAATGAAAATCAGCTTCCATTCCATTATCCATTACAACAAATTGCGTATCCTCTAGTTGAAAGCGCGCAAAACTTACACTAGCTTTCTTTGCTGGCACTTCCCCCTCAGCAAAATAGGCTATTTCCTGCAACTCTACAAATGGGAATAACCCTGTGTAAAAATGCAGTGCAACTTCTGCTTGTCCATTAACTTCATGTGAAAATAAGAGGCTTGGCGTAATTTTTTGAAGCACTTTTTCTTCAGGTACCAACATCAGTTGCCAAGACAGACCGTAGCGATCCTGCACCCATACATACCAATCACTAAACGGATATTCCCCGAGCGGCATCAGTTCTGTACCACCTTGTATTAACCCTGCGTACAATCGGTCCACTTCTTCTTTTGAATAACAAGCTACCATAAACGAAATGGAGGGGTTCAATTGAAAATATGGCCCGGCACTAATTGCTTGGAATTCTTGATTAGCCAGTTGAAATGTTACATATTCGGCATCTCCAGACGGTGTATTTTCAATGACCGTTTCATGCATAATTTTTGAATCATCAAATAAACTTACATAAAAGTTTGCTGCCTCTTTTGCTTCTTTATCGAACCATAAATGAGGAATGATTTTTGGCATTACGCTACTCCCTTTCCTTGAATATGCTATTAAAACCCACTTAATTAACTATCCATACCCTTACTAGTGTTTAAAAAATCCCATCTGTATTGACAATTTCCTGTGGGATTGCTTGTCCAACATCCCACATCTCAACGATTTTTCCATTTTCTATTCGTACAATATGCACAACTACTACCCCTACATCTTCAGGCTTGTGCTTTAAATGCGAGTACGTCATTACTTTATTGCCATCTTCTAATGTAAGCTTTACTGTAAATTGCTTATTTGGTGTCATCTTTGCACTTTCTTCCATTCCGCGCATTAAGGCCTCACTCCCTGCTGCAAAATACGCATTATGATGTACAAAATCTTCGCCTATATAAAGCTCATATGCCTTTTTCACTTGCCCATCTGCTACTAATTGTAAAAATTTTTTAGCGATTTCTTTATTTGATTCGTTTAGCATGCATTATTCCCCCTCAATTATAATTTGAATAACATCTTGTTCACATGGAGCATGCAAAAATTCACTTGGCTCCCCTAAACTGAGAAGCGTTAACTGATGCATCGCTCTTGTACAAGCTGTATAAAGTAAACGACGCACTCGCTCTTGTCCATAACGATATTTGGATGCATCATAAATCACTACAGCATCAAATTCAATCCCTTTTGCTAAGTACGCCGGAATGATAATCACGCCTTGCTCGTATTCGGCAGAACCCGGTTTCATAAGCTTTAATTGATCGATAGAACTAGCTAATCCTTCATATGCGTCTTTACTCTCTTGCGCAGACTGACAAATAATTGCGATCGTTGCCATCCCTTGTTGCTGCAGGGCTACAACACGATGCTGAATTTTTTCATGTAGCTGCTGTCTGCTTTGAAGTATTGTCAGCGTTGGCATGTCACCCGCTCGATTAAATGGAATAATTGCTTGTCCTTCTGGAATGAGCTGACGCGTAAATTCAATAATTGGTTTTGTAGAACGATAGCTACGATGCATCGCTAATAGTGTTGTTTCTTGCTCTCCGAACAGCTCGATTAAGTGCTCGAAATTATTGAGATGATGCGCATGTGAAAAAATCCCTTGATTAAAATCACCTAAAATCGTAAATTTCGCAGCAGGAAATAAACGCTTCAACACCTCAAATTGAAATGGTGCATAATCTTGCGCCTCATCAATAAAAATATATTTAATTTGACGGTTCACTTGCATACCTACAAGCCATTCTTTCAACAAAACATAAGGCGTTGCATCTTCGTACAACAATATCCCAGAAGCTAGCTGTTGCTTTGTAATATGACAAATTTCAGCCCAATGTTCAACTTGGGATATAGAAGTATTCTCGTCAAACAGCCCTTCATAAATAGCCGGTATATCGATAAATTCCAACGCCTCAATTGCTTCACGTAGCGGCTTAAAACGGCGTGCTACCAGTAGTTGTGTAAGCTGTTGTTCTGACATTTCAAATTGCTCTACTTCTTCACGCTTAAATCCTTTCTTTCTCGCAAAATAGCGACGTGCTTCTTCAAAAGCAACATCACTCAACAACTCCATTTCTTCTTGTACCCAATTCTTTGTCCGTTCATACTTCGCTCGTTTTTTTAATGTATTAATCAGTCCGTGTTGAATCTTTTCTAAACGGGCTGCAAATGGTAATTGCCCATAGATCATATAAAACTGTTGTGAAATTTCATTTGCAGAAACAATTTCTTCACCGCGGAAAACAATCGGTTTAAATTGCATGCCCTTTTCTGTTAAAGCTATAAAGTACTGTTCAATTTGAGCAAAAAATGCCGTTGACGCTTTATAGTGAATGGCAGCAAGTCGGCTATTCATCGTTTCTGTAAAAGAATTCGTCAACAGTGTTTCTAATTGTTCATACGCTGTTTCTAGCGTAAAATCACCATCAATACGCTGCTGCAAATATTCCTGAAATGTCGTCTGTTGCATATTTTCTTCCCCCAGCTCTGGTAAGACATTTGCTACATAGCTGTTAAACATCCCATTGGGAGAAAATAATAATACTTGATCGGCCTTTAAAGTGGCACGATGCTTGTATAATAAATAGGCTATTCTTTGCAAGGCTGCTGAAGTTTTGCCACTACCAGCTGCACCATGGACGATTAATATTCTCCCCTGTTCATGACGAATGAGTTTATTTTGCTCCCGTTGAATCGTCGAGACGATGCTTTGCATTTGCTTATTTGTACCTTGCCCAAGCACCTCTTGTAATAACTCATCTCCAATTGTCAGGCTTGTATCAAACATTGAAATTAGCTTGCCGTTACGAATTAAATATTGCCACTTCTTTTCAAGTTCGCCTTCTACTGTTCCACTCGGTGTTTTATAACTTACATGGCCTGGTTCATCATCGTAATACACACTTAATATCGGTGCACGCCAATCATATACAATAAAATCCTCACCGGTTTCATCCATTAGTGACGAAATTCCAATATAAATTGGCTCTGCATCATTCATACCTTGTTCCTTTAAATCAATTCGTGCAAAATAAGGAGCGTTTTGCATTTTTTGCAACGTACTTAGACGTTTTTTTACATGGTCATAAGTCGTTTCGCCAACTGCTAAAGCTTGCGTTTCTTGGCGTAAGTTAATAACGGTTTCTAAAAAGTCGTCAAATGTATCGGTATTAATTTTTACCTCATCCCAAAAATGACGTCGAATCGATACAACTTCTTGCTGACGCTTCGATGTTTCTGCTTTTAACTTTTGCGTTTGCTGATCCACTACCTCCAAAACATCCTGTAAATGTTGTTGCTCTTGCTGAAATAATGTACTCATCGCATTCACTCCTTAAAAATAGATACAAAATGATTGACGCACACATAATTTTGATGTATGATTAATATAGGGAAAGTATACAATAATTATAAAAATGTGTGCATATCTTTAATAAGATACCATATTTTTTTGTGATTCGCAATGATGATATTTCTAAATTAATGGGACCAATTCGAAGTTTTTTTCGATTTGGTCCCTTTTTTGAAGCCACCTGTACAAAAATAATTGGCTGAATCAATTTAAATTTTTAGCTCTTATAATTAAAAACGGAGGGCTTCGAAGTATTTTTTTAAAATTGGACACTTGTTGCAAAATTTCTCTTGATGGAATTGGTTCAACTACTTTTTCAATGGATAAGCCATTATTCAATAACGTATTAAATATTGTGGCAATAGACCTATGATACATAATGACACCATCTACTAACCAATCTTCCTTTCTTATCCCCTCTTCATGATAACGGTCCACCGCAAAATGCAGGATATTTCCATCTTCATCTGTTATCCAATTATCCTCTCCCATATTCGCCGTATAAATAGGGTGCTGAATTGAAAATAATAATACACCGCCTCTACTTAAGGCTGCACTAATTTTTTGAATGACATCATGCAAATTAGCCATATAGTGTAGAGCCAGAGAACTACTTATAAAATGAAAATGACCCTGTTGTAAAATTAAATCTTCAAAAGCAATCTTCATAAATTTTAAATGCTCTTGCTCGTGACGTTTTTTAGCCGTAGTAATCATATTAGCAGATATATCAATCCCTAAAACTTCTTTCGCGCCTTTTTGTATACAAAGGACAGCAAAATCACCAGCACCACACCCAATATCTAAAACGACTTGCCCTTGAAGATCTGGTACAAGCTGCAGAAAACTCGGTTGCTCTATTTGCTTGTTATAATTATATTCTCTCGCTCTAATTTGCTGGTACTGTTCAAAAAATTCGGTGTTATCATAAATGTTCTGTTTCATATCCATCAACCATTCTCATAACGTTATGATGTATTTGCGCAAAATTATTATCTCACCCTACCTTGTCCAAAAATAGACTTATAATTAAATATTTGGTAGGATGTAGATAGAGGCATGCCATCTTTCTTAAATTACACTTTATTATCTTCTGAAAATCGTATGACAGACAATAATCGAAAATATTTACTTTTGTAAAACAACACACTTTACCAATTAAATTTAAAGACCGATTTGAGATAAAACACGTCTCAAATCGGTCTATTGTTATTTTATGTGCGTTTCATAGATGTAGCATAATCCGTTACCTCTTTTAATGCCTTTTCTTCTATTGGAATTCGGACAGCAAGCATGAGGAAATTTAAAATTGTAAAAATAAGCGCTGTAACATAGGCATGGAATAGTAAAGGCAGCACTAAAATTTCAAGACATACCACTAAGTAATTGGGGTGGCGAATATAGGAATACGGACCTTTCACAACAACATTTGCCCCTGGTAAAATAATAATTTTTGTATTCCAGTACATACCAAGGGATACTAAGCACCATATTCTAAAAAGTTGCAATAACACAAATACAACTAGCAACTCATAAAATGGGACAACCATGGATTTAAAATACAATACTTCTATTAGAAGACTTATAAAGAAGCTGACATGTAACGCAATCATAAATGGATAATGAGAGGCCCCAACTTCATAGGCCCCTTTTGCCCGCATCAATTTTTCATTTCTTTTCGCAATTAGCAGTTCCACTAGTCTTTGAATGATAACGAAAACAAAAATGAAGTAAAAAATCAATTTATGCCCTCCATTCTAATAACACCGCTTCCCCACTAAAACCTGGACCCAGTGCAACAAGTAAACCTAATGGATTGGATTGATTTTCCTTGAGCATAAATTGCTCTAAAACATAAAGAACCGTTGGGGAAGACATATTACCATGCGTTTTTAATATTTCACGTGAAACACTTGTATGCATTTTTGTTAAATTCAGGGCATCCTCATAAGCATTCAATACTTTTTTTCCACCTGGATGTGCTACAAAATTATTAATTTGGCTTGATGAAATATTGTAACTACTTAAAAATTCATGAATAAATGGGCCAAGCCAATTTGAGATGATACCGGGGATACTTTTAGAAAATACAACATGTAATCCTCCGCTTTTCACATCCCACCCCATTACATCTTCAGAATTTGGCATCCATTTTGATTTGCAACCAAGGATGTGTGGGATAGCTCTTTCCTGTTCAAGCTCCACATCATCCCCACAAACAAGCACACAGGCCGCGCCATCTGCAAACAAAGATGTCCCAACTAAATTACTTTTTGTATAATCCTCTTTCTGAAACGTTAAGCTACAAAGCTCTACACAAACTACGAGCACTTTAGCGTTTGGATATGCTTTGCAATAGTCATATGCCCTACTAACACCAGCAGCTCCACCAGCACAGCCAAGTCCCCAAATCGGTATTCGAACAATATGCTCCGAAAAAGCTAAAACATTCATGACACGCGCATCGATGCTAGGCGTTGAAATTCCTGTGCTGCTGACAAAAATAATGGCATCAATATCTTTTGTAGCAATATCTTTTTGTAAAAATGAGCGATTAGCCAAGCACCGTTGAATGACTTCCACACTATACGCTGTAGTTAACCGAATATAAAGTTCATTACGCTCTTCAAATGTATGGTCCTCACGATACCAATCTGGTGGAACACAAAAATTTCGCGTTTCTATTTCACCATTTTCAAAAACCTTTAGTAGCCTTTCTAATCTAGAAATCTTGTGTTGAAAAAGCTCTTTTGTTAATTGCTCAATATTGGACTGAGCTAATGAGTATGGTGGCGTGTATGTACCAACCGAAACGATTTTAGGAATAGTCATTGCTCCTTATATTAAATACTTTCTTTCAATGTATTGATAAAGTAAGAGAAATATACAAATGCACTAGAAAATTTCCTTCTACTAATTCCACTTAGCCGTATTTTCTTATGCGGATTTCTTTGAAAAATTGATCTATACCCGTCCAATAAAAAATGCCCCCTTATCACTTACATAAGTAATAAGGGAGCATCCGTTTTATAATAACATCGCTACTAGGCGTACAAAATATCGTATCATGTTCGCCGTTGAAAGTAATGTACTACTCAATGTTATGTTAAAGTCACCTTACGGAAGTATTAATTCCACAAACCTGCTTTTTCTAATTTCTTTTTACCTTTAAACGCTAATAATACTAATAGCGCGTTTAAAATCAACATAATAGCAAGTGCATACAGTACTAGTGTATAGCTACCAGTAAACTCAAAGATAAAACCATATCCCGGTAATGCTACGATACCAGCAACTGCTAAACCAATTGCAGCTGTAGAATAAATTTGACTATATTCTTTGTTTCCAAATAATGCTGTTGTTAAAAGAGGCCCTAATGTTCCTAGTGATGAAACGATGAAACCAAAAATAACAATTGCGACGATAAACATTGTTTGATTATCAGGAACTGTTAGGAAAATACCTACTGGCACTAAACCTAATAACATCGCGAAAATCGCTGTGTTTTTTGCACCAATTTTATCACTTAATACACCAAATGATAAAGCACCAACTAATACACCGATTTGCATGGCACCTAATGCACTACCTGCAAATTTTATATCGTAGCCAACGCCCATTGCGAATGGTGCAAGATGCTGACTAAAGCTCGCAATCGATGTAATGATGAAGAAAAAACCAAATAAAGCAAAGAATGCGCTAGATTTTTTTGCAACTGCAGCTGTAATTCCTTTTGCCGTCTCTTGTTGAGAAGAAGAATCACCATTTGTTTTTACTTCGTCCATACCAACTGGTTGTAAACCTTTTTGTTGAGGAGTCATTCGAATAAATAATAGAATGATTGGAATAATAATTGCCGCTACAGCAATACCTGAAGCAATATATGAAAATCTCCATCCTTGGCTGGCAATTAAATTACCTACTGTTGGTTGAATGATTGCACCAAATACACCACCGATTGCAACCATAAGTCCGATTGCTAATCCATTATGCTTTTTAAACCAGTTATTGATTAAAACAGGTCCTGCCATTTGTGTAATAAAAATTGAACCAATTGCCATTGGAATACTGAATAAGTACCAGCCCCAAACTGAGCTCATGAATCCGAACATTGCGAATGAACCAGCCATTAAGATAATCGATACGATTAAAATTAAGCGGATATCATATTTCGCCATTAATTTACCTGCAATTGGTAAGAAAATCATTGTAACGATTGATGCGATACTAAAGTATAGTGTTAAGCTCCCCATACCAATACCTAAATCTTGAGTAACAGGTGCTAGATACAATCCACCTGCTGTCGAAATACCATTTTTACCTAGAGCGACCATTATAGATACGGCGATTAATAGTAACCAAGCATAATGGAACTTATTTTTTTGTTTAGTCATGATGAAATCCTCATTCCATAATTTATTATAGTGCCGTGTTACATGTACTTCACGCAACACGGCAGTTTGTTTGTCCTAAAAATAAAGTATACGAATTAACGTAATTTAATTGATCCGCCGTCTACCATGATTGTTTGACCAGTAATATAAGCCGAATCTTCACTCGCTAAAAATACTGCAACACGACCGATATCTTGTTCAACTTCTCCAAGTCTTCTTAGCGGAATTTTTGCAAGCATTCCTTCGTAATATTCTGGATTTGCTTCTGCCCATTGGATCATACCTGGTGATTTAGCGATTGGTGAAATGATGTTAACATTAATACCAAATGGGCCAAATTCGTTTGCTGCTACACGTGTAATACCGCGGATTGCTTCTTTAGCAACAGCGTATGAACCTTGATTTACATCTCCGTTAATTCCTGCACCAGATGCGAAGTTGATGATATTTCCTTTTGTTTCTTTTAAGTAAGGTAGTGCCGCTTGCATCAAGTAGAATGTTGGATAGAATCCAGTATTAAACGAGAAATCGAAATCTGCTTGAGTTGTATCTTCAATTGAGTTCATTCTCGAAGCGTGTGCATTGTTTACTAAAATGTCCAATTTGCCATATTTATCAATAACTTGATTTACAATGTTTCCTAAATTAGCGTGCTCTGTAAGGTCCGCTTGGATGAACATTGACTCTGGTTCAAGCGCTTGTAATGTTTTGACCGTTTCATTTCCTACTTCTGCATTTAAGTCTACAATTACAACTTTTGCTCCCTCTTTTACAAAGGCAGTTGCCATGCCCATACCAATACCGCCAGCGCCACCTGTAATAATTGCTACTTTTCCTTCTAATTTTTTCATTGCTATATCTCCTTATCTAAAATTATTAAATTTTATCCAATAGCCTTCTTGAGTATTAAAATACCCCTAGTTCAAAGCAACGCACTTTTTGAATTGACTAGTTTCCTTAGTTTTCTTAACCTATCCTACTTCAATTCGCAGACGGTCTATCAAACCCTGGTTTTCGAGGGAAACTAACGTAAATCAATTCACTTAACCAAATTTGAAGTAGCGAGAATCTAAAAAAAAGCATTAAATATCGAAAGTATACAGTTAAAAAGTTTACGACTAAACGAATAATAATCGTTTTTGCTTATTGTGTCAATAATGTGAATTGTATTCTCTCAAAAACTTTAACAAACAGAATCTATAGTTTTATTTTCCATTACCTATCTGCTATTAGTTACTTTACGTAACCGTAGTAGCCTCGGTACTTTTATGTGCCAATTTAATGAACTCGACCATTTTAAAATTGTATTTTGGCTAGTTAAAAAACTAATAAGAGAAAAGTAGAAATCCATGTTCATACAAGAATAGAAATGTTAGAAAAACGGATTTCTCACCAAAGCGCACGACACAATATCTTTTCTTAAAGTTCAATAAAAATTAATACTTTTCTAACCACAAAAAAACTAGCTAGAATTTCTAGCTAGTTAATTCCTTTATTTTTATTATTGGCTATTTGCCACTTGGTAAAACTTTATTTAATACAATCGCGGCAATTGCAGCTGTTGCTACTGGAGAGCCAAATAAATATTGTACTGTCGTCGGTAAAGAATATAAGAAATCCTTAGGTAATAATGTTAATGCAAGTGTTAAAATCATTGGAACCGCAATAACGTACATTTCTTTTTCACCGATTCTTACATTTTTCATCACTTGCAAACCGCTAATCGCGATAATGCCACAAACGATGACGAACACACCACCAATTACTGCTGAAGGAATAACAGATATTAACGCTGCTAGTTTACCAGAAAACCCAAATAAGACAAACCAAATCCCCGCAGCTACGAAGACACGTCGACTTGCAATACCTGTAATTGAAATGACACCTGCGTTTGTTGAGTATCCTGTAACTGGTGTTGAACCAAGGAAAGAAGCAACGAAACAACCAATACCCTCACCAATCACTCCACGATTTACTTGCTTATCTGTTAAAGGTTGATCGATAACATTACTAATCGCAAACCAAGTACCTGTTGTTTCAGCCATTAATACAATATAAATAATGACCATTGTTATAATTGCAGAAGCATTAAACGTGAAACTAAAATCAGAGAACGGAATTTGTGGCAGGCTAAACCATTTAGCTTGTGAGACTGCCGATAAATCTAGTATTCCCATAAATTTCGCTGCAATGCTCCCTGCAATTAACGCAATAAGAACCGAAGCAATACGGAAGATGCGACCTTTTTGTTGGAAGTAAGAACCTATCATAACGCAAACGATTAAAACCGTAGCTGTAATAAGCGCTAAATAAATGTTTTGGTTAATTGTAGCACCTGCACCATTATAAATATTGCTACTTAAACCAACAGGCATTAATGAAAGACCAACGACAAAGATAATCGTACCTCCGACGATTGGCGGAATGAAAATTTTTACAATCTTATTAAAAAGACCCGTAAATCCTAAAATAATAACTAATATAGCACCGATTAAACTTGCCCCAAGCACCGAACTCCAGCCAAGTTCGCCACCACCACTAGCAGCATAAATACCAACGATGGCACCAAGCGGCACATAAGACGGACCTTGTGCAATCGGCAATTTCATACAGAAATATGTTTGAACAATTGTTGCAATTCCTGCTGCAATAAATGTTGATTGTATTAGCGCTGAAGATTGCCCTGATTGTAAACCGATTAACAACGCAATAAGGAAGGGTACTACATACACATCCATCGCCATTACATGTTGTAAACCTAAAAAGGCTGATTGACCAAATGAGATTTTATCATCGGGTAAAACGGTTAATTGTTGGGTACTGCTTTGATTGTTAGTTTGCTTATTTTTTTGCGATTCCACTAAATTGCACACCTCAAAGTTTTAATTTGTTTAATTCAATTTATCGACGTTTTAGGGTATTGAACTTTTGTTTACACCGTTCTGTTATGAACTTTGTTGCCTTGCACCCAAACTTCACGAATATTTTCAGGTCGAACAAGATACATGATTTTTTGGAAAATATCAGTTAAATCTTCATTCACATCGAAAATCGGTAGTTTTGCAGATGCTATTTTCGTATCAATTATTTGTACATCCCAAGCATAGTTTTCTTGTAAACGGCCAATTGGTAAACTTAAACTTTCCCCACCGCCAGCTGTTGCTAAATAAAAGGCTTCGTTAATTGTAATACGAGAATTTGCTACGCCACGTTTTTCGGCTGGGAGAGATGGATTTACCCCGTCTTCTAACATTCTAGATGACATTACAGCTTGTCTAGCATTATCGAAAAGGCTTGGAGAAAAACCTCCAGAAACATCTGAACCTAAACCAATATCGACTCCTTTTGAATGGAAATGAGCAACCGGAATGACACTATTAGCAAAATAAGCATTAGAAACAGGACAATGACTAATAGCAGTACCTGTTTCAGCAAATAATTCTACATCCTCATCATCTAAAAAATTACAATGTGCCATAACCGCTTTGTCACCTAATAAACCAAAATCATGTAACGCAAACGCATCATTTTTATTGAATCGCTCTTTTACATAACCGTGTGCCCAATCGCTTTCACTACAGTGAGATTGAATATGTGTATCGTACTTTGCAGCCAATTCTCCTAAGCCTTTTAAAGCACCGTCTGTACAACTTGGGATAAATCGTGGCGTGACAACTGGATAAACTCCTTGTTTTGTCGTTTTTGCTAATTCTTTAACAGCAATAATGAATTCTTCTGTATCTGCTAATGCTGTTTGAATATCAGCGTCTCGGTAAAATTCTGGCGTTTGCTCAGGATCATCCATCACAACTTTCCCTACTAGACCACGTTGTCCCTTGTTGGCACATATTTCAGCGAGCAATAAACTAGCCTCTTTATGAACAGTAGCAAAATAGAGTGATGTAGTTGTGCCATTTGCTAGTAATGTACTTACTAAATCTTCATACACCTCTTTAGCAAAATTTAAATCTGAGAACTTCGATTCAATGGGGAAGGTATATGTGTTTAACCAATCAGAAAGAGGAATATCTAGTGCTGTTCCAGATTGTGCCCATTGAGGTGCATGAACGTGCAAATCAACAAAGCCCGGTAGGAAATACTGCCCTTCCGCTAACTGGTGGAAGTTTTCTTTCCCTCGATATCTATTTAGTAGTTCTTGATAATCAGCATCCTCAGGTGCAACTACTTTTTCAATCATTCCGTCAGCATTTATGCAAAACAGATAATCTTTTAAAACCTGTATTTCTTGAGGTGACTTACTCGAAAAAGCAGTCCCTCGGAAAATTTGCGTATAATTAAACATAAAAACCACCTTAATGTTCGTTTTTAATGAAGAATAGGGAATATTATATGGGATAAAAGTCGTTTAGTCTATACAATACACGAATAAAGTTTTTAAATTTAAGAAAATTAGAGAAATGTATTATTTTGTAGTAAAAAGAGGAATAATTCTTTAAAAATAAAGTTGTAAATAAGCCTTGCATCAACACTTTACTTTGAACTTATTAACAAAAAATCCTAATATAGTATAAATATAAGCATTAAAAATCAGATTTACTTCATAGCTAAAGCAACTAATTTTAATTAGAAAACACATTTCTCCCCAAAATAGCGCGAAATGATCTCTGTTAAGATGCGGACTCCGTTGGGAGATTTATCCTCTCCTATACACTAAATAAATCAAACTAACTTTTACTTCACATTGTAAAGTTAGTTAGGCTTTCAAAATGGTGAATTATAAAATGATTTCATACTTACCCTTTAGTAATGAATCTTGAGTAAAACGAGGCTCAGACAGAATTAGTTTTAGTCCAAATAAAAAATCGAAATGGCACAAATGCCATTTCGATTTTTTATTGCTTTTTGTTAAATGTAGAGAAATTCACTACTCTCTCACCACATATTTCCGAAAAATTTCATGGATTATTCAGTTCAATTATTCAGAAAGCCATGTCCCACTAACTGAGAACATTATTCTTAATTCTCTACTCAACCGCTTTAATTACCAGCCTCTTCTTTTAGAACAGCCACACCCATTTGGTCTAAATGGGTTTCCGCACATTGTATTTGTTTCAAAGCATTCATTTATTACCGATTCAGTATGAGGGAAATAATGTTGGTTATTAATATAATGTTGATTAACAGTAGTTAAGTGTGAAGGGTGAATGTGTGGTACAACCGTATTTGTAATATTTCTTTGAACATATTGTCTTGACGGTGATACTTGTGGTGATGCATATTGCGTCGGTGAAGTCTGCGCTGGCAATTGTTGTGCATTGTTAAAGAAACCTTGACCTGTATTACCGCCAAACGGATCAAACCAGTTTCTATTGACCATTTAAATCTCCTTCCCTATTTGTAATAGTATCTTTATTAACATATGAAAGGAAATCTTGGTGACCTATTTACTTGCCTATTAAAAAGTCTTAAAAATTTGATTAAGTTAAACCTCGATAATGTAGCATAGTTTATCGACTCTTTAAATTCTTTATTTCCCTGTATTGGAACGATTTCCCTTTAGCGTAAATTACTCAAAAACATAAAGAATCTTTGGAGCAGACATATTGTCATGCGTTTTTAATATTTCACGTGAAACAATTGTATGAATTTTCTTTGAATTCCGTTCGTTATCATAAGCATTCCTAACCCCTTAAGCTAGCTGGACCTCTTCATCAACACAGAGGTCCAGCTAAGTAAATGCATGGTAATTGAAAATAAGTGAGAAAATATAACTCTTTCCCATAAAAAGATAAACGACCGATCCCCTGTTGAATTCAGGGAAGCGATCGTCGTTGGTACATAAGGACACATTTCTGGGAACATTTCAGTAAGGTGCTTGTACCCCGGCAAAAGGCACCACGGCTCTGCGGTATTTCATAAGACCGACACAAATATCGCGTAATAGGCATTCTTTATGCTCACCGTGATCAGAATATCGTATCAAATCGCCACCATTGGTTTGGATTACCTATTCAATCGGCTGCTGCTGTGTAACACAATGAATCATCCCACCATCTTTATAGAGCTGACGTACATCAATACCAACTACTTTTCTATTTGGATACAATTTTTGAATGATTTCATTAGCTCTTTTATCATTTGAATCATTATAATTTGGCACTAATACAACACTATTTGCAACATAATAGTTCAAATAAGAACCTTTATAACCTAAATTTTGACCATTTTTTAAACGGACATTTTCTTTAGTTAAAGGTAAATATTCATAGTTATATCGTTTATTCTTTGCGTTTTTTGCATTTAAAAGTATATCTCGGTCTGATTTCTTCAATCCCCAGTCTATTAAGTCTGCATTCTTTAATGTGATAATTGTTTCATCATCTAAAAAGCGTGCAAATCCATCGATATGAAAATCTGTAATGTCTTCCCCTTTTACCCCATCTAGCCAAATAGGATTGGAAATACCATAAACATCATACAGATAGCCCTCTATTTCTTTTTCAGATAAATGCGCATTTCGATTATCATTTGTGACAGAACTACGTGTTGCCAAGCTTGTCCCACTTCCATCAAATTCAATTGCTCCACCTTCTAAAACGACTTCATTTAAATTGACTAATTTAAACCCTAAATCTTCGCTTATTCGTTGGGGGATTATATCACTTTTTTTATATGGCTCCTTCTTACCCCAACCATTAAATCCCCAGTCTAAAATAACTAACTCATCTTTTTCATCATAGACAAATATTGGACCATTATCACGAACCCATACGTCGTCAGTTGGATATTGATAAAAATCCACACGCTTCAAGTTTACACCTGCATTTACTAACAACTTTTGAATCGCTTCTTCTTCTTTTTGATTGTATGTTATAATATGGACATTTTCACCCTCTGTAAGAGCTTTTGTCATCTTTACCCAAATGTCTTGAATATTTTCTTTATAGCCTTTTCCATAGGTATAGTTATGTGGCCATTGTAGCCAAGTCCCTTCATGCTGTTCCTCTTCTAATGGCATACTATATTTCCCAACTGGTTCTTGAGAAAGAGCTTGGACTGTTAATCCCCCAGCAATTAAACCTGCAATGCATAATGAACTAGCGATTCTCTTTTTTAGCTTGCTCACAATAATCCCTCCATTCAATTTTCAACTAAAATATATAGGTTGACATTATGTGAAGGTCAAGGCTTTTTAAGAGCAACCGTAACAAATATTTCTGTTATAAATTCCTCAACATATAAGGTATAGTATCCATCAACTAAATACCTCTCCATAAACTCCCCAATGATTTCATAATCATTTTCTTCTGCATAGCGAAAAAGCTGAATATATGCCCGACTTATTGTATTATACGTACCATAATGGATCGTACTTATATATATAGCATCAGAAAATGGTAACAACTCAAAATCTGTATGTTCTCCCCTATTTTCAATCGGTTGAAACACGCCTACATCAAGTTCACCTTCATTCATTTGTGACATATCATGAAAAACAACAAAAAATTTCCCACCCAAAGTAAATGGCTGCTTATACATATTCTCTACTGTATCTTCTAAAAATCGTTCCAAATGAAATTCCTTTATAACAGCTCTTTTAAAGATCGTATCGAATCCTTTTCTGTTTCCGATAAGAACATCATAGTTATTCTTCACTAATTTTGATGGAATATTTTCTTCTTGTAACTCATCAATTAGCTGTTGGTATTCTTCCACTACCCCATTTAACTGATCTAATTTTTCCTTATAAATACCAGGAGAATGGTAAAGTCCTTTTTCAAAAATGGTTTGTATCTCCGCAATAGAATAATGATATTTACGCAGTCTCTTAATTTTTTCAATCGTATCAATATCTTCCTCTGTGTACTGACGATATCCATTTTCCTCATTAACAGCAGGATTTAGTAACCTTTCTTTCTCATAGTGTCGCAGCATTCTAGTAGATACTTTTGTAATTTTTGCGATTTCACCAATTAAATACATTTATATTCCCCCATCCGCCTAGCGTAGTGCCTGTCATCCCTCTCTTGTTTCATAAACATTGGAAGTACAACTTGTTTTTTGCCAATTGGTAATATTAAAACTAAAATTAAACACTTGATAATTCAAATGAAAGCTAGTAAACTATTCAACGTGCTCGCTTATTACACATAAATATTACTGTATAACCTCAAGAATACGGCTTGAGGGTCTCTACCAGGAACCTTAAAATCCTGATTACAGAAAATGAACTATTCATTTTTTGTAATCAGGATTTTTTTTATTTTCTAATTTTTTCATCAGAGAGGATGTATAGCAGAATATGAATTACAAAGTTTTTATACTAGCATTATCAACTGTTGCCGTTGGTTTGGTAGAATTGATCGTTGGCGGTATACTTCCAATTATCGCAACAGATATGAATATCTCATTAAGCTCTGCTGGACAGCTGATTACAGTCTTCGCACTTATTTTTGCGATTTCCGGTCCAGTGTTATTAGTTTTAACGAGCAAAATTGAACGAAAAAAGTTATACCTTATTTCCTTGTTTATTTTTTTCATCAGTAATATCATAACTTATTTTAGTCCAGATTTTACCTTTATGATGATTGCCCGGGTTTTAAGTGCGATGAGTACAGCACTTATCGTGGTGCTATCCTTAACAATAGCAGCAAAAGTTGTTTCACCAGACCATCGTGCAAAGGCTCTAGGACTCATTTACATGGGAATTAGTTCATCACTTGTCCTGGGTGTGCCACTAGGTATTCTCATTTCCGATAATTTTGGTTGGCGGGTAATTTTTCTTGGAATTGCAATTCTATCAGTAGGCTCTTTTATCCTGATTTCCATCTTTTTGGAGCCAATTCCTGGTGAAGAGACAATTCCACTTTCACAACAATTAAAGGCCGTTGCCAGCTTAAAAATCGGGAGTGCACATCTTGCTACCATGTTTATGCTGGCAGGTCATTATACGATCTATGCGTATTTCACTCCATTTTTGGAAACGGAACTTCATCTGAATTCTTATTGGATTAGCCTTTGTTATCTTTTATTTGGTATTGCAGCGGTAAGCGGGGGAGCATTTGGGGGAACACTTTCAGATACGATTGGCGCTCCTAAAAGTATCCTTATTGTCATAATTTCATTTGCTATTGTGCTGTTCCTGCTGCCATTCACTACCTTCTCACTCATTGTATTTATACCGGTAATGATGATTTGGGCAGCATTAAGCTGGAGTCTAGCTCCACCACAACAAAGCTATCTAATTCAAACAGATTCTGCTACATCGGATATTCAGCAAAGCTTTAACAATTCAGCGTTACAAATCGGTATTTCCATGGGCTCTGGATTTGGGGGTATTGTTTTAAATCAAACAAATACTATCTCACATGCAGCTTGGTATGGGGGATGCCTTGTTCTCATTGCCTTAGCATGTGCAGTCTTTTCTTTAACAAGAAAAACGAATGTAAGAGGAGAATATAAAACGACAGCTTCGGATGTTCAACAATCAAATATATGATTTTAAATAGCATCATTCAGATTATTATCGAATGATGCTATTTCTATTTTAGAATCCTTATGGAGCTGAATTTAGTGAGTTATTTCGGAACAACCATTGAAATTCTAGAAAAAATATTCGTTACTATTCAATTTTAAAACCACCTAAAACGTTCGTTACCAAAGTCTTAGGTGGTCTTTTCAAAAACTGCACTTACTTATGATTCGGTTCACCACAACATGTATACTTGCGGTTTTTATTATTTCCAAATTTTTTGAAAAAACTTCATTTACTTATGATAAGGTGCTCCATATCACAAGTAAATGAGGGATTTTGGAAATTGAAAAATATAAACTTTTATTGAATTACTTTAACAGTTTTTTCTCCAACAACTAGTACCCCATCTACATAACCTCTAAACACAAGCGATACTTGCGGTTGATTCCACGTGAAATGAGATCGTTCGAACTTAAACTGTCCAAGCTTTGCTTGATTATAATATCCATTATTGCTCTTCAAGGCTTTTACACCATTAATAGTTGCAGTATTCAAGTCGAAGCCTTTTGTACTGATCCCATCTGGCAGAATAACCCGTACTGTGAATACTCCTTTATTTCCTTTAATTACTTCTGGCATTACTTCAAGTGTAGCTGGAATGTATACACTAAATTGTTTTGTAATAGTTGTGCTATTTCCAGCAGCATCCGTTACTTTAACAGTTACGTTATACTTACCAGGCTCATCAAATTTTACAGATTCCCCATTTGCTACAACGGTTGTTTTTAAACTTGGTGATGTAACAATCATCTCTTCCGAAGCAACACCTGAAAGAATATCGTTCGCTGAATATGTTAATTGTACTGAATCACCAAGCTTGTAATCTTTGTTTACATCCATTGAAACGGCTGGTACCGTTTTATCGATTTTCACTTTAATAGTATTCGATTCCTCGACATTACCTGTTAAGTCAGTAGAATAAAATTGAATTGTATGAATTCCTTCCTGTTTAACTGTGAAAGTATCTCCTTCCACAAAGGCAGATCCATTAATTGAATAAAACGTTTTTTCAACGCCACTTTCAGCATCTTGTGCATGCAATTTCACAACTACATCTTTGTTTGTCCACTCTGTCGGAGCTGTCGCAGTTGTAGTAGGTGCAATTAAATCTGCTTTTATTTCAATCTTTTGAACTTCCTCTTTATTTCCAGCAACATCCTCTGAATAATAGCTAACTTTATAAGAAGATTTGCTTCCATCTACTTTAATTGTTGTACCTTCCACATATGCTGCTCCATCAATTGAATAGAACGTTTTAGACACTCCACTTAATGCATCTGTTGCAAATAAGTTGATAGATGTATTTGCAGTAAACCACTCTGGAATTTCACTAGTTTTTGTAGTTGGCGCTTCTGTATCGATTTTCACAAATACAGTTTTTTCTGCTTCCTTGTTGCCTACTTTATCTACAGAGTAGAAAGTAATTTTATTAATTCCTTGCTCTGACACCGTAAACGATGTTCCAGATTTAAACTCACCATCATTTACTGAATAATACGTATTTGCCACTCCTGTCTCGTCATCAGATGCAGATAATGTTACGTCTACAGGACTTGCATTTGTCCAATTACTTGGTAAATTCGCTGTTGTAACAGGCGCTGTCGTATCCACAATCAATTTTGCTAACACGACGTTTGAAGGTATTGATTCACCAAATGAGTTACTGTAAGACGTTACATAATATTCATGATCTACATACGTTAAACCTGAAACTGTGTAAGATAAATTATTAATTTTTTCGGCAATTAACACTGGTTCCCCATTCACAATTTCATATAAATTGTAACCATTTGCATACGTTACAAAATCCCATATAATTCGAGCACTTGTCGGACTTAGTAATTTAATGCTTGCTACTGGGGGCTCCATTTCTGGATATACAATGTCCACTGCCAATTGGCTAGAAGGAGCTGATTCACCGAAACGATTACTAAACGCAACAATTTCATAATAATGCGTTGCTTCTGAAAGATTAAATAGTTGTGTAGTTAAGGCTGATCCTTTGTATACTAGCTGACGATTTGATCCCGTAACTTCATATACAAGATATTCATTTGCCCAATTAACAGCTTTCCATGACAAAGTAACGTTGTTGCCGTTAAAAATCGTGTTAGTCATGACTGGAGCTTGTACTTCCGGCCAAATAATCTCGAAGTTAATGTTAGTTCCTTCTGCCGATTCACCAAAACGTGGACTAACAGCATGAACTACAAACTCATATTGACCTTCTGCCATTTTAGGGAATGATGCAGAAGTAGTTGTTAGTGTATTCTTTAATACTTTTTGTCCATCAACGATTTGATACACTTTATAGCTCGTTGCATACGTTGCAGCGTTCCATTTTAAAACGATATCATTCACATTCGTAGCTGTTTTCGTTAAATTGCTAGGCGCTTGCATTTCTGGGAAGACTAAATTAATGGATACTTTGCTTCCTTCTGCTGATTCACCGTAACGAGAATTATACGAATGAATTTCAAACTCATACTCGCCCTCTGGCTGATTCGCATACGTTACTGTTGTAGTATTTACTGTACTTTTTAATACTTTTTGTCCATCAATAATTTGATATACTTTATAGTTTGTCCCGAAAGGAACCGCTTCCCAAGTTAATTTAATGTCATTTCCATTTACGAAACTGTAGGTAGCATTACTTGGCTTAGCCATTTGTACTTCACTCATATTAACAGATACTTCTTTACCTTCTGCCGACTCTCCAAAGCGAGGGCTTACAGAATGAACAACATAGACATGCTCCCCGAATGATACGTTAGACAACGTAGTTGATAAATTTGTTACTGTATTTTTTAGTACTTTTTGTCCATCAATAATTTCATACACTTTATAGCTTGTTGCATATTGAACTGCTCCCCAAGTTAAAGAAACGTCATTTCCATTAAGAATTTTAAATGTTAAAGAACTTGGTGCAGCCATATTCGGGAACTGTAAAGGAACTGTAATTTCTGCTGCAGTTGATGACTCACCAAACAATGATGAGAAAGATGTCACAACATATTTGTGATCGCCTTCTGATTGGTTCGTATACGTTACAGTCGTTCCTGTTAACGTACCCTTTAAAATTCTTTGACCATCGATAATTTCGTAAACTTTATAGCTCGATGCACCTGTAACAGCTGACCACGTCAACTTAATGTCATTTCCATTAAGAATTGTATACGCTAAATTTGTTGGTGCAGGTAAATCTAAACCATCTAATTTTAAAGAAACTGTACTACCTTCTACTGATTCTCCAAAACGGTTACTTACAGAATGTACTTCATACGTATATTCACCTGGTGCCATCTTTGTATAGCTAATAGTTGTTCCTGTAACAGTGTTTTTCAACACTTTTTGTCCATCAATAATTTGATACACTTTATAGCTTGTCGCATTTTCTGCTGCATCCCAGTTTAAAGTGTAATCAGTAGTATTTTTAATAACATACGTTAAGTTTGCCGGTGGACTCATTTGTGGGAACTTAATCTCGAAAGAAACTTTCGCACTTTCCGCTGATTCTCCGAAACGGCTAGAGAAAGCATGAATTTCATATTTGTAATCACCTACTGGTAAATACGTAAAGGTTGCTTTTGTATTATTTACTGTACTTTTTAATATTTTTTGTCCATCAATAACTTGATACACTTTATAGCTTGTGGCATACGGTACAGCATCCCAGTTTAATGTAACATCATTAATGTTAGCTGCTGTATATGTCGGATTCGTTGGAGCTGTCATTACAACAGGCTCTACCTTTACAGAAATTAAACTTCCTTCTGCCGACTCACCAAAACGACTACTTACAGAGTAAATTTCGTACGCATAGTCTCCTGCTGAAGAGTTTGCATACGTAACAGCTGTTGTCGTTACTGTGCTCTTTAATACTTTTTGTCCATCGATAATTTGATAAATTTTATAGCTTGTCGCATTCGTAGCAGCGTCCCATTTTAAAACAATGTCGTTTCCATTCGCAATTGTATACGTAACATTGCTTGGCGGCATCATCGCAACTTCTCCGACATTCACCTTTACTTGGCTACCATCTGCCGATTCACCAAAACGGCTACTTACAGAATGCACTACATACTCGTAATCTCCAGCAGGTAATTTTGTATATGCTACACTCGTCCCTGTTACTGTACTTTTTAATACTTTTTGTCCATCAATAGTTTGATAAATTTTATAGCTTGTCGCATTTGCAGCAGCGGTCCATTTTAACGTAACATCATTAAGATTTGCAATTGTATACGTTAAGTTTGTTGGAGGAAGCATTGTTACTGATCCAACAGTTACCGTTACTTGACTTCCTTCTGCCGATTCACCAAAACGACTATTTACAGAATGAACTTCATATACATATTCCCCACCAGGAGTATTCGTATATGTAACACTCGTTCCCGTTACTGTACTTTTTAAAATTTTTTGTCCATCAACAATTTGATATACGTTATAACCTGTTGCGTGTAAAGAAGCAGTCCATTTCAGTGTTACGTCATTAACGTTTGCAATTGTATACGTCAAATTCGTTGGAGCTGCCATTACTGGATGATGAATTGTTACGTCCACAGTATTAGAAATTGGCGACTCTCCATATTTAGAGTTAAATGAAGAAACTGTATACGTAAAATCCCCTTCAGGAGCATTTGAAATCGTATACGTTTTACCTGTTACTGTAGTAACTAAAGTTTGCTCTCCATTTGGTCCAATTTGGTAAACTTTATATCCTTCCGCATACTGAGAAGTTGTCCAGCTCAAGTTAATGTCGTTTGCGTTTTGTAAAGTGTAAGAAAGTGTTGGAGCTGCCATCGTTGGATAAGCAACATTCACCGTAATCGGTGCACAAGGACCAGATTCTCCGTTCGCACTTAACGTTGAAACGACGTATGTATACGATCCTTCTGGAAGGTCATTAATCGTATAACTATTAGTAGTAACTGTACCACGTGGTATTAATTGACCTTCTGTAATTTCGTAGATTTTATAGCCTGTAGCACTAACTACCGCACTCCAAGTAAGCTTCACATCATCTGGTGTGATATGTTGGTACTCAAGGTTACTTGGCGGCAGAAGGTTGCTATCTGTTGCTCCCAAAACATTTTGCATTGGAAACAGGAAAACTTGCAAAACTAACACCAAAGCTAGTAATGCTGAAATTTTACTTGATAAACTTTTACCCATGTTCTTTACCCTACCTTTCAGTAGTGAATAAGGAATAACGCGCATAAAAATAAGCCTCTTAACAAGGCTCATAAAAAAAGGACTCTGAATCCTTGCGGTAACCGGCTGCCATCCACATAGCACTTAGCGTGGTCCAGGCCCTTGGCTTTGCGTCACACGATTTCTCGTGGTTTGCCTTTTTCACTTGATTATTTTATATGTTACAAGGCTATCATAATACCTTAGCTACATACGTGAAACTGCTTTTATACCTATCTATACTTAACTCTAGTATTAAATAGTCACACTTGAATATGGCTAAATTCCCATAAAGAAGGATCTACGTTTTTTACAATTAAGTAGCGTGTATAGCGCGAAAGAACCGCATCTTTAATATCACTCATAGTTCCGGAGCCTAAATGAACAATTTTCCCGACATCAAAAGCTCATACAAAGAAAACGTCGGTAAGATTGCGACAAATATTTTAAAACGTGATTTCGTTGTGCCAAAACCAAATGAAAGATGGGTAACGGATGTGACGGAATTCCATTTATTTGGTATGGTAAGAAACTTTATCTATCACCTGTACTTGATTTGTTTACCGGAGAAATTATTGCGTATAACTTTGAAAAACGACCTATCTATCCACTTGTTTCAAAGATGTTAGAACCAGCCTTCAATCGCTTATCCGAAGAAGGTGCCCCAGTACTTCACTCTGATCAAGGGTGGCATTATCAAATGAATAAAAACGCTCACGTATTATAAGAACATGGCATTACACAAAGTATATCTCGTAAAGGAAATTGTCTCGATAACGCAGTAATTGAGAACTTCTTCGACCTCTTAAAATCAGAATTACTTTACTTACAAGAGTTTGAAAACATGGAACACTTAAAGCGAGATCTTGAACAATATATTGAATACTACAGTCACAAACAAATTAAGGAAAAATTAAAAGGAGTAAGTCCGGTACAATACCGAACTCAATCCTTACAAGTTTCTTAACTAAATAAAGTGTCTAACTTTTTGTGTTCACTTCACCTATACTTTTTTAGGGTTTGTCTTTATTCTAATATCTAATTAACTTGGATACGATTCACCACAACTAATCTAAATGAGGTTATTGTTCATTATTTTCATAATTAAATTTAACTAAAAAGATAGTGCCTTCCGATCCTGTTTGAATTTCTATTTTTGCATTATGACGGGCAGCAATGGCATAACATACGCCTAACCCCAATCCAGTTCCATTATCTTTAGTCGTGTAAAATGGAGTACCCAGTTTCTCTAATACTTCAGGCCTGATACCTTTTCCTTGATCCCGCACTGCAAGTACCACACAATTTTGACCTTCCTTGTAGGTGCTAATGGTTAGAACTTTCCCTGTGCTCATCGCTTCTAAGCCATTACGGTATAGGTTTATTAATAATTGCCGTATCTCATTACGATTTAAAAGTAATTCCGGAATGTCATTTGTATCGACTTGAATATATTTATTTTGATTATACGCATCAATCTTTATTAAAGGAATAATATCGTGGATAATTGAATTTAAATCTAACATCTGCAAATCCGATTTCCTTGTATTACCCGTTGAGAGAAATTCAGTAATAATAGAATTGGCACGGTCAAGTTCTTCAATCATTAAATTAAAGTACATATTATGTTTCTCATAGGTGTTCTCTTCTTTTAATAACTGCAAAAATCCTCGTACTGTTGTCATTGGATTTCTAATCTCATGGCTGATACCTGCTGCCATTTGCCCTATTAAATCTATGTTGGATAACCTTTTCAATTCCTTCTCATATTGCTTTTTTTCCGTTATGTTTTTAAAAATACAACAAATACCATTATCATACGGGTATGCAATAACTTCGTGCCAATATTCATCAGCGGTAGAAAGAAATTCGAAATGAACTGTAGTTCGCTCTGACATTGCACGATCAAATTCCTTATACATAACAGTGTCAACGCTACTCGGGAAAACCCTCCATATATTCTTGCCTAATACATCTTTTGCTGTTTTTCTTTGTGGAAAATATTGATGCTTATTTACATACGTAAATTCCCATTTATTATTCAAAGTAAAGAATCCATCCGTAATACTTTCAATTACACTTGTAACTTTTTCATTAGCAGCAGCTAATTCTCTCGTTCGCTCTTCCACCATGCTTTCAAGTTGATCCATATATAACAAGTTTGAAAACGTAGGAGCTGTGGCATCAACGATAGATTTTGCCAGTTGAATTTTGGAATTATTGTAATTGTGAGCTTTTTCCTCTTTGCCAACAACGATTACCCCTAATACTTCTCCCATTGAAACCAATGGAATCGTCAGTAACCCCTTACTATCTATATTTTTTGTTTGAATAACCCCTCGGATCTTGGCTTCATAGCTTTTCTCCATCCAATCCGCTTCTGTCCAATCACAGTCCTTGCTTAACTTCGTTGTTTTTATCGTTGTTTTGTCTAGCGGGTCTAAAAGGTGGGCAGCCATGTTTTTACTCTCTAAAATCTGACCTAAGTAAAAAAAACATTTATCAAAACTCTCCTGTATCGAGGAACATATTGATAAATCACGGGTAACATTTAGTAACAGCTGCTTCTCGGCAATAAGGTTTTCCTTTTGTGTTAAATTATTTGCGTTTTGAATTGCGACCGCAGCCATATTTACATAAGCTTCCACACTTTGAATTTCTGAATCTGTTAAGTTCATTGGAATTCCATAATCAAATAAAAAAACCAGACCAAATAACTCTTGCCCAAATGAGATCGGCAGGGCTAATAAGGACTTAATTTTGAACGCATCAACTGGTCTCGGATCCGGCCGATTATCCTTTGAGGTATCAGGGATATAGATGGTTTTTTTTGTTTCAATAACTTCTTTTGAAAGTAAGTCTATTTCAGGATCAATTACCTGAGTATCGATTGATACGCCATTTATCGTCTCTGGTTTTCCTGCAAACCCTCTAAATGTTCCATCTTCCTGGGGTAAATAAATTCCAACAGCGTTGCATTGAACAATCTCCTCTGATATCGCTATTGTTACACGCTGCAATACCTCACGTAGTTCTAATTTTGTATTTATTATTTTTGTTATATTCGCGAGCCTAGAATATCTCGCCTGATCACTTAACATTCACATAGCCTCCAATTATAGGCATAATAAAATAAACATAATAATATCAGTGAAAATCAAGACCAACCTGCCATTTTCGATTTTCTCCTGTATTCTTTTCTTACCCTTGTTTTACATAGAATACCGCACTTACTTATGATACGGTTCTCCCTTAATAATCCGAAAACTACGGTAAATCTGCTCCACCAACACTAGCTTCATCAGCTGGTGAGGTAGCGTCATTTTCCCGAAACATAACTTTTCATCCGCACGTTTAAAGACCTCATCATGCAGACCAAGTGAGCCGCCAATGACAAATGCCACCTTGCTCTTCCCATACGTCATGAGCTCATCTAAATCGGTCGCCATTTCTTCACTTGTTTTCATTTTTCCATCAAGTGCTAGGGCAATGACGTATGTGCCCTCACTAATTTTAGCTAAAATACGCTCGCCTTCTTTTTTCTTTACAAGTTCCATTTCCGCATCACTTAATTGCTCAGGTGCTTTTTCGTCTGGCACTTCGACTAAATCGATTTTCGCATAGCCTCCTAAGCGCTTTACGTATTCATCGATGCCCATTTTTAAATACTTTTCTTTCAGTTTACCTACAGAAATGATAGTAATATTCACAACTTATCCACCTTTACATTCCATTTACAAACATTTTATCCACAAAAGTTATACACATATCCACAAGCTATATCCATATGTTGTGTAAAGTTATTTACTTGATACAATATATGTTGCTTGCTGTTCACAGTAAGAGCAAGTTGTTGATAACTTTTTATCTTCTGATAAAAATTCCATCACAGGGTATTCTCCCGTTTCTGCAACCTGCATATCTAAAGCATGGTCTATATGGGTTTCACAGCTATATTTTGTCATTTTAAAAGCCTTCTTTCTTTTCTGAAATTTCCACAAACTTATTCACAATTTTAAGAATGTTATCCACAATCCATTGTAACAAACAAAAAACGGGTAGAAAAGGAAAGCATTTTTCCCCCTCTACCCGTTGTGATTAAATTGTTAATTGTATTCAGTTATCCACAAATTATAATTGTGCATTTTCTACTAATTCTAATTGCGCTTCTACTAATTTCCCTTGACGGTACACTTTCATTTGTAAGGTATCCCCAATTTGTTTTTCATTGTATAAATGTTTACGTAACTGAATTGCATTTTCGATTTTTTTGCCATCCATCTCAACAATGACATCATATTGTTGTAAACCAGCTTTTTCAGCCGCCGATTCGCGTACTACTTGAGAAATTACCACACCACCCGTTACTTCTTGCGGTAATTGTAATGTTTGTTGTTGATAGAATGCAGGCACTTCTGCTAAATCAATTAATGAAATACCCATTGTTGGACGCTTTACTTCACCGCTTCTCTCTAATTGCTCAATGATTGGAATCGCTGAGTTAATCGGAATCGCAAAGCCTAACCCCTCTACTGAAGATTGGGCAATTTTCATTGAGTTAATACCTATTAAATCCCCTGCAATATTAATTAACGCACCACCTGAGTTCCCCGAGTTAATAGCAGCATCTGTTTGTAACACATCTGTTGACCAATCTTCTACACCATCTTCGTTAAAATCAACTGGTACAGAACGGTCTTTACCAGAAATAACACCTGTTGTCACTGACCCATAGAAATCTAATCCAAGTGGATTACCAATTGCTATAACGGTTTCCCCTTGTTTTAATACATCTGAATCACCAAATTGGGCAACCGTTTCAATACCTTTACTTGAAATGGAAATAATCGCTAAGTCTGTCCACATATCACTTCCAACTAATTGCGCTTCAACTTTTGAGCCATCATCTAACGTTACTTCAATTTGTTTTGCACCATCTACTACATGATAATTCGTAACAATAAATGCTCGATTGCCTTCGATTTTATAAATTACACCTGAGCCACTTCCTACCTCTTCCATTGCTGAAGTGTTTTGACTCCAGAAATTCGGTGCCACATCTTGAATATTTGTAATACCGACAACTGCGCTCGATACTTTTTCTACCGCGCTTGTTACATCAGTTGTTACTTCCGTTGCTGTTTGTCCAATCGATGTACCCGTTGAATTATTCACTTGGCTAGAACCTGGTAGCTGATTTGCTAATGACGGTAACAGTAGCCAAAGTAATAGCACTCCAACAATAACACCACTTAGGCCAGAAACAAAATAACCCCACTTACTGCCACCTTTTTTATTTTTCTTATTTTGACGTTGTTGACGTTCCTCTTCCTCACGTTTTAAACGTGCTTCAAGTTCCGCAACACGATCTAATTGTTTTTGTTCATCCTCTGGAAAATAACTCATTACACTCATCCTCTCTTATTGTTTCTTTTCTTACTGTTAGAATACACAGGAAACATTAAAATTAGATGAAAATTATCTAAAACATGCTTAAAAATTAAAAAAGAATGCAAAAGGAGTGCTCAGAATCACTTCTTGAACACTCCCTTCTTTACCCTATTTAAATTGTCACAAGCTTTGTTGGGATATTGGCATCGGTATCATGCAAATTCAAGTATTCACCGGTAATAATCCCGCATGACTCTAGTGTTTGCGTGACACTCATATGCGCCAATTCCTTCATATTATTATCTTTACTTAAATGCGCTAGGTAAATTTGTGTTGGTTTTTCCGCAACAACATCGGCCATCGCGACTGCTGCATCTTCATTTGATACATGCCCAACATCTGATAAAATGCGGCGCTTTATGCTCCACGGATACTTCCCCATTTGTAACATACTCACATCATGATTACTTTCAAATACATAGGCATCTGCTGCTGCTATATAGCCTTTCATTCGGTCGCTCACATAGCCTGTATCTGTGATAACGACCAATTTACGCCCATCCTGCTGGAATGTATAAAACATGGGGTCCGCCGCATCATGCGACACTGCAAAAGATTGAATATCTAAGCCACCAAATGTTTTAACCGTCTCCATATCAAAATGATAGCGCAAATCGGATGGAATATTACCAACTAATCCGTCCATCGCTCCCCATGTTTTCGCATTCGCAAAAATAGGAACATTATATTTACGTGCCACGACACCTAGCCCTTTAATATGATCACTATGCTCGTGCGTCACTAAAATTCCCGATAAATTTTTCATGTCACGGTCAATTTCAGCAAACAACTGCTCCATCTTTTTGCCACTCAAACCAACATCCACTAAAAATGAATGCTCTTCATTTTCTACATATATTGCATTGCCAGAACTGCCACTAGCTAAAACGCTAAATCGCATTATTAAAACTCCCTACTACTCCAAATCCTCTTCAGGCTCAACAATTTCTGATAAGTCATTTTGAATTTCTACAATCTTGCCATCCACCGCATTTACAAAATGAGTTTCCTCTGATTTATCAGCTAAGCGCACACGTACTTCCCAAGTTGGGGCAAATACTTGTGTCTGTGTTAATTGCACAATTGTTGAATAGCCTAGATTTAATTTTAAAATTTGAGAATCCGGTTTCAATAAATTTTTACCATATAAAATTTGTAACACTTGAATCGGTGTTAGTAAATTTTGCTGTTTTTCTAGTTTTTCATGTTTTTCTAGCATCGTTTGCTCATACGCTACAACACGTTCATCATCATTCCAATAAATTTTCACATAACCACGAACATTATAGTAAAGTGTTAAATCATTTACCTTTTGGAAAAAGGTTGCAACTTTATTTTCATTATCAATATTCCATAATACGTAGGAATCCCCTTCATAAACATGGCTATGAAGGAATTCTGTAAATTTATCGTGCGCTCCACCTTCCTGTAGCTTCACAGGCTTTTCCATCGTCACCATCAGTTTATTACCATTTTCGATTTCTGTACGCTGATTTGCAAAATACGGCACTTCAGAAGGTGAAAAATTTTTGATTTGACCGGAATAATAAGCCGCGCTTTCATTATTATTTGGTAAGGCATTATACGTAATATTATCCTCTTTCAAAAGCGATTCAAATTTTTTCGTCTCACCAAGTACTTCTATTTCTTGCCCTTCATTGTAGCGCTGTAAATATTGCGTGTATAAAAAGATATTTAATATTAAAAATACCCAAATAAAAATTGTCTTCGTTCTATTCCAATCCATTCATTACACCTCCTATTTGTTCAGGTGTAATGCGTGTCCAAACGTTGTCAGAAATGATAAACCAGCTTGGATCTAGAATATACGAGTCCGGGTTTTGCATTAAATAATAGCCAACAACAATCTCATCCACTTCATCAAATGAATAGTCCTTTGAATTACGCAAATATTCCACAACCGCTTCACCTGAAGGCAAACTTTGCACCGCGCGCTCATTCGGAATATCTCTTTCAATTGAATAATACGGACGACGATAACGGAATAGTCTGTTTTCTCCCCAAGTCGTTATAATCCGCGTCGTTGTCATATTGCTATACACCGGATAGCCATGTAAAAATAGCTGGTATTCCATGATGTGCTTTCCAATATTCATCGAAGACAAACGGAAATCAGATGTAAAGCCCCCATGGTCATTCACAAATTCAAAGCTATCTAATAACAATCTTGAGGATGGGATCGGCGCTATGCTTTCTGCAGGTGGGTATACATAATTTAAAATACGATTTTGCGTATCGACCGTCATTAATGATGTACCATCTGTATACCTTACTGATTGCTCGTTTTCTACATTAGGTTGCACAATAGAAGGATCGGGAAAAACAATATTTTTAAAGCTTTCTGGTAAAAATTCATCAATTAAATACGTATATTTTGTAGCCCCAAATGTCCCCTGTGGCACATATAAAGAATGCAGTGAATCACGCTCAACCTCTACATAGCTTGTATAATTTTTCGAAGGCTGGATTACCTGTGTTAAAAAACGTTGACCACTAGCCAAATTGACATAGCCTTGCAGCAATAAACGCTTTTCCGTATTTAAAAATAATAGCTGAAGCTGATCTTGTTCTTCCGCATTCGACCAATCGATAATCAAGCGGTTGAAGCTTATATCCAACTCGTCCTTTTCAACAAACGGTAATACATTCGAAAAAGATTGCATTGGAATTTCTTCATTGAAAAATAAAGTTGCTCGATTATTTTTGTTTATTATTTCATTCATTTTAGGATCTGTATTAATTAATTTTACATCTTGGACTTGCCAAGTAATGAAATTTCTATATAGCTCATTTAATACACCATTTGAAACGGTCCCAGTAAATGCATCATTTTCGCGAAATAATACGCGATACGGCTTGAGCACATCCTGCAATTGCCTTTGGTCTCCGATAAGTACCTCTTCTACTTGTGTTTCTTCAATGAGCTCATAATCTGGCTGGTAATTCCAAATGATGAGTGTTAGGGCAACACTTAAGAACACGAGGAACACTAATAAAAATGATTTTATTTGCTCAACATATTTCATTCCCAATCCCCCGCCTCATCAAGTTCATACGGTAATGTGAAGAAGATTGTTGTTCCTTGCCCTTCCTCACTTTCTGCCCAAATTTTCCCTCCATGTGTTTCAATCATCTCACGTGCAATTGCAAGACCTAAACCAGTGCCACCCATAGACCGTGCACGTGCACGGTCTACACGATAGAAGCGGTCAAAAATACGACTGACATTTTCTTTCGGAATCCCCATACCATCATCGGAAATCATAACGCGCAGCATATTGTCATGAACCGTAAAGCCAAAGCGAATATTACCGCCATCTGGAGAATATTTCAGGGCATTCGAAATAATATTATCAATTACTTGTGTTAATTTATCGGTATCTATATCGACATAATAACTTTTCTCTGGTAATAGACGTACAAATTCAACATTTTGGGACTTTGACATTTCAAAGCGGTCAATAATACGCGTAAAAAATTTATTAAACTCAACAAATTCAAAATTAAGCTCATACTCTTGACTGTCCATTTTTGATAGCTGTAATAAATCATTTACTAGACGAATCATGCGCTCCGTTTCCGTTTGTGTAACATTTAAAAACGTTGGTGCAATATTTTCATCACGCCACGCCCCATCAGCTAGTGCTTCTAAATAGCTACGCATCGTTGTTAGTGGCGTACGTAATTCATGCGATACGTTTGCTACAAATTCACGGCGTTCCATATCGATTTTTTCCTGCTCGGTAATATCATGTAACACGGTAATAAGCCCGTTCACAAAACCCGTTTCCTTTTGAATAACGGAAAAGTTCGCGCGTAAAATATACGGTGTATCACTCATACTAAAGTCAAGATTTACCGGATCTTTCATATGAATCAAATCTTCAAAACTATATTCTTGATCAAGTCTTAATACCGACGCAATTGGACGATTTAACGTTGTTTCACGTGAATCATGCAATAATTCAAGTGCAGGTTCATTAATTAATATAATTTTCCCTTTACGGTCTGTCGCAATTACGCCGTCCGTCATATTACTTAATACACTCGCTAGCTTGCGTCGCTCTGCCTCTGTTGTAGATTGTGCTTCTTGCAAGCGATTCGTTAAATGGTTGAATGCAATAGCTAATTGTCCAATTTCATCGGTACCGTAAACACGTACTTTACGTGAATAGTTCCCTCTTGACATTGCCTGTGCTTGCTTTCGCATATCGGAAATTGGACGCGTAATTGTACGCGCTACTAAAATACCTAAAATAATGGTAATGACTAGCGACATCGCTATTCCTGCAGCAAAAATACGGTTAATCTCATTTAACTGTTCATAAACCTTCTCGATATTTGATTCTACATAAACTGCACCGATTACCTCACCACTCGGGCCAACTGTATCAGTAATAGGGGCAGCGAGCACCCACACACGCTTCCCTGTATCACGATCCAATGAAATGGAATCAAGCAACGTCTCTGCTGAAATCGACTTACGTATAATTTCTTCGTTTGCCCGCTGACCAACTTGTGCTTGATTGTTTGCATCAGACGTTGCTAAAATACGGTTTCGGTTATCGACGACATTGATTTTGTTAATATCCTGGGTCGAAAACTCCTTTAAAATTGTCCCTAAGCTTTCTTCACGCGACGGTAGTGTATCATCACGCTCTTTTAACATTTCCTCACGAATGCTATAGTGCACTAATTCAATGCGCTGACGAATCGAATCTTGGAAATTGGTTTTCAAATTGGTTTCTAGCTGCTTCATGAAGTAAATCCCAATAATTTGAAGAGCAATAATAATCAACAGCATATAAATCAATACAAGCTTTACATGTATTGATTTGAAGAAACTTACTTTTTGCATGTAGTCTACTCCTGTTCAGGATTTCGTAAGTAGTAGCCTACTCCTCGTCTTGTCACAATCCATAAAGGGTGACTAGGACTATCCTCAATTTTTTCACGTAAACGACGAATCGTTACGTCTACTGTACGTACATCACCAAAATAATCATAGCCCCATACCGTTTGTAAGAGGTGCTCACGTGTCATTACTTGTCCGATATGCTTCGCTAAATAATGCAATAATTCAAATTCACGGTGCGTTAATTCAATTGCCTCCTCACGTTTCAACACTAAATAAGCATCGGGTTGAATTGTTAGTGAGCCTATGACAATATCATTCGTCTCCACCTGTGCTTCTTCGACTTGTGCTGGTACATTTAAACGACGCATATTCGCCTTCACACGTGCAATTAATTCACGCGTACTAAATGGCTTGGTTACATAATCATCTGCACCCATTTCAAGACCTAATACCTTATCAATTTCCGAGCCTTTTGCTGTCAGCATAATAATCGGAAAATCATATTTTTTGCGTATTTCACGGCACACTTCCATGCCATCGCGCTTTGGTAACATAATATCTAATAGCATTAAATCTGGCTGCTCTTCTTCTACTTTTTGTAATGCTTCTTCTCCGTCATACGCGCAAATCACACGATAACCTTCTTTAATTAAGTTAAATTGCAAAATATCTGCAATTGGCTTTTCATCGTCAACAACTAATATCGTTTTATCCATCTTACATTCCTCTTTTCTTTAGAATAGCTCTATTTGGAAAGGATTCTATTATTACTCTATCACGCTTTCGCTTTTGGTGCATTATACAGATGTTTTGTACATTATTTTCCGGGAAATATTTCATTATTTTAATAGAATAAATTAATTAAATTCCCATTTACAAATAAATTTAAACATAATTTAACACTTTTAAACAAAAAACAGTCACACAAACATTTGTGGACTGCTTTTTAAAAATTAATTTAAATAAGATAATGGATTTACTTCTGCTCCATCTTTGTGAACTTCAAAGTGTAGGTGTGTTCCTGTTGAACGACCTGTTGAACCCATAACACCAATAGCAGCACCTTGTCCCACAACTTGACCTACTGACACGTCAATTTTTGATAAATGTGCATATAATGTTTCATACCCGTTATTATGATCAATCACTATATAGTTTCCGTAAGTTGAATGTTGGCCTGCTGTTTTTATAACACCGTTATCCGATGCTTTAATTGCATATCCTGATGGACGTGCGATATCAATACCATAATGGTAACGCCCCCAACGACTTCCCATTTGACTTGAAATATGGCCCCCCTCTGCTGGCCAAGCAAATGTCCCTGTACCTACCGAAGGAATTACTTTTGTTCCAATAACAACAATATAGTCTTTTGGCTCAAGAACAGTGTTTTCATCTGTTGGAACAATTTCAGTGCGTACGCCATTTTCTTCAATAAGAGTATACTCTACTTCCTTCTTACCGATAGCACCTTCTTGCTGGACAATTCTTTCACCTTTTAACATTGTTGGATCTTCTTTAACAACTTTTTGATAGTTGATTGCTTCTAACGTTTTCTTTTCATAAACAGCCTGCACTGATACATATGGCTTTTCTACTGTTACGTTTAACTCTTGATCGATTTGTAAAACAGAATCGGCTTTTAACGATGGATTTAACGCTAACAGTTCCGCCGTTGTTAAGCTATGGGCTTTCGCGATTGAGCCTAAAACATCACCCGACTTCACGGCATAAGTCTCTTTTGCTTCTGCACCTGTTTGTAAAAGTTGTACTGCCTTTTCTACTGTAGTAATTTCAGATGGACTTACTAAAACTTCTTCGTCCGTGATGTCTTCCGTTAATGTAACATCTACTAAACGGGTTTCATTTTTTTGTAATGAGGGTAAAGTAGAAGTAGTATTATTTTCCAATCCGTCAAGTTGGGTTGGTGTAACATATTGAAGCTTTAATCCGTCAATTACAGCTTCAATATCTTCTTTAGCCTTCAATGTAGCTACCGCTGTATCACCTACTTTTAACGAGTAGGCTTTTGCCTGTACAGTAATGGCTTGTTGAAGATCTTTTACTGTTTGTTCCTCATTTGTTTCTACTGTGAATACTTGCTCTGGTACAATCGTAATATCCGATCCTGCATCAAGCTCTATATTTTGATATTGTTGCCTTGCTTCCTGCTCTTTTTTCATAACAATTTGTTCAACAATCGCTTCATCAGCAACTGAACCAACGTAAGCGTCTGCTACATATACGTGATAAATTTTCGCGAATTCTTCTTTATCTGTCTCATTCGCAAAACCTAGATTAAATGTCACTGTTGAAACTAGTAATGCTAATACTGCAGCAATTTTAAGTTTACCATTGTGACGATTAATTAGACTTGGTTTTTTATGATTCAAGTCTAACTGGCTTTCATTCGATTCCATGATAATGCTCCCTTCGAGAATTTTTATACTATATTTTAAAAAATGAATTATGCTAATTACTTATAAAACACACTCTGCTACTGTATCATAATTCTCATTTCAATTGAACTATTTCAAAGTTTTTGTAATGAAATTGTATTATTTTCTAAAAATTTGTTACATTCTCATTACTAGCATCGGCAATACTATATCTTTATATTCATTTACTATATTTTTTATTCCCTTTATTATCCAATATGCACATGCAATATATAGAAAAGAGGCTAGTTCAGAATATGATTTCTGAACTAGCCTCTTGTAATAAATATGATAAAAATATATCCTAATTTCCAATAAAACGAAGGATATCAAAATTTTTTATTTTATAAGCACTACGTTAAAAATACTTTTTACGCAATGCTTTCTGTTTTTTGAATCTATTTTTTATGCCCAAATCTCATTTACAATGTTAGTTTGCTCGCGTGCTGGACCGACAGAGAATGTCATCAATTGAATGCCTGTCAGTTCTAATACACGGTTTATATAGTTTTGTGCATTTTGTGGTAAATCTCCAAATACTCTAACGCCTGTAATATCTTCAAACCAACCTGGTAACTCTTCATAAATTGGTTTGCACTGCTCAATAATTTCTAAGCTTGCAGGATATTCTGTAATGACTTCGCCGTTATATTCGTATGCCGTACAAATTTTAACCGTTTCAAGACCTGACAAAACGTCAATTGAATTTAGTGCTAAATCGGTAATACCTGACACACGACGTGAGTGACGCACTACAACCGAGTCAAACCAACCGACACGACGCGGACGACCTGTTGTTGTACCATATTCACGACCCACCTCGCGAATTTGCTGACCAATTTCATCGTGTAGCTCTGTAGGGAATGGACCATCCCCAACACGTGATGTATATGCCTTACATACACCTACAACACGTGATACGGCATTTGGACCAACACCAGAACCAATGGCAATTCCACCTGCCACAGGGTTTGATGAAGTTACGAAAGGATATGTGCCTTGATCAACATCTAGCATAATCCCTTGTGCACCTTCAAATAGCACTTTACCGCCATCATCAATAACGTCATTTAATACTTTTGATGTATCTGTTACATATTGTGCGATTTCTTGTCCGAATGCATAATATTCTTCAAATATATCGTCAAAATTTAAACCTTCTACTTCATAGAACTTTGTAAATAAACGATTTTTTAATTCTAAATTTGCTCGCAATTTCTTTTCAAAAATTGCTTTATCTAATAAATCTGCCACGCGAATCCCAATACGTCCTACCTTATCTTGGTAACATGGACCGATTCCTTTAGCTGTTGTTCCAATTTTCTGATTGCCTCGGCTTTGCTCGTCTACGATATCTTGATAAATATGATACGGTAAAATGACATGTGCACGATTTGAAATACGTAAATTTGACGTATCAATGCCACGTGCTTGTAAACCTTTTAATTCTGTCACAATCGACTTTGGATTAATTACTACTCCGTTACCAATAACCGATAATTTATCAGAATAAAAAATACCAGAAGGAATTAAATGTAGCTTGTACGTTTCTTGACCAATTTTAATTGTATGACCTGCGTTATCGCCACCTGCAAAACGTGCAATGGCATCTGCCTTTTTAGAAAGAAAGTCTGTAATTTTTCCCTTACCTTCGTCTCCCCACTGTGTACCTACTACAACAACTGCTGTCATCTATACGCACCTCCGATGATTGAGCACCCTAAATGATCTAGGCGTTCAATACTTATTCTTAAATTAGTCTTGCCAAGCTTTTTCATAATAAAGCATGAATATTTTATCAATAATAATAAAATAAAGTCAACAAAAACACGAACATATTTTTAAATTAATAAGAATAACGTTCGTGTTTCAATATTATTCCTCGCGTGGTGGCGGGGTAAATTCTAAGTTTAAGAATTTATTATATTCTTTTCGGAATGCTAAGCTAACTGTACCTGTAGGACCGTTACGTTGCTTGGCAATAATAATTTCGATAATATCTTTACTTTCCGATTCTTTATCGTAGTAATCATCACGGTAAAGGAATGCTACGATATCGGCATCTTGCTCAATTGAACCCGATTCACGTAAGTCACTCATCATCGGACGCTTATCTTGACGCTGCTCTACACCACGTGAAAGCTGAGACAGTGCAATCACGGGTACTTTTAATTCACGCGCTAGACCTTTTAACGACCTGGAAATTTCCGATACTTCTTGCTGACGGTTTTCCCCAGGTTTACCGCTTCCTAAAATCAGCTGTAAATAATCGATTAAGATCATTCCAAGGCCATTTTCTTTTGCTAAGCGCCGGCATTTGGCACGGATATCGGCCATACGCACACCTGGTGAGTCGTCAATATAAATACCTGAATTCGATAAACTTCCCATCGCCATCGTCAGCTTGCCCCAGTCTTCCGTTTCCAAAGCTCCGGTACGTAAGCGCTGTGCATCGATATTACCCTCTGCACATAACATACGCATGACAAGTTGATCTGCACCCATCTCCAGAGAGAAGATCGCGACATTTTCACGCGCCTTTACGGCAACACTTTGAGCAACATTTAACGCAAACGCCGTTTTACCAACAGATGGACGTGCTGCTACAATAATTAAATCATTGCGCTGGAACCCTGCAGTCATTTTATCTAAGTCACGGAAACCAGTTGGAATACCTGTCACGTCCCCGTCACGTGCCTGCAGCTGTTCAATATTATCAAATGTTTGAACTAATACATCTTTTACATGCTTAAAGTCGCCCGCATTTTTACGGTTCGATACTTCGAGCATTTTCTTTTCAGCTTCTGCTAAAAGAACTTCTACTTCATCTTCACGCGTATAACCATCATCCGCAATTTTCGAAGCGACACGAATAAGTCGACGTAATATCGCCTTTTCTTCTACGATTTTTGCATAATGTGCAATATTGGCAGCAGTCGGAACCCCATTCGCAAGCTCCGTCATGTACGTTAAACCACCAACATCCTCTAGCTCTTTTTTTGCTGATAATTCTTCTGTAACAGTGACAACATCAATCGCTTTCCCCTGGTCGCTTAAATTCAGCATCGTTTGGAAAATCTTTTGATGTGCAATATGATAAAAATCATCGGCAATGACTATTTCAGATGCTGTAATTAGTGCTTGCGGTTCAAGGAAAATTGCGCCAATTACCGAGGATTCTGCTTCGGTATTATGGGGCGGAACGCGGTCCATCATGGATTCGCTCATTGTTGTCGCTCCTTATTCTGCAATTACATGTACTTTTAATGTTGCCTTTACATCGTGATGTAACTTGACAGGAACGTTTGTAAAACCTAACGAACGGATTCCATCGTTGCAATCCATTTTTCGTTTATCTACTTTAAAGCCATGTTTCTTTTGTAGTTGATCGGCAATTTGCTTTGTTGAAACCGAACCGAATAATCGGCCACCTTCACCTGATTTTGCTTTAATTTCGACTGTTACTTTTTCTAATTCTACTTTTAAATCTTCCGCTGCTTGTAATTCTGCTGCTGCATTTTTTTCTACAAGGCGTTGTTGCCCTTTTAATTCGCTCATTGCTTGGTTGTTTGCTTCTTTTGCATAACCATTTTTAATTAAAAAGTTACGTGCATAACCTTCTGAAACCTCTTTAATTTCACCTTTTTTTCCTTTACCTTTAACGTCTTTTAAAAATACTACTTTCATGATTGATTACTCCCTTCGACTATTTCAGTAATTGCTTCATATAAATGCTGTTTCGCTTCATCAATCGAGCTAGCTGCAATTTGTGTTGCGGCATTCGTTAAATGCCCACCGCCACCTAGCTGCTCCATTATCAACTGCACATTCACTTCACCTAATGAACGGGCACTAATACCAATTAGGCCATCACTACGATGCGCAATAACAAACGATGCTCCGATATCTTTCATCGTTAATAAAATATCGGCCGTTTGTGCAATAAGCACCGAATCATACACTTTTGAATTTTCACCATGCGCAACAGCAATTTCCTTATATGGAAACTCAACTGTTTGGATAATTTTTGAACGCGTTACATACGTATCGACATCTTCTTTTAATAGGCGCTGAATCAATACTGTATCTGCACCAAATGTACGTAAATACGAGGCTGCCTCAAAGGTACGGGCGCCAGTACGCAATGTAAAGCTTTTCGTATCAACAATAATACCAGATAACAGCGCCGTTGCCTCTAATGGCACTAACTTTTCATTTTGCGGCTGATATTCTAGTAATTCTGTTACAAGCTCCGCTGTAGACGATGCATATGGCTCCATATATACTAATGTCGGATTTGTAATAAATTCTTCACCACGACGATGATGGTCAATGACAACAACCTTATCCGTTTTACTTAACAGACGGCTGTCTACTACTAAACTTGGTTTATGTGTATCGACAATAATAACGAGTGATTTTGCAGTTATTTTTGATAGCGCATCATCTGGCGTGATAAAACGATCATAGAAATCCGTTTTAGCTTCTAACTCATTCATTAAGCGATCGACACTGCCATGTACTTCATCAAAGTTAACAATAATATCGCCCTCTATACCATTCATTGCCACCATTTTACGTACACCTACACAGGCACCAATCGAGTCCATGTCTGGATTTTTGTGCCCCATGACAAACACACGATCACTATCTTGAATTAAATCACTTAACGCATGTGAAATGACACGAGCACGTACCCTTGTGCGTTTTTCAACAGGGTTCGTTTTACCACCATAGAAACGGATTTTCCCGTTTGATTGTTTAATCGCTACTTGGTCACCACCGCGTCCTAATACTAAATCCAATCCCGATTGTGCAAGCTGCCCAAGCTCCACTAACGATTGAGAGCCTGCACCCACTCCAATACTTAACGTCAACGATAGATTTTTTTGCGCGGTGCGTTCACGTACAACATCTAAAATCGAAAAACGCTTCTGTTCAAACTCTGCCAAAATTGCATCATTAAATACCGCAATATAACGATCCGATGCAAAACGTTTAACAAAAATATCATACTGCGCCGCCCATTCATTAATAATCGACGTCACCATTGTATTGGTTAAACTACGTGCTTGATCGTCCATACCTGATGTTAATTCATCATAGTTATCAATAAATATAATGGCAAGCACGGTACGATCCGCTAAATATTGCTTTTCAATTTGTACTTGTTTAGTTACATCAAAGAAATAGAGAATTTTTTCTTCTTTTTTGTAATACACATTATATTTACGATCAAATAAAGCAATTGCCATCTCTTCTTTTTTCCCTTGCATCACAAGGGTGTGCAGCGTTTCAGAAATACCGAATAACTCGTGCCCAACTAATGATTCTTGCTGAAGTATACGCTGCATAAACGGATTTGCCCATTCAATTGAAAAATCATCGTTTAAAATAAGTATCCCAAACGGCATCTCCAAAAAGGCCTCTTCGCCAACATTCTTCATACGAAACGATAATTCTTCAATATGCTTTTCCGTCTCTAAATACGTTACGAGCTCTACACGCAACGTATAGTACATCGCTACTGCATAAACTAATACAAAGACAATACCAATCCATACATTCCACATCATAATAAGGGTAGCTGCTACTATACCTAGTAAAAATAATACTAGCAATGGATATCGAATTGGTCGTTTACGAAAAATCCCCATTTCAATCAGCTCCTCATTTTTGACTCTTTTGTACAATAAATTCTCGAGCATTAAACCCTAAATCAATAATACCAATTAGAATTACAAATGAATAAAACGGAATAGCCATTAACGTACTAATAACCTTTAAAAACTTCGGTTGCTTATAACAATTAAGCACATAATGAATAAACGAGATTCCCTGTATTGTTAGTAATACCCATAAAATCATTGAAACATTTAGCATTACAACACCTAATATTGAATCAACCTCAGGGCGGACAAATAAATTAATTGCTAATACAATTAAGTAATACCAAAGAACCGATCTAGGTAAGCGTAATTTACTAAACTCAGCAAATTCTGGTACATTAACTTTCAAACGTTTTAAAATCGGTAAGTTCACCGAAATAAGTAATAGTGCAAATAACAGCATCGAAAGTGTAATCGCAGCTGGAACCACGGTTTCTAACATATCTAACATATTCGTTAAATTATCCATTGTTTCCTTAGGCGTTGCGTGACCTGTAATTTGCTCTGTCATTTTAATTGACTCTAAATACGTCGTTTTCATTAAATCCAGTGACTCTCTGATAAAGTCAACGGCAAATAAACGAACTGCAATTACATATTGAACCGCAAATGTCAGGATTAAAATAACACTTGTAGATAAAAACATAAATACTTTGCTTTTTTTATTATAAATGGCATCACCAATTGTCATACCTGCTGCTGCAAAGATTAAAGAAGCGGGCATTAGGAACAATCCACCAATAAAAAAAGTAACGATTACGGCTGCAATAGCAACAAATACCGATGATTTTCGGTCATAGTGTGCACTATACCAAATAATTGGTAGTGGTGCGACTACTGCTGCAAGTAAACTCGCTATAGGCACATAAAAAACGATGGCCATTAACACTGTAAACAGTGCAATCATCATCGCGCCGTGTGCTAACTTCCTTGATTGATTATTTTGCATGGAGAACCTTCCTTATCTAGAGTTCGAAAGACTTTCTAAATCACAAATACGTTTATGTCTTTCCGATGCCGAATAATATAAATAATTAATCGACCCTTTCAACTTTTCTCACCATTCTATTGTACCATTTTTACATGTTCAAACAAACTAACGCCACACACAATACATAAAATTGAAAGACAAAAAACCACCCACTTCTAAAATTAGAATGGGTGGTTTTATAACGGTTACTTAATAACCAAATGAGACTTATTTGTCTTCAGCAACGAATGGTAATAATGCCATAATACGTGAAACTTTGATTGCAGATGTAAGTTTACGTTGGTATTTAGCAGAAGTACCTGTTACGCGACGTGGTAAAATTTTACCGCGCTCAGAGATGAATTTCTTTAAAAGATCTACATCTTTGTAGTCGATGTGCGTAATGTTGTTTGAAGTGAAGTAGCAAACTTTACGGCGTTTGCGGCCTCCGCGACGTGGTGCCATTATCGTGTTCCTCCTTTTAATTTTTAAATTTGTAGATGTTGCAGTTCTTAGAACGGTAAATCGTCTTCAGAAACCTCAATTGGCCCTTTACTATTTGCAAATGGATCTTCATCTACACGTGTATAATTTTGCTGATTTTGAGGTGGTTGTTGATAAGAACCATAAGAATCTTGTGGTTGAGCTCCTCCAAATTGTTGGTTTGGCTGATTGTATGATGGTTGTCCACCATAATTATTCTGCCCACCGCCATATTGTTGGTTACCTTGCATACCTTGTGATGTACTTGCTCCTCCGCGCGGCTCTAAGAACTGCACAGCATCTGCAACGACATCTGTTGTGTATACACGCTTACCATCTTGTCCTTCATAGCTACCCGTTTGAATACGGCCTTCCACACCAACTAAACTTCCTTTTCGCATGAAGTTCGCTAAGTTTTCAGCTTGTTTTCTCCAGGCAATACAGCCTATGAAATCTGCTTCGCGTTCACCCGATTGGCCCGAAAAAGTACGGTTTACAGCAATTGTAAAACGCGCCATTGGAACTCCACTCGGTGTGTAACGAAGCTCTGGATCCTTTGTTAGTCTTCCAACTAATACAACACGGTTAATCATCAATGCACCCTCCTTTTTACAGCATTTTGTTTAAAAATTATTTGTCTCCTTCGCGTACTGCGATGTGACGGATGATGTCTTCGCTGATGTTCGCTAAACGAGTGTATTCGTTGATAGCTTCTGTACCAGCGTTAACTTTCACGATTTGGTAGAAACCTTCGCGGAAGTCGTTGATTTCATAAGCTAAGCGTTTTTTACCCCAATCTTTTGCTTCAACGATCTCTGCACCATTTGAAGTTAAGATCTCTTCGAAACGAGCTGTTAAAGCTTTTTTCGCCTCATCTTCAATGTTTGGACGGATGATGTACATTAATTCGTACTTTCTCATTTGTGTTTGCACCTCCTTATGGACTTGGGCTCTCCTGTCTAGCAGGGAGCAAGGAGTAAGTAACTTCTATTACTCACATCAATGAATTGTATCACAATTACAATTTAGGCGCAACCAGATACGCCTCTTAATCTTTATTCAATTTTTGTTATAATCATTGATAATGGAGGTGCTTTATGAACACTAAACAGCCAATTATTATTGAATTAAATATGCAAAAAATGGCACGTGACAATATTATATGGACAATTGTTTTAATTATTTTTACTGTTCTACTAAATTCACTCATTCATCAACGATTTACTGCTAATTTTTCATTGTTTGATTTTTTCTATTTGATTCTCGCCTATATTGTACTCATTATTTTACATGAAGTATTTCATTTAATCGGCTTCATCGTATTTGGTCGCGTATCTTACAAAGACCTTGATTATGGCGTTAATTTAAAACTCGGCGTAGCATATGCAACAACAAAAAAGCCACTTACAAACGCTGCCATGAAAAAAGCATTGCTATTACCTTTTTGGACAACAGGCGTTGTACCAACAATTATTGGGTTAGCAATCGGTAATTTTTTGCTTGTTATTATCGGTGCACTCTTAATGGCCGGTGCAGTTGGTGATTTTTATATGTATAAGGAATTACGCAAATTTCCAAATGATGCGATTGTAGAAGACGATCCAAAAGAACCGAAGCTATATGTTTATAAATAAAGTAAACCTTCAATTAGTGGAGGTTTTCTACATCTCTCATTGATTGTAGCCTTCACCAATCAGGCTTTTATGAGTAGTTAATCTCCCATATATACCTCTCGATTTTCTTAAACTTTAAGGTGGTTGTTTTACTGCCCGTTAATGCTAGATAAATACACTTTCTTAAATGATATTCTATGTTTTCAATAATAACTTTATTATTTTACTTTCGTTATACACTTTTTACCTATACCACTCGGAAAAATATCTATTTTTGATTTATTAGCTGTCTCCCATTTTCCCCTACGAATCACCTCCTTATCCAGTACTATTTAATCAATTATTTACTTAGTCTATTTAAAGACATTAATAAGACCACAGTTAACTGAATTTTTAGATAAAATGACATTATCACAAGTAAAAGGGGGTATTTTCTATTGATTCAATTTATTAGTAAGATAACAAAAGTTCTAATGGTCTTTGCTGTTGTTTTTACTTTTACCTTGATTTCTAGCAATTCAACGCAGGCAAATGATGAAAATGTTATGGCGCTATTAAAAAATCGTGGATTTAAGGAGCCTGTTAACTTAGGCATTGGCGCATCTGAAGTTGTTTTAATCAATGCCGTTTTTGGTCAAGAAGATGGCAAAGATGTCGTATACGCAACAGCAAATGGCGGTATTTTTAATATCGTCGATGTCAAAACCAATAAACTATTATTTTCACAACAATTAAGTGGGGTTTCCCAAGTTTGGAGTCACTCTATTTCAAAAGATGGTACGGTATATATTGCCGCACTTACAAATTCAAATGTTGGTGAAGTTTGGCGCTATTCGCCTCAAACAAAACAAGTAACCAAACTAGGTGCACCAAACTCTGCACACCAGCTTTGGAGTAGCACGACTGATGAGGCTGGAAATCTCTATGTTGGTTCATATGCAGAAAATGATGGACGCATTTTCAAATATGATATTACAACCAATCAATTTGTTGATTTAGGAAAAATTGATCAAGGTAATAGCAGTTATATTCGGTCTTTAGAATATTATGATGGCTATTTATACGCAGGTTTAGGTGTATCAGGGAAAGTTTATCGCATCAGTACAACAACTTTTGAAAAAGAAGATATTACAAAACGTGTACCAGCTCTTATTGGGAAGCCTGTCGATGAAATTAATTTTGCTTATGATATGAGTATCGCTGGTCATTATTTAGTAACACGCTTTGACGAAGGAAAAGAAGGCGCAATCTTATTTTATGATTTACACACACAACAGTGGATAGAAAATTTTAAACTTGCAAAGTTACATGATGGCTCAACAAATGATATTGGAAGTTTTGGATTTGTTCAGTTACCTAATAAAGGCGATAAAATTTACGTAATCCATAATCGAGAAATAGTAGAAGTCAATATGGCAACTCTTGAAACTCGTCGTACTGGAATTAGCTATGCAGCAGGATTACGCGGTGGCGCAGTTTTAGAATTCGGTACACCTGATTTACCTGGGGCTTCCGTTGTAACGATGTCTAGATTAGGTCAAATCTTCATTGCCAATTTGGAAACAGGCACAACAAAATTACTCCCAGGAGCAATGGTTGCATCCCCATTAAAATTACACAATTTAGGAAAAGGTCCAGATGGAAACTTGTATATGACGACATATCCAGGAGGCCCAAAAGGATCGAGATTCAATACAAAAACAAATCAATTTATTACGTACAGTCAAGGTCAGGCTGAAGGAATTGTAGCAGGAAATAATAAGGACCTGTATTTTGGCATTTATCCTGGGGCAGTTATTCAAAAAATGAATACAGACACTTTAACTAGTGAAACATTATTTGATCTAAAAAAGGACTATAACCAAGACCGTCCATATGTTATGGAGTTTGAAGATAACAAACTTTTAATTGGTACAATTCCTAATTACCAAAAATTAGGTGGCTCTTTAACTATTTATGATACAGTATCCAATACTCGCTCAACTTATACAAATTTAGTAAAAGATCAAAGTATTGTTGGTTTAGCGATGCGCAATGGAAAAATTTATGGTTCTACAACAATTCGCGGTGGTTTAGACATCAATCCAACTGCGACAGAAGCGAAGTTGTTTATTTGGGATGTTGCATCTGAACGTGTTGTACAAGAAACCGAATTAGCTATTCCTGAACTTGATACACCTCCAATGATTAGTGGATTAACATTTGGTCCCGATAATTTATTATGGGGTGCAGTAGATGGCATTATTTTTGCACTAAATCCGGAAAATCTTGCGGTTGTTAAATACAAAAATTTATATCCAGAAATCAAAAATCGCGGCATGTGGCGCCCTGTTCATATTGAATTTGGACAAGATGGATTATTATATACAGATGTTGCTGGAAAGTTATCTGTTGTAGATCCAGAGACGCTTGATTTTGTATCTCTTATTTCGAATGGTCCAGAAATTGATTTTATGGTATTAGGACAAGATTCAGCAGGAAATGAAAATATTTACTATATTGATGCAACTGCTACCCATCTTTATATGGTTCCTGTCATTGATGGCGGCGAAGTGATTACACCAGAGGAACCAGAAATGGAAACTGTTCATGTAGCAATTGAAAATGCTAGCTTTGAAGAACCATTAATTGAGGACAAAATTCCAGGTTGGTCTTCATTATTTGGTACTTTTTCAGCTAATGTAAAATTTGAATTAAGTACATTACGTGCACAAGATGGTTTAACAAGCTTAAAAATTGTAGATAGCGCTCAAAATGAAACGGTTTTTGCTCAAACTAATTTGATTCCAATTGATGCAGGTCAAACTTATACAGCCTCTTCAAAGCTATTTTTAGAGGATGGTAGTGTTAGCTTCTTCTTACGCTACTTCAACGAAAATGGCGTACAAGTAGGAACAGATAAAGATGGCGAAAACATCATTCATGTACGTGGTGGTCATAAAGAATGGCAAACGGTCCAAGCCATCGTAACGGCTCCGGAAGATGCTAAATACGCACGTATTTTTGTTGGTTCGTCTAATTACTTCACAACAAACGGCGCTTACTTTGATGATGTTCAACTAACGTTTGAACGTGAAAAAGTGGTGGAACCGACAACACCAACAAAACCTGGGAAAGGCAATCAACCAAATAAGCCTGGAAAAGGCAATCAGCCTGATAAACCTGGAAAAGGTAATCAACCAAACAAGCCAGGCAAAGGCAACCAACCGAATCCTGAAGATGGAGAATAATTAAAAAAGCAAAGGGTCTGTCCAGAAATCACTTTCCGGATAGACCCTTTGTTCCTGAAGTTATTGTGACCACCAAAGGAGCACCGCCTTAAGCAGATAAATAATACATAGGTAATGAAATGTCCAAAAAGGTACACCTTTTCGGACATTTCCCTCGCATTAATTTTATACGTTAAATAAGAACTCCATTACGTCCCCATCTTGAACAACGTATTCTTTACCTTCAGCACGTACACGACCCGCTTCTTTAGCTGCTGGCTTTGAACCGAACTCTGCTAAATCTGTGAAGGCCACAGTTTCTGCACGGATAAAGCCGCGCTCGAAATCCGTGTGGATAATTCCTGCACATTGTGGCGCTTTCATACCTTTACGGAATGTCCAAGCACGAACCTCTTGTACACCAGCTGTGAAGTAAGTAGCTAAACCTAATAAGCTATAAGAAGCTTTAATTAATTGATCTAAGCCGGATTCAGCAATTCCTAATTCCGCTAAAAATTCTTTTTTCTCATCATCTTCTAATTCAGAGATTTCTTCTTCGATTTTCGCACAAATTGTAATTACTTGTGCGCCCTCTGCTGCAGCGTACTCTTGTACCATTTGTAAGTACTTGTTGTCAGCTGGATCTGCTACTTCATCCTCTGAAACATTGGCTACATAAAGCATTGGCTTCACTGTTAATAAGTGTAGACCTTTAATAACCTTTTTCTCGTCATCTGATAGTTCAGCTGCACGTGCTGGTTTTTCAGCTTCTAACACTTCTTTAATTTTTTGAAGAATTGGTTCTTCTACCATAGCTTCTTTATCTTTTTGCTTGGCCATTTTTGCAACTCGTTGGATACGTTTTTCCACTGATTCCATGTCCGCTAAAATTAACTCTAAGTTAATAACTTCAATGTCGTCAATTGGATTAACTGTACCCGCTACATGAGTAATGTTTTCGTCTTCGAAGCAACGAACAACTTGGCAAATTGCATCTACTTCACGGATATGTGCTAAAAATTTGTTTCCTAACCCTTCACCTGTAGAAGCACCTTTTACGATACCAGCGATATCTGTAAATTCGAATGTTGTAGGAACAGTTTTCTTTGGTGTTACTAATTCTGTTAATTTGTCTAAACGCTCGTCTGGAACTGTTACGCTACCTACGTTTGGTTCGATTGTTGCGAACGGATAGTTAGCCGCAAGAGCACCTGCTTTTGTAATTGCGTTGAATAACGTCGATTTCCCTACGTTCGGTAAACCAACGATACCTGCTGTTAATGCCATTTGGACACAACCTTTCTATGTTCAGTACATTTTTTCTAAAATTCTATAACCTTGTCTATTATATTGATTTCATCGATAAAAGTCTAATTTGCGTTTAAGCCTCACTCGACTTGTTTAACACCTTTTTCATTTTCTTTTCGAATTCTCGACGTGCGATCATCACACTATGACCACAGCCCTCACATTTAATACGAATATCTGCCCCAAGACGAATAATTTTCCATGCATTTGTTCCACATGGATGCTGCTTTTTCATTTCCACAACATCGTTTAGCTCATATTGTTTTGCTTCCACCCGTTATTCTCCCCCTTTATCATAAAACATCATTTTCGGCACAGCTAATGGAATACCGTTACGCGTTAAAATATCAATGACATCTTTACGAATAACACGGGAGATCGCGAACTGCTGTAATGGTAATGTCTCCACCGTAATTCGAATTGTCGCTTCCGTACTTGTCGTATTCGTAACGCCTAAAAATAGTGGCGCACTCACAAGTTCCTCATGTTGCGAAGGTAATGTATCTAAATAATCTTGAATAATTATTTGTACTTTTTCAATATTAGCATCGAGTGCTACTTGCATATCAATCATCGCTTTTGAGTTATTAATAGAATAGTTAATAACTTCCGCAATGCTTCCATTTGGCAAAATAAATTGCTCTCCATTTGTGCCTTTTAATTTCGTTGTACGTAAACCAATTTCTATAACCGTACCTTCTGCTGCACCAATTCTTACATAATCACCTACACTAAATTGATCTTCTAAAATGATAAAGAATCCGGTGATGATATCCTTCACTAAGTTTTGGGCACCAAATGCAATGGCAACCGATGCAATTCCGGCCCCTGCAATTAACCCTGCAATTTGAATATTTAATGCGGATAAAATCCCCATAATCATTGAGAAGTATACTAAATAACTTAATACACTTTGCAATAATTTTACAATGGTCACTTGGCGACGCTCATTATTTCGAACACGAATCATAAAAACACGCGCAATTACTTTTTTTCCAATGAGCACGACTAAATATGAAATAACCAAAATTGCTGCAATTTTTATGGTCACTTCTAAAATCATATCCCAGAATGCTTGGCTTGTAACATAGTCCCAAAGCTTAGTTGTATAGCGTGCAAGACCTTTAATATCTGTCGTTGCAATGTCTATTGTTAGTTCTTCTTCCAAAATTTTTCACCTCTTGTATAACGCTGTAGCATATTGAATATACTGCATAAATATATCGTATTTTTTCATATTTCTCGAGTAATCTATTTCGAATAAAAGGAGTGTATAAATGACACAAGCCTCTGAAAAGAATTATAGCATTCATTACGAGCAAACAAGTGCCGTATGGGAGCTAAGTGAAATCTTATTGCAGCTTATTCCATTTGATCATGAAAAATTAATATTTTGCTGTATCGGTACCGACCGTTCTACTGGTGATGCACTCGGTCCAATTATTGGTAGCCAATTACAACAAACATTTTCATTTCCATTCGAAATTGTTGGAACATTACAAGCACCACTCCATGCACTTAATATTATCGACCGCCAAAAGCAGCTGTACGAACAACAAGAGCCTTATATCGTGGCCATCGATGCTTGTTTAGGCGAATCAACTGCCATTGGTTCCATCTTAGTCCAACCTGGACCACTCTATCCAGGAAAAGCAGTAAATAAGCAATTGCCTCCAATCGGCGATTTAGCCATTAAAGGCATTGTCAATATCGGCGGATTTATGGAAGCTAAAGTGCTTTCAAATACGCGTTTACATGTTACCTACTCAATGGGGGACAAAATTGCCCGTGCCTTATTACTTGCGTGGCAACGTCATTTATTGAAACGGAAAAATAATGGCTACCATAATAGCTACAACAATAATCGCTGGCAGCAAATTGGCTACACGGATTTTCGTTAGATTCGCTATATTTAAGCCAATCGCTAAAATCATTACACCGCCTGTAGCCGTCATCTCTTTAATAAATAAATCTAGTGCGTCAGTTGGAATATATGTACTAATAACACCCGCAAATAACGCTATCGCCCCTTGATATAAAAAGACAGGCACGGCGGATAGCATTACTCCTATTCCTAACGTTGACGCCAAAATAATTGACATAAAGCCGTCAATTATTCCTTTTGTAATGAGTACATCATGCTCATTACGTAAACCACTATCTAATGCGCCAATAATCGCCATCGAACCAATAACAAAAATTAAAGAAGCAGTCACAAATCCTTGTGCAATCGTCCCTTTTTGAGCACGTTTACCAAAAAGAGATTCCACCCACAAACCAAGGCGATTAAATTTACTGTCTAAATCAAGCCATTCACCAATAACCGTACCAACGACTAGACTAATAACAATGACAATAAAATTACTACTTTCCATTCCCATTTGGATCCCCAACAATGCAATAACTAATCCAATAATGACCATAACTGTTTGTTGCATATTTTCAGGGATATTTTTAAATAATCTCCCTAAAAATGCACCAATAACAATAAATAAAGCATTTAATAACGAACCTAGTAATACCATAATGGATGCCTCTTTCTTTTTATAATAGTTTTGATTTTAACATGGGCATACTATAACTTAAATTCCATTTTCAAATTCCTCTTAAATATATTCATAAAAACAATACAGATTTCAAAAAATAATACATCTGTCCTACGTATTATTCGTCAATTTAATTCCGTAGTCAGAATAAAGAATGATTACTATAAGGATCAATCTTGTGACAACAAATGCGAGCCCAGAATCACTCTGAAAACCATCCTCAACACAAAAGGCTTGTCCAGATTACTTTCCGGACAAGCCCTTTCACTATTATTCTTCAATATTCAGCATTTCCAAAATACGTTGTAAATCATCTTCTGAATAAAATTCAATTTCTATTTTCCCTTTATTTTTCACCTTTTTAATTTGTACTTGAGTACCAAAATATTCACGTAGTTGTGATTCTGTTGCTTGTGTATGCACATCTTTTTTTGGTTGCTTCGTTTCACGTGAAACAGACTCATTTAAGTCCTGAATATATTTTTCGAGCTGGCGTACATTTAATTGATCCTTCATAACCTTGCTCGCGACTTCTGGTATACGACGCTTGTTTTTTAAACCAAGTAATGCGCGGCCGTGACCCATTGATAAATGCCCTTCATTTACAAGTTCTCGAATATCTTCAGGCAATTGCAATAAACGAATTAAATTGGCAATATGAGGACGACTTTTCCCTAAGCGCTGTGCCAAATCTTCCTGTGTAAATTTTAGATTAACGATTAAGCTATTGTACGCTTCTGCTTCTTCAATTGGTGTTAAATCTTCACGTTGTAAGTTTTCTAAAATCGCGACTTCCATCATCTGTTGTTCATTAAAATCACGCACGATAACTGGTACATCGGTTAAACCCGCGAGTTTTGCCGCGCGATAACGACGCTCACCAGCAACAATTTCATATTTCTTTACGTTTTTACGGACAACAATTGGTTGAATAATCCCATGTTCACGTACTGACTGTGCCAGTTCTTCAATGGCTGTCTCATCAAATCGTTTACGTGGTTGAAATGGATTCCTCAAAATCTTGGCAATCGCAATTTGCTGTACCTGATCTTCTTTATGTACCGCTTCCTCACGAAATAATGCGTCAATCCCTTTTCCTAAACCTTTAACCATTTTTAATCACTTCCCTTGCAAACTCTAAATATATTTCTGATCCGCGAGATTTGGCATCATACAATATTACAGGCTTACCATGACTAGGCGCTTCACTTAAACGTACATTACGTGGAATAATCGAACGATACACTCTATCTCGGAAATAACGTTTTACTTCATCAATCACTTGCAAACCTAAGTTTGTACGCGCATCAAGCATCGTTAGTAATACCCCATCAATCACAAGCTCTTTATTTAAATGCTTTTGAACAAGGCGAACTGTCGATAATAGTTGGCTTAATCCTTCTAACGCATAATATTCGCATTGTACTGGAATAATTAATGCATCAGCTGCTGTTAACGCATTGATTGTTAATAACCCTAACGATGGTGGACAATCAATAATAATAAAGTCAAAATTGCTTTTTATTTCTTGCACAGCCTTTTTTAAACGTACTTCACGTGAAATCGTCGATACAAGCTCAATTTCTGCACCTGCAAGTGAAATTGTTGTAGGCACAATATACAAATTCTCTACGTCTGTTCGTTGAATGACCTCTTTTATATCTTCATCATTAATCAGAACATCATAAATACAACTTTCTAAATCGCCTTTTTTTACCCCAAGGCCACTTGATGCGTTACCTTGAGGGTCGATATCGATTAATAACACTTTCTTTCCTAAATAAGCTAAACATGCACTTAAATTAACGGATGTCGTTGTTTTACCGACACCGCCCTTTTGATTGGCTATTGCAATAATACGTCCCATACTCGCACCTGCTTTCATCACTTCATTTTAGGTATATTAGTGAATCTATCTATCATTTTACGATGACTTTATTGACGATTTTTCTTATTCTAATCTCATATTATCAAAAAACTATATAAAAAGTTGCATTATAAAAACTATTTTACCTATCTTTATGGATTTCCTGAATAAATTATGCTTTTTACCCACTAAAAAACCTTCTACATACAAAATACATAGAAGGCAACTCGCTTATTTTTTCTTCGGAATTTTTACAGTAATTTGATAGTAATCATCTGTATCTTCTTCCTCTGTTTTTAAATTGATTCCGCTTTTTGTAACCATCGATAATGACTGCTTAATAGTATTAAGGGCAATGCGTACATCTTTACTAATCGCTTTTCGAGCAGGTTTGCGTTTTTTAGCTTCCGGCTCTTCCGGATGAAGAATTTTTTGAATTTGTTCTTCAAGCTGTCTTACATTCCAATCAAACTCTTTCGTTGCTGCGATTAATTGCATTTGTAATTGATCATCTTTAATGGAAATTAATGCACGAGCATGACGCTCCGTGATTTCACGATTTAAAATGGCATCCTGCACAAATTGCGGAAGCTTTAATAAACGCAATTTATTGGCAACTGTTGATTGGCCTTTACCCAATCGTTGAGCAAGCGCTTCTTGTGTTAGCGAATGTAACTCTAATAATTGTTGGTATGCAAGTGCTTCCTCAATTGCTGTCAATTCTTCACGTTGAAGGTTTTCAATAAGCGCAATTGAAGCCGTTTCACGATCATTTAAATTACGCACAATCGCAGGCACTTCTGTCCACTGCAACGATTTCATGGCACGATAGCGACGTTCACCTGCAATGATTTCATATTTACTTGCATCACCCGTCATTGGTCGAATTACGATTGGTTGAATAACACCGTGTGTATGAATCGTTCTTGCTAATTCTTCAATCTTCTCATCATCAAAAACTGTACGTGGCTGATAACGGTTTGGAATGATTTTATCTATAGGAATTTTAACTACTTCTTCTGAAGCCATTGAGATATTCTCTATTACTTCTACTTCACTGTTTACTTCTGGCTGCTCCTTAGTCCCGCCTCCGAAAAAACGTGAAAAAGTACTTTTCATCCGTGTGGCACCACCTTTAAGAAACTGTCTAGTTCATATACAATATTATTTCTGATTCATTCAAAAATGTACAGTGTCCAATGAACAGTAATTTTGAAAAAATAACATAAATATAATTATGTATGCATCAAAAGACCAAAACATTTCATAATTTATATTTTTCTTTAACTTTTACTAAATTTATTTAATAGGAGTTTTATTCGGAACACCTGGTTTACGTGGGTATTTTTTTGGTGTTACTTTTACTTTATCAAAAACATAAAGCGAACGCTCACTTTCTTCAACTGGTAAAAGGAACGCGAACTCTTCTTTTAATTTCGCACCTAATGTTGTGATCGCTTTTGCGGCATCCTTCATTTCTTCTGCACCAGCTGCTGCTTTTAATGCCACAAAGTAACCCCCCTCTTTTGCAAGTGGGATACATAGCTCTGATAAAACTGAAAGACGGGCAACTGCGCGTGCTGTGACAACATCAAACTGCTCTCGGTATTTCTCATTTTGACCAAACTCTTCCGCGCGTGCATGCACGAATGACATATTTTTCAAGTTTAATTCATTCGCTAAATGATTTAAAAACGTAATACGCTTGTTTAAAGAATCCACAATGGTAATTTCCAAATGTGGGAAACAGATTTTAATTGGTATACTTGGGAATCCAGCACCTGCACCGACATCACATACAGTTGTTACTTTTGTGAAGTCAAAGTAAAATGACGCGCTAATTGAATCGTAAAAGTGTTTTAAATAGACACCTTCTAAATCTGTAATGGCTGTTAAGTTCATTTTTTCATTCCACTCAATTAAAAGCTCAAAGTATTTACGGAACTGTGCGACTTGCTCATCTGAAAGCTCGATGCCCTTTTGCTTTAAGGCTTCAATAAATTGCTGCTCGTTCATAATAACGCTCCTTTATTGTATTCATAAATAAGAGCGCCCTATAAAAAGACGCTCTCTCATTAGTTAGTGATTTTTGCAATTTTTCCTTGCTCAATATAGACAAGTAAAATCGAAATATCTGCAGGGTTTACACCTGCAATACGTGATGCCTGTGCGATTGATAGCGGGCGTACTTGCTTTAATTTTTGTAAGGCTTCTGTAGCTAAGCTACTAATTGCATCGTAATCAATGTTTTCTGGTATTTTCTTATCTTCAAGTCTTTTCATTTTTTCCACTTGTTGAACCGCTTTTTGAATATAGCCTTCGTATTTTAACTGAATTTCAACTTGCTCACGTACTTCTTCACTTAATGATTCTTCAGTTGGCTCAATTAAACCTGCTACTAAGTCATATGTCATTTCTGTACGTTTGACAAAGTCCGATGCACGAATACCGTCTTTTAACTCTGCGCCACCTACTGAACGAACTGTTTCTTGTGTTTGCGCATTTGGTTTCACGATAATCTCGCGTAAACGTGTGATTTCGTCTTCTACTTGCTGACGTTTTTTCGTAAAGCGTGCATATCGTTCATCTGAAATTAAGCCTACTTTATGTCCAACATCTGTTAAACGTAAATCTGCATTGTCATGACGTAATAGTAAACGATATTCAGCACGCGATGTTAATAGACGGTAAGGTTCGTTTGTACCTTTTGTTACTAAGTCGTCAATTAACACACCGATATAAGCGTCCGAACGTGAAAGAATAATCTCTTCTTTGCCCTGTACTTTCAGACCTGCATTCATACCAGCCATTAAACCTTGACCTGCTGCTTCCTCATAGCCTGATGTACCATTTAATTGACCTGCTGTGTATAAACCTTGAATCGTTTTTGTTTCAAGCGTTGGCCATAATTGCGTTGGAACTACCGCATCGTACTCAATTGCATAACCTGCACGCATAATTTCTGCATTTTCTAAACCAGGAATGGATGCCACCATTTGACGTTGTACATGCTCTGGTAATGATGTAGAGAAACCTTGTACATAAACTTCTTGCGTGTCACGCCCTTCTGGTTCAAGGAAAATTTGATGACGTGGCTTATCGGCAAAGCGTGTAATTTTATCTTCAATTGACGGACAATAACGCGGACCTGTTCCTTTTATCATTCCTGAGAACATTGGCGAAAGATGTAGATTCGCATTTATGATGTCATGCGTATTTTCACTCGTATATGTTAACCAGCAAGGAAGCTGATCTGTAATAAATTCAGTTGTTTCATAGCTGAATGCGCGCGGTTCTTCATCCCCAGGTTGAATTTCCGTTTTTGAATAATCAATAGTACGGCTATTAACGCGTGGTGGTGTACCTGTTTTGAATCGTACCATATTGAAACCTAAATCTTTTAAGTTATCGGCTAACTTAATTGATGGTTGTTGGTTATTTGGACCTGATGAATATTTTAAATCGCCGATGATAATTTCCCCACGTAAAAATGTACCTGTTGTTAATACAACCGCATCTGCACGATAAATCGCACCAACTTGTGTCACAACCCCTTTTACTTGGTTGTCCTCAATGATTAATTCTTCTACCATTGCTTGACGAACTTGAAGATTTTCTTCATCCTCTAACAAGCGTTTCATTTCTCGTTGGTATAGTTGTTTGTCCGCTTGTGCGCGTAATGCACGAACTGCGGGACCTTTTGCTGTATTAAGCATACGCATTTGAATATGTGTTTTATCGATTACGCGTCCCATTAAACCGCCTAATGCATCAATTTCACGAACAACAATCCCTTTTGCAGGACCGCCGACTGATGGATTACAAGGCATAAACGCGATTAATTCTAAGTTGATTGTAAGCATTAATGTTTTTGCGCCAGTTTTTGCTGCGGCATAAGCAGCTTCAACTCCTGCATGACCTGAACCAACAACAATTACATCATAGTTACCTGCTTCATATTGTGTTGACATGAATGTTCTTCCTTTCTGAATTTCTGCTTGTTAAGCACTTCTTTTATTTTCCTAAACAGAATTGTGAGAACAGCTGATTAATTAAGCTTTCCTGCACAGTATCTCCAATAATTTCACCAAGAATTTCCCATGTACGTGTTACGTCAATTTGAATCATATCCACCGGTACACCTGATTCAGCTGCTTGCAGTGCTTCTTCAATAACCACCTGCGCTTGGTGTAATAATGCGATATGTCGTGCATTTGATACGTAGGTTAAATCCTGTGATTCCACTTGTCCTTCAAAGAATAATGCAGCAATTGCTTCTTCAAGCTCAATAACGCCTTCTTCTTTCAGTAATGAAGTTGTGACAACGCGGTGCTTTCCTGCAAGTTCATGGACACGGTTTAAATCAATTTTACGTTCGATATCGGTTTTATTAACAACAACGATATAATCCATCATTTGAATCGTTTCAAATAAACGCTCATCTTCTGCCGTTAATTCCTCACCATAATTTAAAACGAGTAAAATTAAGTCCGCATCTTTTAATGCCTCACGTGAACGTTCCACACCGATACGCTCCACAATATCTTCGGTTTCACGAATCCCTGCTGTATCGACTAAACGTAATGGCACGCCTCGCACGTTTACATATTCTTCAATGATATCACGCGTTGTCCCTGCAATATCAGTAACAATCGCTTTATTTTCTTGTACTAAGCTATTTAAAAGTGAAGATTTCCCTACATTTGGGCGACCTAAAATAACAGTCGATAAGCCTTCACGTAAAATTTTACCTTGTGATGATGTTTTCAGAAGTTTAATAATTTCATCACGTACCCAGCCACACTTCTCTTGCAGTACTGGAATCGTCATTTCTTCTACATCATCATATTCTGGATAATCAATATTAACTTCGACTTGCGCAAGCGTTTCGATTAATGCTTGGCGAAGTGATGTAATTAACCGAGATAATTTCCCGTCCATTTGATTTAATGCCACATTCATCGCACGGTCTGTTTTTGCACGAATTAAGTCCATTACAGCCTCTGCTTGTGACAGGTCAATACGGCCATTTAAAAAAGCTCGCTTCGTAAATTCCCCTGGCTCTGCTAAACGGGCACCTGAACGTAACACAAGCTGTAATACACGATTAACTGACACAATTCCACCGTGACAGTTTATCTCTACAACATCTTCACGCGTAAATGTTTTAGGCCCGCGCATTAATGACAGCATCACTTCTTCAACGACTTCATCTGTTTTTGGATCGACTAAATGTCCGTAGTGAATTGTATGTGTCGGGACTTCTGCTAAGCATTTATTATTTGGTGACTTAAATATTTTATCTGCAATTGCTACTGCTTCATCGCCACTTAAACGGACAATTGCAATAGCACCTTCTCCCATTGGTGTGGATATTGCAGCAATCGTATCGAATTCCATTTATATCCTCCTATATCAGTGTTATCCACATGTGGATAAATCACATCCGAGCTATTCTTTCTAACAATTTAGACTAACATATTTTAAGCAAAATCTAAAGTAATGAAGATTATCTAAACATCTACGAAAAAACGACCTATCCCAAAAGAATAGGTCGCTATTGTCTACATGTTTATTTTACTGGTTCAATGACTAAATAACGATTCGGTTCAGTACCCTCTGAATGCGTTTCAATATCTAAACGATTCGCTAAAGCATTATGAATGATTTTGCGTTCGTATGATGCCATTGGTTCGAATGCAACAGGTTTTCGTGAACGAATTGCTTTATCAGCCATACGAGCAGCAAGCTGTTCTAACGCGACTTGGCGCCGTTCACGGTAATTTTCTACATCCATTTGTAAAATCATAAACGATTTTGCTGATTTGTTCAAAATAAGCTGCGTTAATTGTTGCAATGCGTTCAATGTTAGACCGCGCTTACCAATTAATAGTGCTGCTTTTTCACTTGATAACTTAAATGACACGTTCTTGCCATCTGAAGTATGCTCAATTGATAAATCTGTAATGCCCATTTCTAAAGCAATGCTCGTCAAATAGCTCTTCGCTTCTTCAATTGGGTCAAACTGGGCATGTTCTTGGTGAATTTGTTGCTCGTCTTGTACAAAAATTGGCTCTTCTTCAACTGTTTCGTCAATAACAACTTCCTCGACAGATGTCACCTTTTGTAAAACAGCTTCATTCACTTGTTGTTGAACAATGTCCTTTACCGTCACACGAACTTGTGCGTTACGTGCTCCGAAACCTAAAAATCCTTTTTTACCTTCTTGTAAAACTTCCACATCAACTTGTTCACGACTATGGCCAAGCTTTTGTAACGCTAATGAGATCGCTTCTTCTACTGTTGCGCCTATTTGCGTAGTTTGTTTCACTTATTTCGCCCCTTTATCAGTAGCTTCCGGTTTATTTTTATTCCAAGGTTTATAAATCGCAAGGTTTTGTAAAACAGAAACAATGTTACCTACTACCCAGTATAATGAAAGTGCTGCAGGTAAAACAATACCAAAACCAACGATCATTAATGGCATGATGTACATCATAATTTTCATTTGTGGGTTATCTACTGCAGGACCAGTCATTAATACAACATACTGAATTAAACCAGCGATAACCGCAAAGACAATACTTGGTTCTGCTAATGGAACCGATAAAAATGAACCTAATTCAAATGCAGATGTTGCATTCATACGGCTAATTGCATGATAGAAACCAATTAGAATTGGCATTTGAATAAAGATTGGTAAACATCCCGATAGTGGGTTAACCCCAGAATTTTGCATTAACTGCATCATTTCTTGCTGGTATTTTTGTTGTGTAACCGCGTCTTTCGAGCTATATTTTGCTTGTAACTCTTTTAACTTCGGTTGAATTTCTTGCATTTTCTTAGAGCTCTTAACTTGCTTGATTGTTAAAGGTAAAATAATTAAACGAATAATAACTGTTACAATAATAATTGCAAAAGCATAATTCGAAACATTGCCTTCAAACATATCAGCAAAAAGTTTGATGAATGATACTAGTGGCCAAACGATATATTCATTCCAAAAGCCTTCGCTATCTTCAGAAATCGGTTGGTCAAACTCTGAACAGCCTGATAACAGTAATGCAACTGATACAAGCGACAGCATTATCCAAAGATTTTTCTTCAATCTTCTTCCTCCTAAAGCAAACCTATTCAGTTAATATGACAACAGTTTATCATGTGTGCACGCTTGTACACTACTAATTGTTTCAATAATTTATAAAATTAATCCCTACTCTATTTCAAACTATTGAACAGTCCGTTTAAATAAATATAGCCCATTAGAAAAACAGATTCCGCGCCATACAGCGTGAAATCTTGTTTTTTTACTTTATTGGTTTGTTGAGCTTTTGTAAACTTTTGCAACCTTTAAAACATGCTGCAAGCTTTTTTTCGTTTCATGAAAATCTAACATGGCCGCCTGCGTTCTGGCGATAATAACATAATCGAAATCTTGCTTTACTTCGTCTTTCATTTCCAGAAAAGCTTGGCGAATATAACGCTTCACTTGAACTCGTGTGACTGCGTTTCCTACTTTCTTGCTCACTGATAAGCCAATACGAAACGCCTGTTGATCTTGTTGCTTTAAGCAATACACGACAAATTGGCGATTCGCAAATGACTTACCTTTCTTAAACACCTTTTGAAAATCTTCATTTTTCTTAATACGTTGGCGTTTATTCATTATCCATTCACCTGCTCCATCTAATCATTGGTACTTTTTTTGCTTCGTACAATATAAAAGAAAAAAAAGACCACTGATGTGGCTCAGTGGACTTATGCTGATAATACTTTTCTTCCTTTTTTACGACGACGAGCTAATACGTTACGGCCGTTTTTTGTGCTCATACGAGCGCGGAAACCGTGAACTTTGCTGTGCTTACGTTTTTTAGGTTGGTACGTACGTTTCATTTATATACACCTCCTGAATCTGAGTGTTACTATATCTATTTCTACATACAGACCATGACATTATATAAATAAAACTAGCTCTTTGTCAATGGCTCAATACATTTTTTCTATTTTTATTATCAATACCTCACGCAACGCCCCCTCTTATTCCTTTAAATCAGTTATCCACAAAAATTTCCGATGTTCAAATAAATGCTGTGAGTAATTATTTTTCCTTAAAATTTTATCCACAAGTGTTATCTACAACTTTTTCACATAAATTATGCCTGTGGACAACTCGTACGTGGATAGTTTATGATTATGTGGATAAAGTCGTTTAAGTATTGAAATAGCCCACTTTATTTGATACGATAATTGTGTTTTACTTTGTGGAATTCTTTTCTGGGAAATATTTTATCCACAATTGTTGATAATCTGTGGACAAAGATTTCCACCTATTTCGAATAACGTTTATCCACAACATGTGGTTATGTGTATGACATGCATTTTAACGTAAAAATGCATCCTAAAATAACTCTGTTTTCTACTAATTATTTCTCTTTACAGAGCCTTTATTTATATACAAATCAATATTGAACTGACTT